>JABITN010000017.1 GCA_018700525.1 Opitutales bacterium
CTACCAAACGGGTTACCCCCTGTAGTAGCGAATACATCGGTAATGATCTCCGTACCATGTTCTTCATTTAACTCTTTACGGTATTCCAGTACGTGTTTCTCGATACGGTCGATATGCCTCTGGGTTGCCTCAAAAGTCGTTCCAGCAGGCATCGCTAATCTAATATTCACGCTGTCACGAGGGAGACGAGGGAAAGAGCTGTAAGGCAAGCGATCTCCTAGAATCACACCTACGAAGATGAAAAGCAAAGCGATGAAAAGGGAGGCCGACGCGTATCTGAAGTTGAGACAGAAATGCAAAACAGGCTTATAGTATTTCAGAATGACTTTCTCTAAACCATTTGCGAAAAACCGCTGAAACCGTACAAACGGGTTTCGACTGTTAGTCTCGTCTCCGAGGTGTTTGCAGTGCTTCAAGTGAGCTGGTAAAATCAATTTCGACTCTATCAACGAGAAGAAAAGTACCGGAATTACGACAACCGGTATCTGTTTAAAAAAGCTACCTCGGCCACCTGTCATCGTGGCGATCGGGTAAAATGCGACCATAGTCGTCAACACCCCAAAGATAACTGGAATGGCAACTTCTTTGGTTCCGTTAATCGCCGCGTTCAGCGGACTCTCACCTCGCTGCATATGCTGATAAACATTCTCTCCAGTAACAATGGCGTCATCGACGACGATACCCAAGACGAGAATAAAGGCGAATAGCGTAATCAAATTCAGCGACACACCCATTATCGGGAGCAAGAAAAACGTTCCCGCAAACGCGATTGGAATTCCCAGAGCAACCCAGAACGCGAGCGTTGGGCGAAGGAACAAAGACAAAATAATCAAGACGAGTGCAAACCCCATCGCGGCGCTGTTCCTTAACGTCATTAAACGCGACTTAATCCGAGCCGAATCATCCTGCCAAAACGAGAGATTAATGCCCGTAGGAAGCAACTTCTGCTTCTCTTCTACAAAATCCCGGACTGTTTTTCCAATATCAAGAGCACTTTGATCACCTGTTCGAAAAATATCAATTGCGATCGAACGGTCTCCATTGAAGCGCGATTCGATCGGCGTTTCGTCAAAGCCATCCTGAACATGCGCTATATCCGCCAACGTGATACGCGTGCCATCCTCCGTTGTTACAACCGGAATAGCAGCAAATTCTGTTTGCGTATAAGCCTGTTGAGATGTTCGAAGTAAAATATTACCGCCCTCTGTTTTGATGCTTCCTGCGGATAGGTCGATTGAGTGATTTCGCACAGCACGCACCACCGTATCGAACGTAAGGCCATACTCCTTTAAAGTCGCTTCCGATACTTCAATCGCTATTTCGTAAGGTCGAACTGCTTTAAGTGAAGTCAGCGTAATACTCTCGAGATTCGATAACTCATCGCGAATATTTTCGCCTAGAGTCTTCATTTCCAGCTCGCTCAGATTTCCGGCAAGAACAACCGTTATTACGCGTTCCTCGAAGGAACGAAGCGTAATCTGAGGTCTTTCGGCTTCGATAGGAAACGAACGAATCGTATCAACTCGATTCTTAACTTCATCCAAAGCGCGGTTGAGATCGTGGTTATCGGAGATAGTGAGCGATACACTACCACTGTTGGAGCTGGCTCGAGCGTCCATTTCCGTCACACCCTCGACATCGAATAGATTTTCTTCGAGCCGGAGAACAATGCTCTCTTCAATTTCCGTAGGCGTAGACCCACGATACTGAACCTGTACGCTTATCGTCCGCGACGCATAGTCGGGAAACTCCTGAAGAACGATCTTCTTGAGTCCTGAGTAGATGCCAGTGGCGACGATCGAGACCATCAAAATATTGGCGGCAACGGAGTTGCGAGTGAACCATTCAATTAGGCTATGCATGATGGGTGCTGGGGTTAAATCTCAATGAATACCGTAAACGCTGAACTTGCATATCAAACGCTAGCTCACCCGAACCGGTTTCTTCTAATTTCTAATATTATTATAAACTAATTATACCAAAGAGCACTTCAAAGCGCCCTAAAAGATTGATTTCAAAAATCCTAGAAGCCGCCGCGACCACCGCCGCCACCACCGCGACCTCCGCGACCGCCGCCGCCAGTAGGCATCTCAATATCGTTAGCTTCAGCCCATTCCCGGAATTCTCCCATGAGGGGCCGCATTTTCGAGAAATCGTTCGATGTCTTAAGGTCTTCTAACTTCGCTTTTAATTCCGCCGGCAATTTATCGCCTCCAACAGCTATCAATCCATCAACGACGGAACTGATACCTCCGCCTCCGGCAGGCGCTCTTGGCGGACGCGTTCTTGCTGGAGCGCTTTCATCTACCACAGCCGCGATTTCAATGCCTGATTCATTGGTCACATTAACCGGCCATCCTTCGAGAGCGAAAGGCACCTCCGTCAAACAAAGCTTATCCCCTGCGGACAACCCTCTATCCACCACGATCACATCATCGGTTTCCCAAGCGACGTTTACCGATTTGCGTTCCAAGTAATTCTCGCCGTCGACAAGCAGCACATACTCATTTTCACGCAAAAGCACACGTGGGATCACATAAACATCCTCAAGCGTTTTGCCCGAAATCTCCGCCTGAACGAATGAACCAACCTTCATAGGAGGACGCCCTTCTTCCGTGCGTCCATAGGGATTACGAATCTGAGCTACGACGAACATCTGACGGCTTTTCGTATCCACCGATCCCCCATCGCGGACAATTCTGCCTCGCCACTCGTGAGTGTCTCCGCCGACCGTCGATTTCAAAGTCACTAATGGACCTTCTCTCAACGCAGCGTTCTCTCCACGATAAATCCAAGGTAGGTCGAGAAAAGAGTATTGGGTTGCGGTTAGCGGCAAACGAACTTCCGCGAAATCCACTGCGTAAATACGGGCCAATTGATTGCCCGGGGAAACATACTGTCCAACATCGACGTTCTTAGTTAAGATACGTC
>JABITN010000146.1 GCA_018700525.1 Opitutales bacterium
GAGTGCGGCTTGAAGATCCCGCAAGCGAGAAACAGCGCTTTGCCTTCCGGTGGATTCTTCAACGATTCAATGCAATAGTCAGCTGTACTGAAATCGATGGTGTCCTTTTCATCCGCAGGCCACGCGCCCCAATCGATATTTCGCGAGCCGTATTCAGGCGCTCTATTCAGTTTTTCGGAAGGCATGCTCTGCGCCGCCATTGGTTGAAACGAATCGAAAGATTCGGGATCATGAAAAGCACCATTGAGATGGTGATGAAAAATCTTTCCCGCTCCTTTAACCTCGTATCCAGCCTCTCGGTACCGCTGCATAATCGTCTTTCGTGTTGGCATGGCCCCGCGCCAATCGCTTTTATTCCCATAGACTCCCGAAGTCGTTGGTCTAAGACCTGTCAGCGTTGCCGCTCGCGACGGATTACAGGCGGGCGATGCGCAATAGGCTTTCGTGAACAACATACCTCGATCCGCGAGACGCTCAAGGTTAGGCGTCTTGATCGGCGAATCCGAATCGAGAAGCGAAATCCAATCGTTCATATCATCGACGACGATAAAGAGGACGTCGGGAGCGCTCCGCGCCTCGGTATGAAAAAGACAAAAGGCGAATTGAAAAACGAGGAGAAGCTTTAAGGTGTTTCTCATTGCAGATCCCACGCCGCGCCGCCCTTCGGCGAAGCTCAGAATCAACGACGCCGTAGCTAGACTAGGGACTCGCGCTGTTTCAATCCCAACCAACCCGCCAGTACAACAGTCTGAAAACACTTCGTCCCTACTTTCCTTCATAATCAGGATTCGCTCGCATTGGTTCTGCTCCGACTTCGGTCTGCCAATCTCGCAACTCCGCCAATAATCTCTTTACCCGTTCCGGTTGGGCTTCCGCGAGGTTAGTCGCTTCCCTAATGTCATTCGACAAATCGTACAGTTCGATTTTTCCCGATTCCAAAAACTCTATCAATTTCCAGGAACCGCGTCGAACAATCGACGCTGGCGCGTTAAACGGATGCCGGTTGTAGTGGGGGTAATGCCAAAAGAGCGCTTCACGATCAAGCGACCGCTTCCCATCGAGCAAGCGTGACAGGCTAACGCCATCTTCGTGCTGACGTGGGTGCAACGGCAATCCAACCACGTCCAGAATTGTCGGATACAAATCATTCGTAATCACCGGCACCGAATTTACCGCTCCTCGCTTAGACGCCCCAGGTGATTTTATGATCATTGGAACGCGAATCCCACCCTCGTAATGCGATCCCTTGTTCGCCCGCAACGGAGCATGATCTGTCGCCTTGGACTGCCCGCCGTTATCCGAAGTAAAAATCACCAGAGTATTGTCTTCCATGCCAAGCTCCTGAAGCGTCTCCATGATTCGACCCACACTATCGTCAATGCTTTCCACCATTGCCGCGTAAGCAGGCAGCCCTTGCCGTTCTTTCTCCGGAACGGCTTCGTAACGAGCGATCACTTCTTTTTTAGCCTGATGCGGAGAATGCACTCCGTAATGCGGAAAATAGAGGAAGAACGGCTTCTCTCGATTCTGTCGAATCAACCCAATGGCTTCATCGGTCAATCGATCTGTCAAGTATTCGCCCTCTTGGCCATCCGGTAGGGTAACTTTCACTACAGGAGTGCCGGTCGTCGGCACTGTCCATTTCCCCGTGTAGGGATAAAAGTATCCGCCCGGTGCTCCATGCTCACTGCCGGCCACATTCACATCGAAGCCATGCTGGGCAGGCAAGGAGAAAGGAGGTCCACCAAGATGCCATTTACCGACATGGAACGTCGCATAGCCCGCCTCGCGAAGAGTCTCCGCAATCGTAAATTCCTCCAACGGCAATTCGCGCAGAAAACGCCCTTCCCGTTTTTTATTTTCCTTCGGGCTCCACCGGCCCGCTGGCAGCCATTGCGTGAGCATCAGTCGGGCAGGATACTTCCCGGTCATAACGCTCGCTCGCGTCGGGGAACAAAGAGCGCAGGCCGCATAAGCATCGGAAAACCGCGTGCCCTCGGCAGCCAACTGATCGATATTCGGCGTCTGATAGTAGTCGCTGCCCTGACAGCTAAGATCCATCCAACCGAGATCGTCGATCAGAAAGAGCACGACGTTCATCTTCGACTTTTCAGTAGCCAATAGAATACTAGACGACAAGGCAATCAACAGGGCTAGCGGCAATGAGGCGATACGCATTGCCCCCATCATACCACAACTTACGCGAACGGCGATAATCAGTTGCCACTGGTAAATAATTACCAAGCTAGTAATCTTCCGAGCTCTTCAATTCCACCGCTTTCCCATTCACCTCGAACGAGACCACTTCAATCCCATTTCGCATCGGCCTCAAGCCAATCCGGCCAATATCACGACGCGGATCATCAGTGCGACGTACGATTGCATGTCCATCGATACTAAGCTCCAAATGCTTGCCTTTTCGCTTCAACCTGAACCGAAATGGTGAGCCCTCGCGAATGTACTCAGCATTCCGAGCGAAGAACCGAGCATCCCCAAAAGTCTCTCCCTCTAGGAAAAAACGTCCCGCTCGACTATCGAACCCAAACCGATCTCGACCGAACTCGAGAGACGCAGCGGTTTCGCCCAGTCGATCTAGAGTAATCTCGCCGTCGATCAAACAATCTCCCGGACCGACAGCGCATTCTGTATACGCAACGTTTCGCGTGGCATCGCCC
>JABITN010000016.1 GCA_018700525.1 Opitutales bacterium
CGACCCCAAAGCCGAGCGAAGCGTCGCGAGCATTGCTAATCCTGTTTGTCGAGCTGCGTCATACCCCGCTTGCTGATCGATCTCCGACCCCACTCGTCCCTTTATGAGAGTTCCATCCGATCGCAAGGGACCATGTCCTGAAAGATAAGCCACGCCATTCAAAATGACGATGGGCTTGTATACGCCCATAGGAGCAGGCGCTGGAGGTAGTTCGATATTCAATTCGGCGATTTTCGCTTCTGCATTCATAGTCCTGTAAACTTAGGTTAGAGGTAAGTTGAAAAGACCAACAATCCCACAATCCAATTTCCACGCAATCGCAAACTAAGCGGATAAAACAATTGAGATTACCCCTCTTTGCAATTAGCTAAAATGAGTATGTCTACATTCCGACTCTTCCCCAAATCCCTCCAAAGCAAATCAGCGTCCATCTGCAGCACCGCAATCGTGCTCATCCTAATCGCAAGCGGCTGTAGTCAGTCGAAAGAGCCGATAGCTGGGATGGGCATTATGACCGGCGAAGTAACCGATCGAAGCGCTCTAGTTCAGGTTCGCCTCACCATCGAAGATCGCTTGATCGACAACGATGTCCATGGGATGCCGGGCTTAGTCGAATTTACCCTTACTACCGCCGATGGCAAAACGAAACATCCTCCTCAAATCGTGCACGCTACTGCAGAAAGGGATTTCATCGCCCGTGCATCGTGGGCCGATCTTCAAGCCAATACGGAATATCGCTGTAAAACCAGAACCGGGACCAGCCCGAAGACACTACGCGAGGGACCTAGCGGCACGTTTAAAACACACCCCGGCCCGACGAGCTCAGATCCCGTAGAGTTCGTAGTCGTTACCGGCATGAACTACGCCAAATTCCACGGTGATAATCGAATCGATGGCAGTATCCATCTTTTGCATAATGCTACCGAACTCCCAAAACCCTATTCGGGAAAAGATAAAAAACTAGGCTATCCTGCCCTGAAAACCTTGCTAGACTTGAAACCCGATTTCTTCGTCGGTACTGGCGACACGATCTACTATGATACACCCAAGGAACCGAGAGCGGAAACGACGACTCAAATGCGACAAAAGTGGCATGAACAGTTCATTCAGCCAAGGTTTCACGATTTGTTCGCCGAAGTACCCACCTTCTGGGAAGTGGATGATCACGACTACCGCATCGATGACGGCGACAATTCCGGAGATTATGATCCATCTCCCGAATTGGCGCGCCGAATACTGATGGAACAACTTCCCATCGCTCCCGCTGAAAACCAATCCGCCAAAACATACCGAACCCACCGAATCAACAAGGATCTACAAATTTGGTTCATGGAAAATAGAATTTACCGCAGCCCCAATGCCATGACAGATGGACCCGAAAAGAGCATTTGGGGAACCGAGCAAAAAGCATGGCTAAAGCGCACATTAGTCTCCAGCAACGCCACTTTCAAAATAATGATTTCGCCAACTCCTATGATTGGGCCCGACTCGCTTCATAAAACCGACAATCACGCAGATATTGGCGGGTTCCAAACCGAACGAGACGAATTCTTTTCCTGGCTAATCGAAACCGGTTTAGACAAGAAACACTTCTACATAGTATGCGGCGATCGACATTGGCAGTATCACTCAATTTCACCTGAAGGAATTGAAGAATTTTCTAGCGGTGCTCTCACAGACACCAATTCTCGACTAGGTGTTAATCCCGGCGACCCTAACTCCACCGACCCCCAGGGTACCATCAAACAAGCATACACCCAAAACCCTCGATCCGGCGGATTCCTACTGGTGAGAACCACTCCGGCTGAAGGACCAGCTAAACCCAAGTTAACATTCGATTTCCGCGATGAACATGGAATCGAACTCTACCAGCATACTAAAACGGACATTGGTAATCCACAAGAAATTGATAATGATTGACCACAAAGAAACACGATGTTCTCGAATTTCGCTTTGTACATTTTGTGCCTCTTTGTGACCATCCCGAAGGGCAGCGTTAGTACTCGAGAAGATTTGCACGCAAATAGATGACATCCTTTACTCGTATCCGCCTTTGGCTACTGCTCGCACCTACCTGCTGCACAGCGTTCGCAGAGGTCCCTTCTAAACCCAACGTACTCTTCATTGCAATTGATGATCTGAATACACGGCTGGGCTGCTATGGCTTTGATCATGTTTCCTCGCCGCATATCGACAAACTCGCCAGTGAAGGAATTCGTTTCGCCAGAGCCTACTGCCAGTACCCCTCTTGCGGCCCAAGTCGAACGTCTGTACTGTCCGGGCTTCGACCTCAGACAACAGGCATGATTAACAATAGAATGTCATTCCGCGAGCTCGCTCCCGATGCAGTAACACTTCCACAACTGTTTTTAAAAAACGGATACTACGTCGCTCGAGTAGGAAAGATATTTCATCAACGCGTCCCGCTAGATATCGGCACAAGCGGATCAGATGACCCAGCATCTTGGAGCGAAGTCGTAAATCCTCGCGGCCGAGACAAAGGGGAAGAGCATCTGATGACGATTTACACTCCGCAATTGTCCATCTCCAACACCATGGGCTACCTAAAAGCGGATGGCAATGACACAGAACAGACAGACGGAAAAGTCGCTGACGAAGCCATTCGCCTCTTAGAGAAACACAAAGACAAACCCTTCTTTATAGCAGCCGGTTTCTACCGTCCCCACACTCCCTACATTGCTCCAAAGAAATACTTCGACCTCTACAATATAGACGAGACCCAAATGCCGCAAATGCCGATTGGCTATCAAGATCAAGTACCAGAAGGCGCCTTAAGCTCCACGTCCGAATGGCCGAACTTCGGTACAACTCAAAGAGAAGCCCGAGAATGCAAATTGGCCTACGACGCTTGTATCTCATTCGTGGATGCGCAAGTCGGACGATTGCTATCCGCCGTTGACGAACTGGGATTGAGGAAAAACACGATCATTGTCCTATGGGGTGACCACGGCTACCATCTTGGCGAACATGGACTTTGGCGTAAAAACAGCCTTTTCGAAGAATCCGCTCGAGCGCCCTTGATCATCTCCGCGCCTGGAGTCGAAACCGACAATCACGATTGTCAACGCATAGTAGAATTCGTGGATATCTATCCCACAATCGCCGATCTCGCAGGACTCCCTCCACCCGACGAATTAGAAGGCGTGAGTTTACGCCCCCTGCTTACGCAACCCAATACTCAGTGGGACCGCCCCGCCTTTATCCAAACGCTGTTTGTCGACGCCCCTGGCTACAGCGTCCGTACCAACCGCTGGCGCTATATCGAATGGGGAAACCAAGGCGATAAAGGAACGGAACTCTACGATCAGCTTTTAGACCCCACCGAAATGAACAACCTCGCCAATTCCAACGAATATTCAAAAACGATCCAGCAATTGCGA
>JABITN010000068.1 GCA_018700525.1 Opitutales bacterium
AAAAACGATGAGGGCCGAACGCAGTGAAGCAATTTGAGTTTCAGTTGTTTGCAGTTGGATTGATTTTCGTTTGCAGCGCGATGGGGATACGGTCGGTTTTCGTTCTGGAGCATTCAGTTAGCTTTGAAGGGGAGCGTCATTCCGGCGATGGACAAGGGATTTATATCGCTGAAGGGTGTATTAATTGTCATTCTCAATACGTGCGCGATGGTACCTTGGATACGGAAATATGGGGTCCGGCAACTTTGCAGTCTGGTGGAGATGATGCTTTCTTATTGATTGGAAACCGGAGACAAGGACCGGACCTATCCAATGTCGGAGCACGTAGGTCTCGAGAATGGAATCGAGCTCACTTGATAAATCCCGAGTTATTGACCGCTGGGAGTCGAATGCCTTCATACGTTCATTTGTTCGAACGGGGGCATACAGGTGAGGGGGAAGCTCTGTTGGACTATTTGGATACGCTTGTGGCAAAGGATTCGCTAGAATGGTGGAATTACGTTTTGACTTGGAACCCGAGTGTTGGGATTGATCATGCCGATCTCGGTGAAGGGCAGAGGAGTTTTGCGAATAGTTGCGCTCAGTGTCATGGTTCTGATGGCCGGGGTGAAGGTCAGGCAGCGTCTCTGTTCGCAAATTCGCCGCGCAATTTGGTTTTGGAACCTTTTCGGTTCGCTCCGGATTCATTGGATGAAGCGGACCGACAGATACGACTGGCCCAGATTATCAAATTCGGAATTGCGGGGACATCTATGCCAGGGCACGAGAGTTTGACGGACAAGGAGATTGTTGATCTTCTCGCTTATCTGGAATCGCTCCGTGAGGATCAGACTGAATCATGAGAATTCTAATTGTAGAAGATGATAAGCGCGTCGCCCGATTCGTGGTAAAAGGACTGAATGAAAATGCTTATACGACCTCTTGGGCAACTGGCTGCTCTGAGGCGAACGATTTGCTGAGCGAGGGTGATTACGATATGATCGTGCTTGATCTGGGACTACCCGATGGAGATGGGCTGGACTTGTTGCGAGAATGGCGACGTTGCGGTTTCAATGAGCCGGTATTAATATTGAGCGCTCGGGATAGGCTTGAAGATCGAATTAACGGATTGAATCTTGGGGCGGACGATTATTTGCCAAAACCATTTAGCTTCGAAGAGCTTTTGGCGCGCGTACGTTCTCAGTTGCGCCGATCCAGCAAAACGAAGCAAACGGTGATGGAGCACCGAGGTATTCGGATGGATTTACTAGGGCATACGGTCACTTTCGAAGGGCGCGGGATCGATCTTACGAATCGAGAGTTCGCCTTGTTGGAGGCCTTACTTCAGAATCATGGGCGGGTTTTGACGCGTACGCAAATCGGCGAAAAAATCTGGGATGCGCATTATGACATGCAGACCAATTTGATAGATGTGTACATTCGCAAGCTTCGGAAAAACTTGGGAGATCATCACGAGCCACCTCTGATCAAAACGGTCCGAGGAGTTGGCTATTCGATGCCATGAAGTCGCTCACATCGCGCATGACAATTTGGTATGCCTTGGCCGCTACGATCACTGCGGCGGGGTTCATGTTTTTCGGGAGTTTTTTAGTTGAGTCGAGTTACATCGAGGGCGTCGATTTCTTGAATGATAAGGAGTTCGAAGAAATTCGCCCGCGGATCGACAAATTTGTCGCTCAGGGAAACGACAAAGCGGCGATCGAGGCGATTAAGGAACATACTGAACTGGGGGCAGCGCTGTTTTTCTTTCAGGTCGGCCACTCGCATGAAGATACGTTTTTCGTTTCGGATAATCTTGGAGGGCTTGAATTGCCTCACATCGTCCACAGGGAGCGGCGGATAACGGTTTTGGATCCGGAGCTTGGCTTGCTCAGGGTTGGGGAGTATCAGGTTGGCGGGTACGATATCCATATAGCGTCTTCGCTTCGAAGTTTGGAGGCGCTCAAGGGTAATCTTTTGAAGGCGACCGCTATTAGTTCGATCGCGATCTTTTTGTTGAGCGTCGCGGTTGGATATTTTTTAAGTCGAATCGCGTTGAAACCGATTTCGAAAATTCAAGAGACTGCCTCCCGGATTTCCGCCAAAAATCTAGGAGACCGAATTGAAGTGTCGAATACGGGCGACGAGGTGTATCGCTTGGCGACTTTTTTAAATTCGATGTTCGATCGCCTTGAAGCATCCTTCGATCAGGTGCAGCGATTTACGGCTGATGCGTCGCACGAATTGAAAACACCGCTTTCGCTGATTCGGTTGACTGCCGAAGAATTGATAGTGAAAGGGAGCGTAAAGACCCCAGAGTGCGTGACCGCTTTGGAATATCAGATAGAATTAGTTGATAGCCTTAACAAGATCGTGGATGATTTGCTGATCTTGGCCAAGGCTGATTCGGGTGTCTTGAAATTGTCCTATAA
>JABITN010000167.1 GCA_018700525.1 Opitutales bacterium
CCAAAGGGAAGGGACCGACACTGACCCTTGGTAGGATGAGATAAATCCTTCTGATCGATTCACGAAAACATCTAACACACCTTTACCCGCACTCATTACAAATGAGCGAGCCAACGGCTATCACTTCTCGGATAGCCGTTTTTTCAAATGCTGAGTGGATCGTTGCGCCATGCACCATCAAAAATCGACTCATAGCCCTACTCCCCGAATCAAATCGGAACAATTGAATTTCCTATCAACAAGGCTCTTTCAGAGATGCCCCCGAAAGTCCAAACGATTAGTAAAATCAAAAAACGTACATGCTAAAGTTAGTACATTCTAGTGTGAAAAATACCGTCTTTCTAGGCGGTTTTTTTGTTTCTGCTTTAAGCCTACTGCTAATAAAGTTATACAAATCTATACACGAAACTCTACCTTTTGAGCAAAACCTCTGTGCTTTGCACTTCTTTATTCGCTGATAAACAGATACTTACGGATATCTTCGTGTATAACTTTCGCATTGGGAAAGTGGTGGTAGGAACAGGATTCGAACCTGTGTAGGGTTTCCCCAGCAGATTTACAGTCTGCCCTCGTTGGCCGCTTGAGTATCCTACCACAGGCCTGTAAGAAGGTCGCATACAGTTATACATTTATAATAAAGATCAAGGGCTTTTTTGGAAAAATTCACCCCCCTCGAATAAGCACTCGACTCGCCTTCTGGCTATGAAACACTTCCGTGCCTTTTTCAATGGAAACGTCACTTTTCAACTACGACCTCCCACGCGAGCGAATCGCGCAACAACCTGCAGCAGAGCGCGATGCCTCTCGCTTGCTCGTCGTCCATCGCGATACCCGGACGATCGAACACCGCCACTTCAGCGATCTTATCGACTACATTCGCCCTTCCGATCATCTCTTCCGCAATGCAGCTCGCGTACTTCCTGCTCGAATCTTCGCCTATCGCCAAACTGGCGGACGCGTAGAATGCCTCCTCCTCAGGCCCGGCAGCTCCGATCCCAAATCGAACTGCGAAGATTGGTGGTGCCTCCTCAAACCTGGCCGCAAACTACCCGTCGGCTCCACCTTCGCCCTCGAGGATGCATTCTCCGCTACAGTCGAAGAAAAAAACGAACAAGCCGAATACCGAGTCCGCTTCGAACTCCCCCAGGGATCCTCTGTAGCCCGTATCGCCGAGACACTGGGGAAGATGCCTCTGCCTCCCTACATCGAGCGAGAACGCGAAGACAACCGCGATCCTGACGACAAAGACCGGTATCAGACAATCTACGCCCACAGCGAAAAAGCGGTCGCAGCCGCTGCCCCAACCGCCGGCCTTCACTTCACTGAAGAACTCACACGCTCTATCGAATCAACCGGAGCGACCTTCCACGACCTCATTCTTCACGTGGGCATGGGCACATTCAAACCGCTCGACGAAGGATCCGTTGAAGACCACGAAATCCACCGCGAAATCTACGAAATTCCCGCCACAGCTCAACGTGCCCTGAGGCAGGCCCCCGCGAAAAACCAGCGACGCATCTGCATCGGCACGACCAGTGTTCGAACAGTGGAAGACTATTTGAGAAAGACTGATAGCGTCTACGACGCAGGATTTACCAGCGAAGCGGGCCTCTTCCTCTACCCTCCTGTCACTTTCGCAGGCGTCGACGCCCTAGTCACCAATTTCCACATGCCGAAATCTACATTGCTCTGTCTCGTATCCGGTTTGCTTTCACCTGAAAAAACAGACGGAATCGATTGGCTAAAAAGGATTTACGCAGAGGCTATTCGAATGGAGTACCGCTTCCTAAGCTACGGCGACGCCATGCTCATTCTATAAATCATCGCTTTAAAAAGGCTTCATCGCTGGACAAATATTGAACATTCTCCTACGGTTTGCGTCAGTTCAGCCAGCTCCCGCACTAATTTATGACCAAACCTAAAGATATCGAGGGTATAATCGAAGACGCGACATTCGACTTCACCATGGGTGATTCCAACATCGCTATCTCGAAGCTCGAATCGCTTCTCGAAAGCACGAGCGACAGCTTCGCTGGCTGGCACGCTCTTTGCGAGATCCACTACTCCGAGAAGAACTTCGACGCAGCCCTGAAGGCCGCCGAAAAAGCCCACGGCATAAAACCGGACGACCTTTTCATAAACACCAGCCTCTCGCGAATCTGGCTCGAACTTGGCTCGAAAGAAAAAGCGGAGCTATTCGGAGCGCAGGCGAAAATCGCCGGATGGAAAGATCAACTTAAGAACCCCGACGCCGCGCAGGACGAAATTGCAATCGGCTGATGACGTATTTATCAAAGCCTCCTTTAACCTCGACTTTCGAACACCCTTACACATATTTCGCCCCTTTTTCCGGACCAGGCCTATGAATAAGAAATATGCGCTCGACTTTGAAAAGCCGCTACGCGGTCTGAAGGATCAGCTAGATGCTCTGCATCAGCTCTCCGAAGAAAACCACATCGACGTCTCCAAAGAGATCAAAGCAATCGAAGCCAAGATAGAACAGACGAAGAAATCAATCTACTCCAATCTCTCCTCGTGGCAACGAGTGCAGCTCGCTCGCCACCCACTCCGTCCGTACTCCCTCGATTACGTTGACGCGATATTCGAAAACTTTCAGGAACTGCACGGCGATCGTCTCTTTCGCGACGACAAGTCTATCCTAGGCGGAATCGCTTTTCTAGACGGAAAACCCGTCATGATCATCGCCCAGCAAAAAGGCCGCAATACGAAGGAGAACATCCTTCGCAATTTCGGAATGCCCAACCCAGAAGGATACCGCAAGGCTTTGCGCCTGATGAAGATGGCTGAAAAGTTCAACATGCCGATCATCACATGGGTCGACACTCCCGGCGCATACCCAGGCATTGGCTCCGAAGAACGCCATGTCGCCGAAGCGATAGCGGTCAATATTCGCGAAATGAGTCAGTTGACCGTGCCGATCATTACCCTTGTCATCGGCGAAGGCGGATCAGGCGGCGCCCTCGGAATCGCTATCGCAGACCGCGTACTCATTCTCGAAAACGCTTACTACTCGGTTATTTCTCCAGAAAGCTGTTCTGCGATTCTCTGGAAAGATCGCTCCCAAGCATCCCAAGCCGCGGAAGCTCTAAAATTGGGCGACAAAAACATGCTTATGCGATTTGGCGTAGTCGAGGAAGTTATCGAGGAACCCATGGGCGGAGCCCAAAACGATCCGAAAGCAACCGCGCAGTTCGTAGAGAAAGCCATTAAAAGCCACCTGAGTCAATTAATGAAACTCAGCACTGACTCTTTGCTAGCAAAACGCTACGAGCGGTACCGTAATATAGGCGATTACAATGACGGGAAAGTGATCGACCTCAAGACAGCGGCTTCCTAATCGGAAAACCGTTTCACGAAAATCATCCGATTCGGGCTAAGCGCACACCCAGACGCCCGACTTTATCACTTGCCACGGGTGCTACCTCCCTCCTTGATATCGCGAATTTTTAAAAAACCGATGAGCGCAAACACAGAACTTAAAGAGCCTTCCACCGCTACCGCAGAGATAAACGGAGCCGACATTCTGGTCGAATCGTTGATTCGCGAAGGCGTCAAAGACATCTTCGCCTATCCAGGCGGCGCTTCCATGGAAATGCACCAGTCACTGGCCAAGGCCAAAGATTGCATTCGCACCATACTTCCGCGTCACGAACAAGGCGGCTCCTTCGCTGCCGAGGGTTACGCTCGCGCAACTGGAAAACCTGGTGTCTGCATGGCAACCAGCGGACCTGGCGCAACGAACTTGATGACAGCGATCGCCGATGCGTACATGGATAGTACTCCGCTCGTCTGCATCACTGGCCAAGTCTACTCGAAATTTATCGGCAAAGCCGCCTTCCAGGAAACCGACTTCTTCGGCATGACTCTTCCCGTCGTGAAGCACAGCTACCTGGTGATGGATATCAACGACCTCGCCCACACGGTAAAAGAGGCATTCAAAGTAGCGACTACAGGCCGCCCCGGTCCCGTCGTCATAGATATCCCCAAAGACGTCCAGCAATCCAAAATCGTCCCGGAATGGCCCGGCGAGATTGAACTTCGCGAATCCAAGCTCCCCACTTACGCCACCGACAGTCAGCTAAAGAACATCCTCAATCTAATTGAAGATGCAAAAAAACCGATGATTTACTACGGCGGCGGGATCGTCTCTGCAGAGGCCTTCCGCGAGCTCGGAGCCTTCATCGAAAAGACCGGTATCCCCTGCTCATCCACGCTCATGGGCGTCGGTGCATTTCCCGAAACGCATGAACTATCCACTAAATGGTTCGGCATGCACGGATCGGCCTACGGCAATCTCGCGGTTCATAACTCCGATCTCCTTCTCGCCTTCGGCGTTCGCTTCGACGATCGCATCACCGGCAACGTATCCACTTTCGCCCCGCAAGCAGAGATCGTACATCTCGACATCGATGCATCCGAGCACAACAAGAACAAGATCGTCCACCACCCGATCGTCGGAGAAATCAAGCAAGCGCTCGGCCGCATGGTCGAACTGAGCGAGCAAAACGATTTCAAAAAACCCGACATCAGCACTTGGACAAACCAGATTCAGTCCTGGAAAAGCGAATACCCCTTCAAGTACGAAGAGAGCGAACACATCCTTCCCCAAGAAGCGATTCGCATTCTTTACGAACTTACTGACGGCGAAGCGATCATCACTACCGGTGTTGGCCAGCACCAGATGTGGGCTGCTCAGTTCTATGATTTCAAATACCCGCGCCACCATATTTCTTCCCTCGGTCTCGGCTCGATGGGTTACGGCTACCCATCAGCTCTCGGAGCCAAAGTCGCCTGCCCAGACAAGCAAGTAATCGATATCGACGGTGATGGTTCTTTCATTATGAACGTCCAGGAACTTGCGACGGCCAAAATCGAAAAGATCGCAGCCAAAGCGATGATCCTCAACAATCAGCATCTCGGAATGGTGATGCAGTGGGAAGACCGATTCTACGACAGCGTACGAGGTAACACGATCCTTGGCGACGAGAACAACATCGGCTCGCCCGAAAACCTTGGAGGCCTTTATCCGAATTACGTACAGATCGCCAATGGCTTCGGCCTTCCCGCTCGACGCGTACACAAAAAAGAAGAACTCCGCGACGCCATCCAGGAAATGCTCGATAGCGACGAGGCCTTTCTTCTCGACGTCATTACTCCCTACACAGAACACGTCCTCCCGATGATCCCCGCCGGCACGTCCGTCGATCAAATGATTATCAAATAGGTCTTCGATAATAAATTTCAAACAGCAAGGGCGGCCTCGGTGAGGCCGCCCTTACTTTCTTAGCGAGAGACTGAATTCAGACAAAGACCACGATTCGTGCACGTATCCAAGAAATAGAGGCGCATTTATTCCGCTTAGTTTTTTCAGGTGGATTTCTTGAATACCGTGCCCGAAGAGAGGTCGCTACCTATTCAATCCATTGGTAAACGCGCACATAATCGATTTCCATACGAGCTGGAAACGGGGTCGTCGAGTCAGGGCCGCCTGGCCAGTTTCCTCCAACTGCAAGATTGACGATTAAATAGAATGGCTGATCGAATGGTGCCGGGAAAGGCGCCCCTTCAGAACTCCAACTCGTTAAAGTCTGATATACATAACTATCAACTGACCAACTAATTTCTCCTTCTTTCCATTCGATTGCATATGTGTGAAACGCATCCTCAACGGTTCCCGATTCCAATTCAAACTCAGTCCCCGTACTTGTATTGAACGGCCACCTACCTCCGTAATGAATCGTTCCATGCACAGTAGAAGGTTCATGCCCCACTATTTCTACGATATCGATTTCGCCGCTCGAGGCCCATGATCCATAAATATTTTTCGCCGGTAACATCCAAATCGCAGGCCATAGCCCCTGTCCAATCGGCATCCTAGCTCTCGCCTCGATCTTCCCGTATTTCCAATTACCACGGAATTTCGTATTCAATCTCGCCGAGGTATATTCCTTCGATCCATCAAGTCCCTGATAAGACTCCTTTCGAGCCTCAATAATCAACAACCCATTCTCAATCCGACTATTCTCCGATTCGTCGGTGTAATACTGAAACTCGTTATTCCCTCCCCCATTAGCATTAACGTCGTTAATCCATTTCGAACGATCAATCGTCGACCCTTCGAACTCATCGTTCCACACCAAGGTCCACTGATTCGAAATTCTTCTTGCTCGATAAAAGCTTCTCTTGGTCTCCGCACCCTTAGTAAATCGATCCATTGCATCGCTCGATCCTCTTATAGGCCCACCCACATTCGACCAGGTCTCCAAATCCTCAGAAAGCTCCACCTGATAGAATTCCCCAGCTTTTGCAGGAAATTTAATTTCAGTACCCAAGAATATCGACAATGACTCCCCCTTTAAAGGACTGATGGCCATAAGGATCCCAAGATTTACAAACGTCAACGAACGCCCTAAATTCGACCAATCAACAGACTCCAACTTTTTCATGAATGATTTTGGTTGCATTAGATTGCATCTTACACAAGCCTTTATACGATTCGTTTTCAAACAAAATCTCGACCGCATGCACTTTGCTCTTTTTGTATTACTAGCTGTTGTAACGATCCATCCTCTAATTGGGCAGGATAGAATATCAATCGTTCAATTTCTCCGGGAACAGCGCGATCAAACCATCTGGAAACCTGAACGGCTAGCTCAAGATTACGAAACCGCCTTCATAGAGCTTTGGGATAAATTGCGTGCATGTGGCAATCAATACGCACCATTTCACGAATTCGCATTCAACTCCATAGATCGGCTGCAACTATCGACCGCCAAGTCACTGCCAGAAGGTATAAAGATCCAGAGCCACTCGCCTCAACGCAAATCGATTTTGTCTCGTAGCGAATTCGGCGAAGCTCTGAAGACGTTAGAAAATCTCGGATTTCGCATCGAGCAAACCGAATGGCATCATTCGAAATTCGAAGCGCCCAAAGACGATGCCGCGAAATCTGAGTTCAGTTTCTCCATACACGCTCGTGGACCGAAACCCGATTCACAATTTTACATCGTTCGCGGGGTTCTCAACATTGCTTGGAATCATAAATCCAATCCGAACGGAATATTCGAACCGGACTACATTGGAATAAAACAGATCGATCTGCTAACACGCTCGCAAGCAGCTCCGTTCGAGGAAAGCCTCTGGCTCGAATCGAATAAGCGAGAAACTCCATATAGTATAGTCCTAGTTGAGGATCTCAATAAAGACGGATTCTCCGATATCGTTTTCCCAAAACTAAACAAAATCTTCTACAACGAAGGTGAATTCAATTTTAGAGAAGTTCCTCTCACTACTTTTCCAATTCGAACTCGAACGACTGCTGCGATATTGACGGATCTCAATCTGGACGGAAATATCGAATACGTAGTAGCAAGCCACGAAGCGCCCTATCTATTCGCTTATACTTACAATTCGGATACACAAACTTTCGACGGAAAACCATTCGGAATATGGAAATCGGAATCACCGCTTGTCATCGCCATGCTCGCCGCGGGTGATCTTACGGGAGATGGCTATCCGGAACTCTATCTCGGCCCTTCCACTCCTGCATACGAGGACGGAAAGATGCCAACCCCATACTTCGACGCCAATGACGGGAAACCGGCCTACTTGCTACGCAATACAGGAGGCCTTCGCTACACGGACATAAGCCAGGAAACAGAATTATCGAAAAAGCGGGGCCGCAGAGCCTACGTCGCTTCAATGCTGGATCTCAACAACGACCAAAGTATGGACATGGTGGTTACAAGCGATTTTTCCGGGATCGACTTTTACGAAAACACTGGCGGAACTCTAAAAGACAGAACCGATGATTGGGTCGACGACCGCAGCCTTTTTGGAATGAGCCAAACATTCGCCGATTTCAACCGGGATGGAAGCATGGACCTACTCGCGGTTGGAATGAGCTCTACCACCGCCCGTCGACTAGAACAAATGGGCCTAGGCAGAACCGAATTTCCCGACCACCAAGAAATGAGAATGCGCATCGCGTACGGAAATCGCCTCTATTATGGAAATAGGAAAGGAGACTTTCGCCAAAATGAACATAGCGAGAACATCGCTCGCTCCGGATGGTCTTGGGGAAGCAGTTCGCTAGACTTCAATAACGACAGCTATCCTGACATCTTCATATCGAATGGCTTCCTATCAAAAGGAACCGCTCGCGACTATTGCACCAATTTCTGGACTCACGATATCTACAACGAAACAAACGTCACGACCTCCCAGATCAGTAAGTACTTTAACTCCTTCGGTCCGAAAGCGCTCGTCGGCGGAAACAAGATGGGGTGGAATCCCTACGAAAAAGACCACCTCTACTTGAACCTATCCGGCGAAGGTTTCATCAACATAGCCTACCTCTTCGGCGTCTCTAACGGCGGCGATGGACGAGCGGTCATCGGCGAAGATTTCGATAATGATGGTCGCGTGGATCTTCTGCTTGTCGAGCAAGATTCGATTAACGCCTCCGAGCGCGTTTACATTTACGAAAACCGGCTCCCATCAGCCGGTCGCAACTGGATTGGTTTCGACCTTATGTCATCGAAAGGCAAAGCACTTATCGGTACGCGAATACGCATTATCGGCGATGAGTACGAAACCGAACGCGTCTACACGCTCGGCGAAGCCTACTCCGGACAAACGCCTTCGAAAATACATTTCGGTCTAGGAGATGCCAAAGCGATCATCACCGCCGAAGTCATTTGGCCCGACGGTTCCAAAACCGTTCTGCCAGAGCCTGAGCCAAATTTCTACCACCGAATTTCCCATTAAGCAATCGACCAGCAACGTCCTTCTCAAAAGTAGTTCTAAAGGTAGCAGTCGATCTCCGAGCGGCCACAGTGAACGATACAATCGTCCAGCGATCTCAGCTACAATGGCCGCTTAGAGATCGGTCGCTACTCACACACATTTCCTAAACCTTCGGGCATCGACGATACTACAAAATTTATAGGGAGTCGCTCTTCCGAGCGACTGCCCAGTTATTTTCCAGTTATCACACACCAGAATAATCGTTTCACCAAGAACTATATAAAGCCCAAAGGTACGCGGTTAAACCTCAGACTTGGTCTCTTGGCATGCCTGTCTCAGTCCCCTGACGGACTTCCATACATGCAAGAGCGACCAATGCCGCTAATACCAGAAGACCAATGAGTACATCTCCTGTGGGCAGAAGAATCGCCAACGGACCCAATGGGACGATGGCCATAGTACTCGATGTGATCATGTTCATCTCTTTTTTCGTTTTCATTGTTATATTGCCAGTTCTTACCGACAAAGTGGTTTTTTAACGAAATTAGATATAATTGTTTTTTACATAGACTCATTTTAGCGGCTCCCCCCCCCAGACAACAGATCATCGCAATTGACGCGCCACACTACATCTAGACTCTTTTATTAATCATAAACGGACGTTCCTCCAAATGGTTGCAACCAACAACTCGCGCTCAAAAAGAACCTATTTTCAATTATCAGTTGCGAGTGAAACGCAAAGAGCAGGCCCTAGCCTACGAGCCAATAATTATTTGAGGAATCGTCACTTCAACTTCCAAGATTTCCGAATTTCGTTCGAAAACCAACTGGCTATTTTCAACTGACAACGACGCTTCGTCTTCAATCTTTTCTTCGTTTGTCGCACGTTTAATCCGAATACTCCAAGCCTCCCCTAGTCGAAGCACAAAAAGCGTTTGGCAGAAAGTGACTGCTAACTCGCCCGATTGAATTAACTTGCTTTTCGGACTTCCAGATTGATCGAGGTAAAGGAATTCCGCTGGTTCGTTCAAAAAGGCTTCTCGGCGAAGCAAAAGCGGCTCAAACCGGATTTGTCCTCCTTTAACCTTCAAACCGATTTCTCCGAAGCGAGTGATTATATCCTCTTTCACCTGTCCCGTCATCCCAGGTTGCTGAGCTCCGCAATGCTTTGGAGTATGCGAATAAGCATCGATCGGAAAGGCTCCGTAATCACATGATTCTTTATTTAGCCCAAGTCCTTCAAACGTTTCAAAATAGTACTTTCCCAATACATCAAGCGTCTTTTTTTGAGCTCCATTTACTTGCGCCCAATCATAATTCTCTTGGATGGCCAATAATAATTTGGATACCATGTGCCAGTACACGCTCCCTAAACCTTCGTATGCGAAAAACGTACTGGACCTTCCCGTGAAGCGAAGATGATCGAAGCAATCGTCGAATATCGACTTCACGTTCGCCAGTATATCAGCACTCGAAAAATCAGGATAGTCCACTGCTATATTCTCCAGTTCGCTCCTCAATTCATCGCTATTTCGAAAGTCTCCATTAAATCGAAACTGGCCGACCACGTCTCTCTTAATTACCCGCTCATCACAGCGTTTGATCATTTCCACTAACAATCGATTACTCTCCATCATAGTTCTCGATACCACGTTTTTCTCTAAGAAAGTTGCCAATTCACGATCTGGATACAATAGATAACTTGCGACATCTTCGCGATATAGAGCACTGCTCCGCAGTGCAGCTAACAAGCTAACAACTTGGTCAACCGATAAGCGCCCAGAACTCAGAGCCGCCACCTGGCCTTCTAGCATAATTGGCAATCGGTCTAATTCCAAACAGTCTCCTCCCGTCGCTTTGATCAAATTATACGAATGATACAATAGGTCGGCTCGCAGATTAGCGTCAATCGATGCTTCGACAAAACGCTGACTAAGCTTCAAATAGTCGATAATTCCCTTAAGGGAAAGGCTCTTCCAAGAACCAGCGAATCCATTTTCGTACAATTGATTTCGAAATGACTCCCCTCCAATTCCCAGCATTCGGACCATTTCCATTCGTGATTTCGAATCGAATCCGCCAACCAAACTGCTCTCGAATTCATCGAAAACAGCAGACTGATGGGTCAGCATTTCCATAACCTCGCCGTGAACCAAATACGCAGCCTCGTCGCTTTCAACTTCCAGTAGCTTCAACATGAATTCGATGTATCGATTCACGTAACCCAGCGTGACCATCGATATGCCATAACCCACCAGGGCATTGTTCGCATCATTCCACTCGGGACGCTGCGTATTCATCCAAATTCCTCCGTCAGGGACGAAATTCGACAATTTCGAAAGCAAAGGAATCAACAATTTCTCAGCAAGAGTTGCTTCTTCAATTTCTCCGCTCCTATCTACCAACAATTTTCCGTCAGTGCCAATCGCTGAACAACGCTTATCGATTTTCGCAGCATCTTCGTCGCTAAAATCAATCGTCTCGCGCGGGTTCTTCCAAATCTCCGAAAACGAACGAATTCGATAAGGCACCTGAGTGTAAGTAAAAATGCATTCACCCAGCAATTCTCGTAAGACCTCTGGATGATAACGGACCGACGTCTCAAGCAACTTCAATAAATAGATGATCTGATGATCACCCCAATATCCGATATTCGACCAAGGCGAATCTGGTTCGATCGTTTCCCAATCTATCCCGTCACGCGTAATTCGATAGGGATTGTATCCATCCAATGTAGATGAATTCAAAAAACGAAACACCATTCCCTCCACGTAACCTGGATACGAACAGGCGAGCGCTTCCCAATTTTGAAAAATATCACGCCAGTTTCCTTCGTACCCTAGAACCGGGTTTCCAAGCTTATCCTGAGTTTCAATGGAAAATCGATTCCAAGGGCGACTCGGATCCCCATGTCTTCGACTGAAGGTCAACGGCAAATACTCTCTGGACAACCTAATGAGTCGAGCGTCGCCAGACTGTGACGCCCATTGGACTAGCTCATCATAATCCACGTTCTCTCGATTCCCAAACTCCTTATCGAGTCGAACCTTCAATCCAGAAAACGCAGATCGATTTCTCGATTCTACGTAATCGACGAAATCCGACACATCCAAACGGTAAGCATCATAAAACACGCCTCCCCTCATTATATTGAACAATGTATTCGAATAATGCCGACTATCTCTTAAACGATCCGAGGTGAGTGATAGTCCATCAGCTGACGCCACTTTCAATCGAAGATCAGCAACATTTTTTTCGATGTCGACTTCGAGCCGTTCTCTCATCCAGTCCGTCCGTAAATCCGACTGCAACGATTCGACCTGAGCGGCGTCTTGATTAATCTCAGCCACTATCCACCAATCCTTTTGTCCACCTGCATCCAAATCAATCAGGCTTTCAACCAAATAAGCGCCACGCATCCCTCGAATATCTCTCTCGCCGCTCAAGGTTTTTCCATTTCGAAAAACCTCCCTTTGACGAGACGAAAGCAGCACCGTCTCACAGGCCAACCCCAGACTCCATGCAACCGTTGCCCTAAGGCCTTCGCTCGGCTCCGCTCGATCGGTGGGAACCGAACTCAGATAGAAAATCGCCAATTTTCCCTCATCCAAAAGTTCGCATTTTTTATACGCATCAGACAGATTGCTGTACTGGCTCACGAACGCCTGATCCAGGCCATAGGGAACCAGGTTTTGAATACCGTCCAGTATTCGAATTCGTACTGGCTCTTGAAGCAAGTTCTCTACCCATGCTTTCCGCGCGAAGCCAAAAAGGTCACTAAAGGTCCACAAATAACGGAACGAAACCCCCACGGCGAAATTCAATTCTTCGAATATCAGCTTATTGCCCGTTTGATTCTTATACAGGTTTCGCTGAATCGTTTTGCCATGGTTCGCCTCCTTGAAAGGTTCCCAGAAACGCGGAGCGTCATATTCAGAACGATCGACCCACAGCATACTCGCGCTACCTACTGTAGAAGATTGCTCGAATAACTTGTCCTGAGTACAATAAGGAAACAACGCGTTATCGGCATTGCGCCTTCCTGCAGTTAGAGCGCCGTTACTAGAAATAAACATCCAATGATTATTCGCGCTGACCAAATTGATCAGGAAAGGAGCCATCTCGCTCGATCGCTCGATTCGGAAATAGGACTCCCCTTCAATTTCTACGAAACCATCGTCACTTCCCGCACCCCCAAAAGATTTCATCGACAAGGATTGGTCTGAATCAGAAAACTCGATCTTCATAACTGCAACGTTCTAAGGCTATCACCCTTCTGGCATTCCTCTAGAATCAGAAGAAAACCAAAATTAAACCCAGGTTTTATTAAAATGCAATTTGATGCAATTAAAATTGACAATTATCTTGATTTCGGGATACTGCCGTTCATTCTAAACCTATGCCCGCCAACCGATTAATGCTAACATAGAAAATCCGATTATGCGCCACTCTTAGTTTAGGGATGAGTTCTAAGATAATAACTGATCAAATCCAAATAGCAAAATTAGATTGGATAGAAGCCCCTAACCTTCCTACTATTTCAATTCTCGAAAGATGCCCAAGCCAAACCAAAAGCAAATTGCTGATCAACTCGAACTCTCCCGCACCACTGTCTCTAGATGCTTTACGAATCACCCGAAAATAAACCCAGAGACTCGGTCGAAGGTTTTTCAATTAGCAGCTGAACTGGGCTATAGCTATTCTATCCAACGCAATGCCCACGCTAAGACCGACTCTACGCGAAACACGATTGCCATAATCGTGGGTATAGAAAAATCGGCTACACAGTCGAAAGAACCCGCAGCTGAGATCCTAAACGGCATTAGCGAAAAAGCCGCGGCCGAAGGACTGGAAATTGAGATTCACTATGTCGATCCTTCTAAGTTTCTGCCTTCATCGAGATCTAGACGCATAATCAAGGGCGTTAGTTGCCTTCATTGGAAAGGCGTTGTGTTAGTGTATGATTTCCAAGAAGAAGCCGTATCCAATATCATGGCCAAGTTTCCTACGGTCTCTGCGCTCGAAGACTACGACGACGTAGATGTTGACTGCATTGGCCAGGATCAAGTGCGCGGGATATCCCGTATCATGCAGCATCTGCATGAATTAGGACACCGACGCATAGGTTTCTTGAGCTGGAAGTATCCGGTACACACTCCCTGGGTCGAAAGACGTCTCGGCGCCTACGTTGAAAACATCTACCGACTTGGACTGGAACTCGATACAGATCTCATTCTTAACCTCAAACCTGATGAGCAAACCCCACTCGACGAGCTTGCCGCACAGGTAGCTGAGAGAGCAAACCAGGGAGTCAGCGCCTGGGTTTGCGCAGCCGACCACCAGGCGTATCACTTGATCGACCAATTAAAAACGCACGGAATTAACGTTCCCGAAGATTGTTCTGTTACCGGATACGATGGACAGCCTCCAACCGAAGGAACCCAACAAGTTACAACGATTCGCATGCCTTTCAAAGACATTGGAATATCCTGTATTTCCTCGCTCCTAAGAAAAATGAAACACCCAGTAGCGTCGCGCAGAAATCTACAAGTTTCAGGTGAACTCTTGATCGGATCCACAACTGCAGCTCCTCTTCAGCGAGCGATCGCCTAGGGATTCACCGACGCCGAGTAAAAGACCCTTTTCGCAAAGACGTTGTTCTTGCCGAACCGACTCAATCACGCATCGCACCACGTCAGCTCTTAGAAAGTACGATTAAACGCGTACCCTTCGTACCTGTAGCTCTACAAACTGCCGGAAGGATCGCTCCGCCCCGCCAACGGACGAGAAAGAGTCGCTTCAGTGAGACGACCTACAATAGGGAAGAAGCACTACGGAGATGATCAACTAATTACAGGAGGATACGGTATTAATCACACCCTTTTCAATTTCAACAATCAGTTCTCATGGATAACTTCGCCACGTCTGGCTACCAACGCCTGTCGGATTTCATGAGCTCGTTCCTCAGTCACATCATATTTCCAGATTACCAAGATTGCCATCAATCCTGCAATGATCGGAATCAGAATATCTGCGATTCGTAGGTTAGTCAGAGAATCAGCTGATTGTATTGTAGCGTTTTGATCAAACCCAACGAGATTCAAAACCGCTCCACTGGTTAGCAACGCAACTGCAGTACCCAATTTAACCATCCACCAGTACACCGCCCCGAACGTGCCCTCGCGGCGCTTTCCATTGTTCAATTCGTCTAAATCACACACATCGGCTGTCATCGACATCATCAACGTAAACAAACCGCCAATACCAAACGACATGAGCGGAATTGGCAGGAGCATAAGATACGGATTAGATGGATTAAAGCCCCACCATTTAAGCCCATAGCCAACTAACGAAATCAATGTGGCTATAATAAACGCATTTTTCTTACCCACTTTCGTAGAAATATAAGTAACGACCGGTATCACCAAAACAGCAGTTGCTAATGCGCTGATCGTTCCAAACCAAGCAGGCCAATTCCCGGCAGCACCGGTATCACCATTAAAGAGGTGAAAAATGATGATAAAAAAAGCGAATTGCGCGATTGTCTGAAAACCATTAAATATAAGAAAGGTCGCCCCACACAGCCTTAGAAAAGGCTTACAGACTAGCGTTTGCTTAATCCCAACAACAAACTCCCTTGTATTGACCGCCAACTCCTTCAACGAAAGTTCAGAGGCAACATTGGAATCCGGTAATTTCATTTCCTTACAGAAAAACGCTGGCATCAAACCTAAAAAAACACATAAAGAGCCCACCCATATTGCGAGATTACGAGCTCCTTCAGTTGCCGAATCATAAATCGATTCATTAAAGATGATGACCCAAAACCAAGGAGCGATCATCCAGGCGACTTGCCCCATCTTCTGCGACACCGCCATTAGGCGAGTACGCTCGTTATAATCGGAGGTCATTTCATAGCCCAACCCGATTAACGGTGTAGCGAATAGGGTATAACCAATATAAAAGACAATGGATAGACTCAGAAAATATATAAAATTGTAGCTTTGAGAATTCTCGGGATACAACTGCCACATAACCATGAAGCAAACCCCAGTAATCACACTCCCTAAAAAAATATAGGGCTTCCGCCTTCCCCACCTAGATCGCGTATTGTCAGAAATGTACCCCATTAAAGGGTCAGTCAGAGCATCAAGCAAACGAGGAATCGCCGCCAATAAACCAGCGATGAACGGATCCATCTTCAACGCCAACACCAAAACAATCATAAACACGCCTAGCGCTGCCGGAAACAACTGGTTAGCCAAATGCCCCGACCCGAAGGCAAGTTTTTGACCTAAAGGGACGATATCTTTAGAAGCAGTTTTGTAGTGGGGCATATATTGTAAAACTAGTTCGTCTTGGTAATTAGAGGTATTCCTAGAAAGATTTTGATTGAGGCTATTCTCGCAGAATCAAACTACCCGCAAAATCCACAGTGCACGCTCTTCGCGAAAGGAATATCCGAGGTACGGAGTTTTGTCATATTCTCTTGGTAATCTAATACTTGACCACAGTGTCTCAAATTCCCGAACTAAACGCGAGTTGAATGGAACTGATCCATCACTTTCTTCGGTTTCCGGTTAACGCGGTAAAGTCCCCAGTGTTTTTCTGGCTCCATTGGATCTGACGAACCCTTCCAAGGTTCGTCGAAGGCTTCGAATACGAAACACAGAATCGACTTCTTTTCCGCCCACCTGACTAGATTGTCGAGGTACGTCTTTTGATTATCCTCATTTGCATCCTCTAGTCGCATTCCCCTTCCGTTCGAGCTGGTCGTCCAACCAGCCTCAGTAATCGAGACGGGCTTGCCTGGATATTTTCGAGCCACAGACGAATAATTCTCTATTGTGAATGACATCGCTTCACTGATGTTTTTGAACTCCCAGATCGGATAAGTATGCAACGAGATGAAATCCACTTCGTTCCCCAGAATTTCGAGCTTGCCGAGCCAAGGAACATAGTTTTCGCAAAACGTAACCGGCTGTCGAGCACCCTTCTTAACCATTCGAACGTATTCAACGACCCGGCCTACTGGAACGAGATGATCGGTCCAGTCGACCGTCGCTTCGTTTCCCACTGATAGCGAAAACACCATCTCTGGATATAGATTGGCCAATTCGATGAGCCTGCTCACCTCATTTTCGTTGTTTCGCCTATTGGACTCCAATACCGATTCAGGATAGCTCCCGCCCCAAGGACACCCGGGGTTACTTACCTCGGCGCCAATACTCGCCCCCAACATAAGCTTGAAGTTAAGCTTTTCTTTCCGAATCACCTCCAGGACGATTTTCGCATGTTCGCTGCAATCGTAAAGCCGAAGATACCTCCATTGATCGTGGAGAATTAGCAAATCCTCCCTTATCTGCTCATAGCTTGGAAATATCCCCGTACTTGGGCTTTGCCCCTCCCGGTATCCGGAATAGCAAATAGCTCTGCCGCTACCAAACCTTAACTGGCTCTCGTCGCTCATTCGAATTTCAATTCGCCATTCTTGTCCCAGATTCCCCAATACGCACCGACATCGCCCTCATCTCCGATCTTCCAGTCCTCGTCGAATGAAGAAAAATAAAACACCTCCAAATCATCATCGCGGGCCCACTCCTGAGTATTGATGAAATATTTAAGAGCATTGCCTACGGAAGGTTCAGCCGCTTCATGAGCAGTACCCTGACTAGGCCAGCCTGTCTCGCTAATCACCACTTTCTTGCCTTTCGCAGCTTTACTCACCCGATGATACATATCCTTCATGTAAAGCAATGAATACTCGAAATCGCAACCTTCCCAATAAGGATAGCAATTGGCGAAAACCACATCGCAGGCATCTGTAAGCAAGGGTCGATTAACGAATTCGTAATAGGCATCTACATACCCTACCTGCAATTCCGGCAACGCCTTCTTGACCCGATCAATGTAAGCGATCAATTGCTCTTCGCTCAAGTCGTCGCGATACAATACCTCATTTCCCACCGCAACGTTATCGGCATAACCCGCTCGAGCGATTTCGATCAAATTAGCGATTTCCTTTTCATTATCACCGAGGTCTTTCCCCAACCAGGCGCCGACCATCGTCTTCAATCCATTCTCGTGGGCGATTCGCGGGATCCGTTCATTTCCGTCCGCGCAGGAAAACGTCCTCACCCAATTCGTATAGGGTTTGATAATCTCAAGTCGACTTTGAATTTGCTCGCTGGTCAGCTCGGACCCAGGCCTTTGATCGTTCGCATAGGGACTGAAGCACAAACCGTGCATACGAGCATCCAATAATTTTCCGAATGCGGTTCTCAGATCCCCCTCGGATGCATTCAAGTAATCGGTTCCAGCCAAAGCCATAATATTCATTTCACTAGAAGACATAATAGAAATTCTCTCCAAATAGTTACAAATTCAATACGTTCAGGAATTTTCTTCCCGTCGTTTTTCCAACTCAATTTCGATTTCACTAACCTGTTCTTCGCTTAATCGATAGAAAACGACCGCCACAATACCAAGTATTGCTAGCAGTGCCGGAAATAAGCTAAACATAAGTCGAATACCCAGCATAGATGAATCCGATTGGGCTGTATTCGCGACGAACCCAAATAGGGCAAGTATGAATCCAGATACCCCTGCTCCAACGGCCAAGCCCATTTTTTGAGCAAACTGGAGGGCGGAAAAAATGAGAGCGGTCGTTCGACGCCCCGTCTTCCATTCACCATAATCAGCGCAGTCTGCATACATTGCCCAGACCAATGCTGGGGTCGGTCCTGAAATGAATGCTCCAATGCAGTTTACAAAGATCATCAATCCATACTGCTGTGGGGGGATGAAGAAAAAGGCAGCTATGAGAACCGCGTTCATGGAACTCAGCGCAATCAACAAATTTCGCTTTCCAAAACGGTTGCTTAAAAATTTTGTAAAGGCAACGCCAGCTATCATGGCGAAAAGTCCTGATGACATAAATACAGCCGTCTTATCGAAAATGAGGAAGATGGGACTTCCATCATCACCCACGTAATACTTGAAATAATAGATGATCGCTCCATTACGCACAGCAAGATTCATCAACGTAAAAATGGCTGCCAAAAAGAGCGCCAGCCACGGACCATTGCTCATCAAAGCTCCAAAATCCGATTTCAAGTTGCTATCCTTCTGAGGCGTTTTGACGCGCTCTTTTGTCGTAGCGAACGTCACCCAAAAAAGACCGATGGAGATGACCGCAAAAATCATCATGGTTAGACGAAAGCCATTTGCCTCATCTCCTCCTCCAAGGATGTTCTTAAGTGGCGTCACGAAGGTACCAATCAACCAAGCTGCCCCAAAGGCACATATGAACCGAAATGATGCGACTTTCGTTCGTTCTGCGGAAGAGGGCGAAATCACTCCCATCAGTGCTGAATAGGGAATATTGATTGTCGTATACGCCAGCATCATGAGAGTGTAAGTAGCATAGGCGTAAACCAGCTTTCCCGCGTAGGTGAAATCTGGATTCGCGAACATAGCATAACCCATAATCCCATATGGCACCGCCGCCCAGAGAAGATATGGCCGAAACTTTCCCCATCGACTATTGGTTCGATCCGCAATCAAGCCCATTACAGGATCGCTCACCGCATCGACAACCTTCGTCACGATAAACATCGTACCCACTGCCGCAGGCGTTAATCCGAATATGTCCGTGTAGTAATAGAGAAGAAATATATTAAAGACCTGAAAAAAGAAATTCGACGCGGTATCGCCCAGTCCATATCCGAACTTCTCTCTAAAGCTAAGCACTGTGGCACGACCTTCCATGCTATCCGATGAATTTGATACAAGATATTCTAGCTAAGACCGATAAAACGGTCGAAAAACTCATGAAAAGAGCGGCTTCAATATTCGAAATTGAAGCCGCTTGAATTTTCGGAAATACTCCATTTGAACTAAAAACTCATACCCATCTGCATCGTCCATGCTGTGCCGGTTGCGTAGATGAAACCGTATGGGTCTTTGTCGCCAAGCATGTTATAGACGTTCAATTGAACATGAGCATCTCTATCCTTAAATTTGAAGGGATAACGAACCATGCCATCGAAGTTAAATCGCTCTTTGGTCGTCAGAATAACCCGTTGTCCTTCGCCATCGGTCACCAACTGGCCAGAGCCATCGGTTATGCCCGAGAAGTATTCGCGTGGGCTTTCCCAGTTTCCGCCAAGTCCGAATGACATTCCAGACAGAGGTCCTTCATTAACGGTGTAGTTACTCCAGAAGCTCGCTGCATGCCGAGGAGTATCGTCTTGTGCCTCTCCTCCTCCGTAACCCCTACTCTGCCACGTCGACGTATCGTTTGGATCGGTGTATTGTTCCTCCAGAGAATATCCAGACAGACCCCAACCACCATCTGGAAAGTACCAGATCGCCCAGCGATCGACTGGTCCGTCGCCATACATATCTGCGAACTGACCTGCATTGACCACCTGCCGTTTCGTTTGAGCGTAATTGAGTACGAATTGAATATTATCAGTCGGGGCAAAGTTGAATTGACCTTCCCAACCCGACGATTCCTGGTCGCCACTCACGTATGCATCCCAACCATCGTGTTCCTGACCTGCGAAATTCATACCTGCATGATTGGTATTCTCATCGTAATTATAAAGCCATCCGGGCCATCCAGGATGTGTCGTTTTCGTTGCGTCGAAAACCGCATCTAAATAATCTGCACCGGCTGACTCGGTGGCATTCACATACCACGTTTCCTCAATCTGGTAGGCCGCTCCAGATGAAACAGCGCTATCCCACTGCGGCTTCGCTGCCGTCAAGGCTCCATTCCGCCAATCGGCTTCGACCGTAGGATTGAAATCCGATACATTGTATACGATCGGAGAACTAGCATCCCATTTCGTCTTAGCCGGCGTAGGAGCCCACCAGTAGAAAATCGGCGTACCGGATTGCTTGATACGATATGCGCTAATCGTACCGGAGAGCTTGCCATCCATAAGATCGAATTTGATTCCTACTTCTTCACTCTCAGCAGTAACAGCCTCCATAGCTTCACCATACACGTCCTTATTGCCTTCGAAGTTCGGCATAATGCCATCCGACTGCAAAGCGTAGACAGAGATGTTCTTGTTAACTTTGAAACTCAATCCGAGTTGCATCGTATCCTTTTCAGAAGCGCCTGGTCGGCTCTCGAGCACAGTATCGCCTACGTAATCATTGGTGATCGTGTTGATCGCGTTGCGATCTCGGCGAATACCAGCGACCGTCGTAATACGATCTTTCCAGAAACCGCCTTGGTGAACCAAGTAGGTTCCTTGGTTCCAAGCTGTATTGTCGTCGCCGGAGAAATCTTCCATTCCAGGAGCGGCGCTGCCGTCTCCATTCTCGCCGAAGCGAATGTACGACGAATCCGTCGGATCCTTCCATGTGTACTCGTTAGCAATGGTTGACCGTTTGAAAATATTCGTTTGCGACTTTTCTTCGGAATGTCCCAATAGAAAACTGTTCGTAAAACCGAAGTTATCGTTATTTGGAAACGCGTCGAAAGAATAACTAGCCTCGACTCGAACCTGCTGGCGATCAATCACTTCAGCCTTATCTGCCCAAGTACCTCTGAAAATCGCTCCGGTTATTGGACCGGCCTCAAACTCGGAATCGCCATTCACAACATCTGCGGGAGTGACGACGATCGTACTACGCAAGCTCTCAGGGCCTGCATTCGTCTGAATCGATCCGTTGATATCACGGATATCGAATTTGACATTCGACTCGTTCAATCCAACGAGAACATTGAAATTATCCGAAAATTGATGCGTCGCTTGAATGCGCATATTGGAAGTCTCGGTATCCACGAAAGTATCCGGCCCACTCCAACGAAACGTTTTAATATCCTTGCCGGGAAATGTTATAAAACCCGCCCGTTCCAGTCGATCTTGCTGATCATCCGGAATATTGGCACGCGCTCTCAAGCTCTGAAATCCAACTCCATCATCCTGGCGTTTTCCATATTCAAAATCAAACGTCAAATCAGTCTTCTCAGTAGGCTTCATTGTAAAAATCGGCGAGATAAAGAAATGTTCGTCACTTCTAAGCTCTGTATGGCTACCGTTTTCTTCATAAGCGCTCGTTAGGTTGAAACGAAGGTCCCATGGGCCGCCAAGCGGTCCGCCAATACTATGCGTCGCGCGACGATGTCCGCGATTGCCCATGCTCAGTGTAAAATCTTGAGCACCCTCAGCTGGAGGAAGTTTCGGGAGGTAATTAACGATACCGCCGAAGTTTCCAATTCCATAAAGCAACGCAGCCGGTCCGCGAATCACTTCAATACGACCAATATTGGCCGAGTCGGTAAAGAATTGACGCCTGTATCCATCACGCAATGTCGAATCGGTCAGGAATCCTCTTACCTTGTATGAAGTGTTGCTCTTATTCGAAGTCGCTCCTTCTGGGTTGTGAACGCCACCTACAGTGCTTGTACTATTGCCTTTACCAGCATCGTTCTGAGATTGGAGAACGATTCCAGCGCTGTACTGCAAGGCATCTCGCAAATCGGTTGCACCGGTATCTTTAATAAACTCATCGGTGATCACCTCGATCGGCATCGGAATGTCCTTGATCGCAGTATTGAGACGCGTTCCGGAGATCGTGTTCGTCGCCCGATAGCCGCTATCATCTGATACATCTACGGAAAATGGGGAAAGTTCGAAAATCTCATCAAATTCTTCGTCATCATCTTGACTCTGGACGGATGCCAGGATGGTCACGCCAGCAGCCAAAAAGCACATGACGGGTTTAAATTTACGTGTATAGGATAAGTGGTTCATTTGGGTTAGTCTAGTCTATGTGATTTAACTACGGGTTCCGCTCGAAAGCAATTTGGGAATGCCCAAGGGGCCTATTGCGAGCGGAGAGCCATTCGCCCTTAAAGATTAACTAGTGAACTAAAAAATCCTAAAAGACGAACGACAACCAACTCGGTAAGGTGCAATCAAGTACAATTAATACACCATAAGTCAATTTTTATTTGCATTAAATTGCACCTTAATAAAAATTAAACACTGACACTGGAAACGAAAAATACCCTAAGGCACTATAGTTCATAACTTTATCAGACTTGTGACGATGCTCGAAAAAAACAACGGTCCCCTGCGCGCGCAAAAAATTGGGCAAAGCCCTTCGAATTTAACCTATCTCTACAGCAAGCGCGGTCAGATTATCGCGACCGCTCTCCTGTTTAGCATCTACAACCAGACGCTCAGCATAGTTCAAGTCAGCGAAATTTGCTGGCGGATACTCGGTTAACGCTTGAATACGCCGATTTGAGATACCATCGGTAACGCCATCCGTGCAAAGAACAAAACGGTCTCCTACTTCATATTCGACGGAACCGATTTGCGGATCGATACGCTTCACATTGCCCCCGAGCGCTTGTTCGAGGACGTTTCGATCCGGCCGACTCCGTGCCTCGAAAGCGGAAATCCGACCTTTCTTCACAAGCCGAGCAACGTGGGTATGATCTTCCGTTATCTGCTGCATTTCACCCTTCCGCGGAAAGTAATAGATCCTACTATCACCCACGTGGGCAAAGTACATACGCCCTGGAGTGAACCAGCAAAGACTCAAAGTCGCGCCCATTCCCAGGCATTCTTCATAGTGAGACCCCATTTCCATCATCTGGGTATGAATCCGATTTACGAGTTCCGCCAAAATCTGGCTGCACCCGCGATCTAAACCCATTGCTCCAAGATTAAAGCTCTTCGGCAATAGCTCGGCAATTTTATCAACCGCGATCTTGCTCGCAAATTCGCCTGCATTCTCCCCACCCATCCCGTCGCTAACCGCGAAAATGTAATCACTGCCACCCAATCGCGCATCGCCAATCTTGCCCAAGTAACGGACTTCCTCGGAATTGAAAGTCAAAGCCAGAAACGCATCTTCATTATTTTTTCGAAAACGTCCTACATCCGTCAACCCACACCAAGTCAGCGTGGCTGATCTATTAATTTTATCGCTTTCGCTCATGATCCGTTCTCGCTTCAGGTTGCTGAAGGCCCTCGCCCGTTTCCAAAATTATGGCATATTCGAAATCAATTACGCAAAACCGCCCTTTCCGAGTGTCATAAGTTATGTTGCGAGAAAACGGATCGTCATGGAGCACGCCATAGTCTTTCTCCAACTCTTGATAAAGCTCCTGAATGCGCTTATCGCTAATGCTATCATCGACCCGAGTCCCGCAATTAGTCGTTACCATGTAAAGAGAGTCGGCATCTTCCCTCACGAGCTCAGGCACGAACGGACAAGCCTTCGTCTGCAAATAACGAAGCACATTCACTTCGTTTTCAAAGCGCTCCTGCGCTTGATGCCCTCGAAATGTTTTATGGACCTTCCCGTCATAACCGAGCCGAACCGTTGATCGCTGCGTATCTTTGACCTCTCGCATGGCTTATTTTGAGCTATAGCTTGGTCTAATTTGAGCGATTTTCATAATTTGCCAATTATTTCGAAAATTAGTTGATCCTCGGCGCATCTTTTGCTCCCTTCTTCTTTCGTCCCTTTGGGCAACCGTGCTCCTGGAAGCCGTAAACATTTTCGGGACCAATAAACCCTTAAAACTAACGACAATAATATGGTTAAATACAAGCTCGAATACATCTGGCTCGACGGCTACTCGCCCGTTCCAAATCTCCGCGGCAAGACGCGCGTTGCGTCCGAAGCGCCTAAATCGCTGGATGACTGTCCGCTATGGGGTTTCGACGGTAGCTCGACTCAACAAGCCGAAGGCAGCGATTCCGATTGCGTGCTCAAGCCCGTTAAGCTTTATCAAGATGCAGGTCGTGACAACGCGTTCATCGTCATGTGCGAAGTCATGCTTCCAAATGGCGCTCCACACCCAAGCAATCACCGCTCGACCATCGTCGATGACGAAGATACTTGGTTCGGACTTGAGCAAGAATACTTCCTCTTTGAAGACGGGCGCCCTCTCGGCTGGCCTGACGCAGGTTATCCCGATCCTCAAGGCGAGTACTACACCGGCGTTGGGTTCGAGAACGTTGGCAGTCTAGCCCGCGAAATCGTCGATGAGCACATGGATCTCTGCCACGCAGCAGGCATCAATCACGAAGGCATCAACGCGGAAGTCGCGAAGGGCCAGTGGGAATTCCAAGTTTTCTCGAAAGGCTCCAAGAATTGCGCAGATGACATCTGGGTCTCTCGCTACCTCTTGCAACGCCTTACTGAAAAGTACGAAGTGACTGTCGAGTACCATTGCAAGCCGTTTAGCGGCGACTGGAATGGGTCCGGTATGCACTGCAATTTCTCGACCAAGTACATGCGCGAAGTTGGCGGCAAGGACTACTTCCTCGCTCTCATGGACGCATTCGACAAGAACAAAGACGAGCATATCGCTGCTTACGGACCAGACAATCACATGCGTCTGACCGGCTTGCACGAAACGCAATCGATAGACAAATTCTCTTGGGGAATCGCGGACCGTGGAGCTTCTGTCCGCGTACCGCATGCTTTCGTCGAAGGCGACAAGTACCAAGGTTATCTTGAAGACCGTCGTCCCAACTCGGAAGGCGACCCTTACCAGATCTGCTCGCGCGTTCTCAAAACGATCGCCGAAGTACCGACTCCATAAGACACCTTCGACATTCCCTTTTACAACAAACGGCACCTCTCGAAGGCGCCGTTTTTTTGTGTCCAAATAGTAGAACTGTCCCGTGCCGATAGAAATAACTGAAAACCGTCTGTAGCTGCAACGTAGCTTGTCTACGGATTCTGCAATCGGTACAACGGTTTTGACTTAAGGTGACGCCAATCCGGCGCTTGCGCCGTGCCGCATATACAACTCTCCTAGCGCCCAGCCGGCATTAAACAAAAAAATCGGGAGCTAGTAGCTCCCGATCGTAAAGTCCTTCGACTGATTTCTATCCAACGATATCAATCGTTGTACGCAGACTCCCCGTGAGAGTTCAAGTCCAGTCCACCGATTTCGTCCTGATCCGAAACGCGCAGCCCGATCGTCTTTTGAAGCACCTTCAAAATCACGTACGAAATAATAAGCGTATAAACGGCAACCGAGACTCCAGCGAATAGCTGCACTCCAAGCTGCTTCATCATAGTCAAATCTCCACCCTTACCGCCTAGACTCTTAGAAACAAACACCGCCACCAAAATAGTACCTACAAAGCCGCCTACGCCGTGAACGCCAAACACGTCCAGAGAATCGTCGTAGCGATACTTCGACTTGATCGTCGTACACATCCAGTAGCATAGCCCCGTCGAGGCAAACCCGATAACCACGGCACCCAAAGGCCCGACTGATCCGCTCGCGGGGGTAATCGCTGCGAGTCCAGCAATCGATCCCGTCGCAATACCCAGCACGCTTGGCTTACCAGCTTTACGCCACTCAAGAACCATCCAGCCAAGCGCTCCGCATGACGCCGAAATATGGGTTACCAAAATCGCCATGGCCGCATCGCCATTCGCTCCCAGTGCGCTGCCGCCATTGAAACCAAACCAACCAACCCAGAGCATTCCAGCTCCGGTAACTGTCATCGGCAAATTGTGAGGCAAGATCTGCTTCTTAGGATAGTCCTGACGTTTCCCTACCATGAGACAAGCAACTAAAGCCGCCACCCCCGCTGTAATATGCACCACAATCCCGCCAGCAAAATCCAACACTCCCATATCGGCTAAGAAGCCACCATCTCCACCCCAAACCATGTGACAAACCGGCAAGTAAACCAATACAGACCAAACAGCCATAAACCACAGCATCGCCGAAAATTTCATACGTTCCGCAAATGCTCCGACAATCAGGGCTGGAGTTATAATGAAGAACGTCATCTGAAACACGAAAAACAATGGCTCGGGAATCGTGCCCCAAGGCGAATTCGCGGAAACGCCCTTCAAAAAGATCTTATCGAAACCGCCAATGAACGAATTCCAACCAATCGAACCAGCCTCCATGCCAGCGGTCGAAAATGCCATCGTGTAGCCAATCCCCAGCCAAATAAGGCTCATCATAGCTGTGAGAACAAAACAATGCATTAAAACCGAAAGTACATTTCGGCTGCGTACTAAGCCCGCATAGAACAGCGAAAGACCCGGTATCGTCATAAAGAGGACCAGGGCGCTCGACGTGAGAATCCAAGCGGTATCCCCCGTATCTATCGAGTTCGTATCTTGGCCGAAGGCCAAAGTAGGCAGCAGGAATGGCAGTAAAGCAACGCCACTCAGGAGAGTGCTTTTGAGGGATCGCATAATCAAGGTGTTGTGAGGGATTTTCGAAAATTCAAACAATCGCTAAATTCTGATTGAAATGCGATAATTTAAATTCTCGAACGAAATTCAACGGAAAACCTTCCCTACCAAAAATTCGCTATTCCAATCGTCAAGGGCTCGCGAAAGTTTCGCTCAAAACGATCAAGCGAACTAAATCCCGAAAACCATCGCCTGTTTCTTCCATCGATTCGAGAATTCGATCGATTTCCGTTCGATCCATAATCTCAATACGACGCCCTAAAGCATAGGACAGCATCTTCTTGGTCAACGCCCTTGAAAAGATGTCTTTCTTAGCCAATAATGCTTTCTTAAAGTTCACTACATCCTCGAATTGCTCTCCGCTAGGAAGCTTTCCAGACGCGTCGATTTCCGCCCGGTCGCCATACATATCGCGCCACTGTCCTATCGGATCGAAATTCTCCAAAGCGAAGCCCAAAGGATCTATTTTCCTGTGACACTCATTGCAGGCTTCCGCTTCCCGATGCTTGGTCAACTGCTCGCGAATCGTCGTGGTACCGCGAATATCCGGGTCCAAAGGCTCGACGTCCGGCGGTGGCGGTGGCGGTGGCGTACCTAGCAAATTCTCTAACAACCATACTCCACGCAATACTGGCGAGGTATCCACTCCATTAGCGGTCACCGTCAAAATGCTTGCCTGCCCCAACAGTCCTCCTCGGCGAGGGTCCGTTAAAGCCACTTTTCGAAACGCAGCGCCTTCTATGCCTTCCAAGCCATAGAGCTCCGCCAAATCCTCGTTGACGAAAGTAAAATCGGCGTCCAAGAAATAATCGACGCTGAGGTTCTCATCCAATGCGAACCGAGTGAACATCTCTGTCTCCGTCCGCATAGCATCGCCCAAATCATCCGCGTAGTACTTCTCGAATTTCCCCCGGTCTGGCGGAGCATCGCCCAAATTTCGCAATGTTAGCCAACTATCCAAAAAGCCGCTCACGAACCGATCCGATCGCTCATCCGCTAACATGCGATCCATCTGCAAAGCCAAAACTCCAGGCCGACTCAGACGATTGCGCCGTGCTAAATTAAATAATTCGCTATCCGGCTGCGATCCCCATAGAAAATAAGACAGGCGAGACGCCAAACCATAATCCGTCAACCGATCCGAATCCGAGGTCAGTTTCTCCTCTTCCAAATAAAGGAAAACAGGCGAACACAAAATCGCCTTCAATCCATCCTTCATCGCCTCGAACTCCGAGTGTCCCTGATCCAACCTCGCCGATACGACACGCATCAAACGATCCACTTCCCCCTTGCTCGCCGGACGACGATAAGCGCGGTCCGCAAATCCTTGGACAATCTTTCGCGTCTTTTTTGGGTTAAACGCCCCTGATCCGACGATCGCCTTCCATGTAACTGTCGGCCATTCTTCGTAATGCGGCCCCGTCACCTCCACTTCATGAATACGAATATGGGGAATCCCGCCGTGCTTGATCGCAAGCGCCATGTAGTCGGCCTTCAAGTCCTCCTTAGGGACAGACGGGCCAGGGTTCTTAATTACCAAATTCGAGACTTCCCTAAACGCCGGACGAATATTCATCGATCCGTTCGGGTAAATGTAACGCGGAGAAAAACCCTTATCCAACCAGGCCTCCGCCGTATACCAATCCGGCCCGTCATCTTTCAGTGCAAAGATCCCTAAATCCGGCTCGTGGGGCTGAGGTAAGTGTAGTCCTCCATATTCCCTACTCCCCGGTATGACGTGCATCAGCATAGGTTCTGCCGGGTCGTTGATAACCTTCTTGCGATTGAATGAGTGAAACCGATTCACCGCTTCCGCTCGTGTTCGGATCGTATACATACCTCCCGCAGGCACTCCTTCCGAAAAGGCGTGCAACGGTCCGTAGGAGCCGAATCGCCGAACTGTATTCGGGCGTTCATACACATTCAAATACCGTTGCCCATGAGCGACTATATGACGCTTGTTGAGCTCTGACTGTTGTTCGAAATCACCCTTGAACGTCCAGGTTTGCGACTCCGGCTTCGTTTCGAACGGCAAGGCCTTTTCAACAATGCGATCCGCCGCTACAATGTAACGATCCAACAGATAACCGGACGTCACCAGCATATCGCCTACATTGTCCTGATGCTCTGCCAATCGCTCCCCTGGAAAGGTCTCAGTCGGATCGAACATGCTCATATCCATTTCAAAAAGATCGCTAACCGTATTGAAATATTCGCGATGATTCAATCGCCTCAAAACAGTTTCTCCACCGGTTATCTCGCGCGTCGCATACGCATCGCTCACCGCTTGAGTCAGCCAATCGACCACTGCCTGCCGTTCGCTCGAGCTGGGCTGCGCCTCATCTTCCGGAGGCATATCGCCCAAATTCATCAGGTCCAAGATATCCTGAAAATCAATTAACGCATTGTCATCGGATATCGGATACTCCAACGAATCAAATCGACGATTGCCCTTCTGCTTCTCTTCTCCATGACATCCAATACAATACTCCTCCAAAAATGGACGTATCCGATTATCGAATGCGATCGGATCGAAACCCACGGATCCAACATCGTTTCCATGCAACAAAAAGCAGCCCAATAGGCTACTGAAAACCAAAACGCTTTTCACTCTCATGCGAGTTCCAAACCGGTGAGCGTTCCTGAACTCGTACCAAATGTTTCCGTCTCGACGCCGAATCGTTGAAGCATCGACAAATAAAGATTACACAAAGGAACGCGCTTTATTTTTTCAGTTGGAAAGCGCTTGTGCTCGCCCAGCTTGTAACCGCCTCCTACCAATATAATCGGCAGATCCGTATTCACATGAGCATTCCCATTCCCCATTCCACTACCGAACATCACCATTGAACTATCCAGCAAGGTCCCATTCGAATCCGGTTCTCTAATCGATTTTAGTTTTTCCAGAAAACGTGCCAATTGCTGCATCTGATACAACTCGATCTTCACTAACCCCTCGATCCGATCGGCTTTCTTTCCATGATGCGACAGGGAATGATAACCCGAGCTCAATCCGAAAAACGACGTATCGAAATTCGTACCTGCCATTTCGAATGACGCCACGCGCGTCGAATCGGTTTTCAACGCAATCGCAATAAGATCGTACAACACCGGAATATCCTCAACCAGACTGCGATCCTCCGGTTCTCCCATTGGAGCCTTTGGCTTAGACACTTTCGCCCAACGCTTATCCAACTCGAGGTTAACTTCAACGTCCCGAACCGAAGTAAAATACTCGTCTAGCTTGTCTTTATCCTGCCCGCTCAATCGGCGCTTTAAATTCGATGCCTCATCCTTAACCGAATCAAGAATCGAGCTTCTCAGTTCGAAATTATCCGCTGCCTCTTCCTGAGCCTTCGCATCTACATTGATAAACAGCTTTCGAAACAATTCCCGCGGACCCGCAATCGGCGGTACCCGAACACCCGTTCGAGTCCAGCACATCTGGCAACCGCCATGCAAACCGTCTTCCGAACCAATCGTGAGCGACGGGAAACGCGTCTCCGCACCCACATGCTCGGCAGCCCGTTGATCCACGCTGATGTTCCCCTCAGGCATTCCCTTCGCGTCGCCCATCTTCACTCCGCTCAAGAAAGAATGCACCGAAAAGTGCCCTCCCTTAATATCATGATCGAGATGCGAAAATACCGAAAAGTCTTTCCTGTGTTTTTCGAGAGGCGCCAATAGAGGCGTCATTTGATAATTCGCTCCGGCCTCCTTCGGGAAAAAGCGTTTCGGGTACATGCCAAATGAATTCCCGATGCACACCATTCGCGTTGGCGGACGAACACCCGATGCCTTTATAGCGCCTGCAGGCAATGATGCCGAAACCGACTCCAAAGCAGGCAAAGCCAGAGTGGCAAAAGAAGACTTTAAGAAAACGCGTCTGTTCATATCAGTTAGCCGGGGTAATCTACTGGGGATAAATCAGCGATCCCCGTCTCATTTACTATACATTCCCTAAAATCGGACAATTTTCAAGCCAGCCCCACAAACCCTCCCCGCGAACAACCGCACTCAGAAGGAGCAACCACATCGCTCCTTCCTTTTATCCAACAGCAACTTCCTGTCTTGCCTTGAGGAAACGATTGGCTAACAAGACCTCTTTCCACCTTCTCTTATTACTCACTATGAAACTTGATCACCCCCGAGCGCATCGTAGCGCCTGCTTGAAAATCACCCTCATCCTTCTCCTCGTTTGGTTCGTCGTCAGTTGTTGCGGCGGCATATTCTTCCGGGATTGGCTCGACGCCAATATGCCTTCGATAGGAAGCGCTCCTTTCGGATTTTGGATCGCGCAGCAAGGCTCGATCATCAGCTTCGTACTGATTCTGATCGTTTACGCAGTCCTCATGAATCGCTTGGACAACAAGCACGGCTACACCGAAGAAAACTAGGAATACGACATGACTCAAGGACTCCTCAACGGCATTTTCATCGGCCTCACTTTCGCCATCTACATCACTATCGCGATTCGTTCGCGAGCGGGCTCGACCAAAGAATACTACACGGCAGGCGGCGGCGTTTCTCCAATCGCCAACGGCATGGCAACCGCAGCCGACTGGATGTCAGCAGCGACATTCATCTCCATGGCGGGGACTGTCGCTATCAGCGGCTACGATGCCTCTCGATTCCTGATGGGTTGGACCGGCGGTTTCGTGCTTCTTACGGTTCTAATGGTTCCGTACCTTCGAAAATTCAACAAAGCCACCGTTCCTGATTTCGTTGGCGACCGCTATTATTCCCGCGTCGCGCGAGGCGTGGCAGTGATCTGCGCGATCTTCATTTGCATGACCTATATTATGGGGCAAATGCGCGGAGTCGGAGTGGTCTTCTCACAACTCTTCGGGATCGGCGTTCCTGCCGGAGTGTTGACGGGCGCAGCCATCGTTTTCTTTTATGCAGGTCTAGGCGGCATGAAAGGGATTACCTATACGCAAGTCGCTCAATATTGCGTTATGGCATTCGCATATACGATTCCCGCTATATTTATCGCGATGGCAATGACCGGCAATGTTATTCCTCAGTTGGGACTCATCGGCAACTATACGGTCGGCGGCGAAAGCGTTCCATTTCTGCAAAAGCTCAACAACATCAATACCGAACTCGGATTCCAGGAATACACTTCGGGCAAGATGTCCACGATTAACATGTTTTGCATAACCGCCGCTCTAATGTGCGGAACCGCAGGACTGCCCCACGTTATCGTTCGATTCTTCACGGTCAAAAATGTGAAATCCGTTCGCAAGTCAGCTTGCTGGACGCTCGGATTCATCGCCGTCATCTACCTTACCGCTCCGACCATCGGAGCGTTTTCCCGAGTCAACCTGATCGAAAAGCTCCACAACACCAGCTACGCTGAAGCACCTGACTGGTTCAAGGCATTCGAAAACACCGGTCAAATGGCCTGGGTTGATAAAAACGGCGACGGAGCCATCCAGTATTTCGGAGCCGGCAAATCCGACATGGGCACCAATTCCGTTTTCCAAGGCAAGGGTCCCACCTACCCCGCATACGATGCTCCCGAAAACCAACGCATAGGCTCACAAGGACAACGATTGCTAGCCAACAAGGCCGACGACTCCAATCCGAACGAACTCTATTTCGGCAACGACATCATGGTCATGGCCAATCCATATATGGCCGGTCTGCCAATGTGGGTCATCGCATTGCTCATGGCCGGTTGCATCGCCGCGGCGCTCTCAACGGCGGCAGGGCTCCTGCTCGTGCTCTCGACTTCGATCTCTCACGATTTGATGAAGAAGATCGTTAACCCCAAACTCACCGATAAGGAAGAGGTTAAATACGCACGGATGGCTTCCTTCGCCGCGCTCGTGGTCGCCGCCTACTTCGGGATCAACCCGCCATCTGCATTCATCGCGAAAACCGTCGCGTTCGCATTCGGCCTGGCAGCATCGTCTTTCTTTCCAACATTACTAATGGGAATCTTCTCAAAGCGGGTAAACCGCGAGGGGGGCATAGCCGGAATGTTCTGCGGCATCGCCTTCACTAGCGGTTATATCGTCTATTTCCAATTCCTCGGAGGCACTACTGATCAGCTATTGTTCGGAATCACTCCAGAAGGGATTGGCTTCGTAGGAATGTTGATCAACTTCGCTGTAGCGTTCTCGGTCAGCGCTTTCACCTCTCCCCCTCCCAAACACGTTCAGGAAATGGTTGAAAACATCCATATTCCTACCGGAGCGGGCGAAGCAGAAACGCACGATTTCGAAATCTAATTCTCCTATAAAGAATTGTTGGCATTCGCAAAGCAGGTCCTATCCTGAACCGCAATGCCTCCCCCCGATTCCGAAAAGCTACCTCGTTTAAGTATAGCCTTAATCCCCGTCTACGCGCTCATCGCGTTGCTCTACGGAGCTATTCGCTATCTGGATGCGTCGCCTCATATCCCGATCATACTCGCATGCTCCGCGGCGGGATTAATAGCTCTTTACCTCGGTTACACCTGGAAACATCTCTTAGATTCGATCGTCAAAAGTATCAGTATCGCCCTGCCATCCATTCTAATACTCTTGGCGATCGGAATCCTTATCGGCGTTTGGGTCGCCAGCGGCATCGTACCCTTGATGATCGACTACGGGCTCAAATTGCTTTCGCCGACTTACTTCCTTGTCGCATCCTGCCTAATTTGCTCAGTGGTATCCCTCGCAACCGGAAGCTCTTGGTCGACAATCGCAACTGTCGGTGTCGCGCTCATTGGGGCCGCGCAAGGACTTGATATTTCACTGCCCATGGTAGCCGGGGCAATCGTTTCGGGTTCATATTTCGGCGACAAGCTCTCTCCGCTATCAGAGACTACCAACCTCGCCCCGGCTGTCGCGGGCTCCGAACTCTTCGAGCATATAAAACACATGCTCTACACAACCATCCCGAGTATGCTCATAGCACTCACCCTCTATCTCGTGCTCGGACTTTACTACAACGCAAATGGAACCGACATCGAAAAAGTTCACGCCCTCAGCGCATCGCTTCACGAACAATTCAATCTAACTCCCCTGCTGCTGCTCGCACCGATTTCCATTCTTGTCCTAATAGCTTTCAAAATTCCCGCACTCCCAGCGATCCTAGCAGGGGCCCTCTTCGGAGGAATCTTTGGAATGTGGATACAAGAAATAACCATAGGAGAGATGCTCACTGCGATGCAATATGGATACGTAAGCGAAACCGGAAACGCTCAAACAGACCAGCTCCTCTCTCGTGGCGGCATGTCCAGTATGGAGTACACGATTTCTCTCGTGCTTTGCTCAATGAGTTTCGGGGGCCTTATGGAAGGCACGGGAATGCTCAAGAGTATCGTGCAATCGCTATTGAATACCACCCACAAGACTGGTCGCATTGTCGCCTCAACGGTAGCGACCTGCATAGGAATGAACATCATAGTGCCCGATCAATACCTTTCGATAATAATGCCAGGCCGCATGTACAAAAGCGCTTTCAAAAAAGCCAAGCTCGCCCCCAAAAATCTCTCTCGTTGCCTAGAAGACGCAGGTACGCTTACCTCGCCTCTCATCCCCTGGAACACCTGCGGAGCATGGGTTCTCGGCGCCCTGATGGTCGACCCCTTCGTCTATCTCCCATTTGCATTCCTCAACCTCATCAGCCCCATTCTATCCGTAATCTATGGATACACAGGTTGGACAATGACCCCCGAATTGAAAACGGATTCGATTGAAGAACCTGTTCAATAATTCCGCCCACATACAAATCACTTGGGGCTGGCTCTCGCACCAAGCAGCATAACATGGATTTTTCATTTCCATACGCGGTACACCTCTACGGCGACACACTCTACGAACCGCCAATCTTTTCTAACAGTACTTGGTACTGCTCAGAATCGAGAGGCTGCAATCGTCGGGATAGATTGGTCGCTATCTGCTCTCCTTCTCCGTGAAACAAAAAGATTTCGCATTTTGACCCCCTCTCGAAAAACGTTTTCAAGCTTCTCCTGAATTTCACAGTCTCAACACGACCAGCTTGGAGCTTTCCAATATATTCAGCAACGACCTGTGATCCTGATTTTGAACCGCTTTGACGCGACAGTTCGAAACTCACTGCGACCGCAATATACGCGTCATTATAATCTTCCTCCGGCAAGAGATCGAATTGTAAATGAAGCGTATCGAATTTATCTTCAGCGTCGTCAGACGCCAATTTCGAATGATCGCGCAAACCTTCTTGGTATTCCTGAGTCTCTCGTTTCATTTCCTCGATCACATCGTAATTCAACCGAGTACGCCCACCACCAATCCTCAATTTTTCCAAAATGGCGATTTCCTGTTCAGTTCCCATTTGATGTCGCAGCATATCAGAGATCGCTTGAGCTTCTATACGTGAAGGAAGAGTCGAGCTATACGCCATATCAAGGTTACTTATCTCTACCAACGAACTCGACACAGTAGACTGCAGTTTCAGTAGCATTGAAGAATTTTTGCTGACTTTCTTTGTACCGGTCCCTTGATCCACGAAAATGTGCCTCTTGCTCATAGTCGAAACCGGGAAATACCCTTTGCCCTGAGCCACGATCAACTCTCCTCCGATGAACATATACACAACAGGATCCCCATTGATCTCGCCGGCACTCTGAGCCCAAAACGAAACACCTCCTACACAGGATAAACCAACCGAAATGACAATCTGCAAGCGTAACCAATGCATCTAAACGAATAATGTAGCGCAAAACGTGCAAATGTCACTTTCATTATATCGAATCAGTCAAACTCTACGCGCAATCTCGCAAGAGACCAACCATCACTTTCATAACCGTAGACTTGTCAACCGCCTCCAAATTACAATAAGGTACTCAATCGAAAAGACACCACTGCCCCACAAATACATTCCTATAGCCATTCTCGCTATCGCCACGCTGATGCTTGGTTGCGCAGATACAGACCCGAGCTCAAACGCTTCGTCTGCCCTCTCCAAAAGTTCCGAACCCTTCGTCGCCGTTCTTGGTATCGCTCAAGACGCAGGGTATCCGCAAGCTGGATGCGCTCTGGATTGCTGCCGAGAGGTTTGGAAGAACCCATCGCTTCGCCAACACGCAACGTGCTTGGCAATAGTCGACCCCATTAGTCATGAGCGATGGCTACTCGAATGCACCCCAGACTTCAAAGATCAACTCAAACTCCTAAATCAACTCGATTCTAACAACTCGAAAAAAGGTATCAATGGACTCAGTGGGATCTTTCTAACCCATGCCCACATCGGGCACTACACTGGCCTCATACATCTTGGACACGAGGTTATGGGCGCCAAAGAAACGCCGGTGCACGTCATGCCGCGAATGGCTGAATTCCTCCGAACCTCGGGTCCCTGGAGTCAATTGGTTGACTATAAGAACATCGAATTGCGTATACTTGAAAATCGAAAACCCGTAAAACTCAACGAACGAATCACGGTAACTCCGATACAGGTTCCGCATCGGGACGAATTTTCCGAAACCGTAGCCTTTCGCGTCGATGGCCCCAACCGCTCGATCCTCTTCCTGCCAGACATCGATAAATGGAACCGCTGGAACGAAAATGTCGAAACGATCGTAAAATCCGTTGATCGAGCCTACGTTGATGGAACGTTTTTCGGCGATGGTGAATTACCCAATCGCCCAATGGACCAGATCCCACATCCATACATTGTAGAAACGATGGATCGCTTTGAATCAGCACCCCAATCTGAACGAGCGAAAATACACTTCATCCATTTCAATCACACAAACCCCGTTCACAATCCCAATAGCGACGCCACCAAGCAAACTACCGAAGCCGGATTCAACATAGCCCGCCAGAACGATCAATTCAAACTATAGGGAAATAGTGAATACACACCCAAGGATGCGTTCAACCTCCATAATACAGTTTCGCTACCCCTTCGAAAGCTCAGCGACATAACCTCGTAGCTACGTAAGGAACTCGCGTAGAAACTGAACAGATTCCTAGTCCACCATCTTAGAAGTTTCATGCATCCAGAACGTTGAAGAAAACTTTGGAAAGGTAAAAACCACTGAGGACACTGATTTACACTAATATCATTTTAAAAAGCCTAGTCATCAGTGTAATTCAGTGCCCTCAGTGGTTTAATAAAATCGAAGCTTTGGTTTTCAGCCGGTCGTTCAATTCTTCGATGAGTATTAACCATATTTATAGGGCGATGCCTAGTCGGACTCCAAAGCCTTCGAAACCTCACCCACTTGCGTCGAAATGATGACCTGCTTGCTACCTTGACTGTGCACGAAAGCTGTTGCTCCAATTCCAACCAGGGAAATTTCGTCGCCACGAATCCGAAGCATTCCTGGATTCGTCACTCCGATAACCGCTTGGTCTTTATGATAGCTCGTGTATTCGCCAATTTTCCATTGTCGCGCTTCGAATTGAACTTCGTCTAAAGCAGGATCAGGGTGATGCGGATTGTATACCGCTGGAAGAATCCCTAATGAACGACGCGTCGGAACATCCACCAATGGAAAATCGTTAGTCGTTCCAATCACTTGACCACCGATATTCGAACCTGCACTCGAGCCAATATAAGGCGTTCCATCGAGAACACGTTTGCGGATCAATTCGACGACATCGCGATCGTATAGTTCCCGCAAAAGTAAAAACGTATTTCCGCCGCTAACGTAAAATGCATCCGCATTCTCAACGGCTTCTACGCACTGACTCACTTCGAAATCATGCAAAGATTGCATTTCATACCCTGGTCCGATTTCAGCGAACAACCCTTTCATACGAACCAAGTAGGCATCGCGCTTTTCGGGCAAACTAGCGAAATTAATGAGCAGAACATTCTTCGCATCTCCAAAAGTCTCCGCAATGGATTCCCGAGCATGTTCCAAGGCCGTTTGGCCTGGATTGGTTGTGCCGCTAATCAAAAGAGCGTTCACCTGCCTACGTTGATCGGAAGTCGGATACATACTTGTATCCGAATTCTCAGTGCACCCAAAGGCAAGGAGAAACACCAAAGAAAAACCTAGCAATTTTAATCTCCAATTCATCAAGCTCAATCGACAACCGGAATAACATCCATATCCAACACGTAGGCCCCATCGAGGTTTCCATCTTTCCACGTCTCTCCATTGTCATCCGAAAAAACGGTTCCTTCCTCGAAGGTCGAAACCCAGATACGATCCGTGTGAACCGGATCGTAAGTCATCGCCGTCACATTCTTAGACGGGAGACCTGCACTCCGATCTTTCCAGGTTTTGCCCCGATCATCCGACATCCAAACGCCCGCAACCCAACCGCCAGCAGCCATTTTCGAAGCCGTCTTTGGATTCAACGCAACTGCATAGACATTAGTTCCCTCCAGCTCACTTGAAGCGGATTCCCAGGTTTTGCCATCGTTCTTCGAAAGAAAAACGCCTTCCCCCTCGGTCCCGGCAATCCACAAATCTAAATCGGCTCCACTCCGAGCCATCCTCAAGATGTTCGATTTTGGCGAATTCCGAACAGCGGTCCAGGACTCCGCCCGATTGCGACTCTCGTAAACTCCGTCATCAGTGCCAAGTAGCACGCGTTTGGAATTACGCTCGTCGACGATAACACAGCGACAATACTGTTCAGCCAACCCTTTGTTGGCAGCCTGCCAGCTCTCACCGCCGTCGCGACTGAGACTGACGCCCCAAACCGAAGCAGCGTAAATGTTGTCACCATTTCTCGGATCAATAGAGATTTTCGTAAAATCGCTTTCCCGCCAACCAGTGACCATTCGCCAAGAAGCGCCATTGTCCAGAGAACGCACGATTCCGTTGCCGCAAGCGATAAAGATCTTCGAAGGATCCGATGGGTCCGACGCCACGCTATTCATCGCTTGAATAACCGGCCCAATCCGGTCCCACGCTCCGTCACCAGGTCCTTGCAGAAAAATACCGGAATCCGTCGGCAAGGAACTCGCCTGCTGCGCTTTGGTCATTGCAAAAGCGGTAAACAGCTTCGACTTAATAGCCGAGTCCGACGCGACTGAAGCGCTCGCTACCGCGAGAAAAGAAATGAGAGTGAATATCGTTCGTTTCATCATTCTGACAATACAGAGGTTTCAACACGGTTATTCTTGAAATCCAAGAAGTACCGTTCTTGTCCGTGGATCATTTCGAGCGTCTGACTCTCGCGCTCGGCTTGAGCAAAGGGACCATCAAAGAGTTTCCACTCCGCGTAATCGACGAGCTTTCCGTCAATCGTTGGCGTTTCTCCATAACGGGCGGTCAGTTCGACTCCATCCAAGTTGGTGTATCGAACGCTAGGAGTAGGCTCCAAATCGAATTCGACCGACAACGCTCGTATCGCATCTTGGAAATCCGCATAGGTCTCGTATTCGCTAACTGGAGCGATCTGCACGATGTAACCGTTTTTCAATGACGTACTAACGAAACACTCGCTACCTTCCGACAACTCCGCAAACCCCGTACTAAACCAAGCCCCTGCCCCGCCTTTCAATAAACCCGTCCAATCCACCGGTTTCCAATCGCCCGCAGCAAAGGGTCGATAAGCTATGTAAACCGGACCGCCCTGCCCGAATATCCAACCGGAATCATCCTCGACTCGGCGATTAACGTCGCGGCTAAACAGTGTATTGATTAAAGGAAACCGAGTACCCTCCGGGATATCGTAAAGCGCAACCAAAGTCGATTCATGCTGAAATACCTGTTCGTAAAGCGAACCGCCTTCCAGTTTATCCTCGGAATCGTAATCCACTTTGGATCGAGCAATGAGATCCGTAACCGTATCCCAATCAGACGGAAAGTACATTGTACCTTCGATAGGCGAAGAAAATGGCTGGATTCCAAACATCGTATTCGATTTGCCTTTCGCATTTTCCTCGCGCCATACCAGACTCCAAGTCTGCTGCTGAATCGGCTGAAGTAAGCCTCCTTGAGAGGAACCTAAAATGTAGTCCGGGTGAACATAACTGTATTTGTAAACTGGGATCGTGCTTTTTCCGTCGATTTCATACGCTTCTGAACTAGCGTGACGAAAGCGCCAGCGAGTTCTTTTCAATTCGCGATGGACATAGGCCTTGTCACGATCGGTAGCGATGCGAAAGAGAATCGGCGGCGGGGTGTATCCACTCAGTGCAATCATTATGTTTCCGCCATTCGACAGGTATTCTCCCTGATTGAATAAAAGCCATCCATGAGCAGCCCCTGCAGTCAAAGATGGCTGTAAAAGATGGCGCGGATAAACCCGACTATGGGCTCCGCCATAGAGGCCATTCAAATTCTCGACTGCGTAATCGAGCAGGATATAATCCATCATCATATTACCCTTCTGGCGCAACTCGGAATCCTGAGCCCAACCGACCAGCAAGGCCATCGGCCGCGTGTATTCCTCGATGTAGTTGGGAGAGTCATACTCGCCCTGACCATAGGAGGTCGTGATCCGCATCCAATCCAAAATATACTCCTTGGCATCCGCCATGATTTCGACAGAAGTCTTGCCATTGTACCAGGCCTCCGCTCCAGCATCGGGAAACATTTCCGCCGCCAGATACAAGCTCACGTAATACATTATCCAGTGATTCTCCGTGTCGCCGCGATAGGGGAAATACGTCCGCCACAATTCGCGAATGAATGCCCAATCTTCGTCATTCAATACGCCGCGACCATTTTCCATCAACAAAACCATCGGGTGCATCCAGAACATCGCTCCCGATGGCGGATCATTCGAAAGACGCAAGCGCTGCCTTGCCCAATCCAAGTTGGCACCGCGTCGCAAATTCGCCGCGATCGTGAAACTGCTGCCGCGCGAAAGATCATTCGGATCGGTAGCAGCCACCGTCTGGTCGATCACATAGTCGCAGCGTTCGCGATACTGACGAATAAGGTCGGCGTCGCTCAGCTCAACCTCGGGCGGTTGTTGAGCAAAAGCGACAACGGTTAGCAAAACGGAACACAAAACTCCCGCAAAGGAGCGTCCCTTAAAAACATTCGATTCGAAGAACATGAGGTAAGCGGAGTGAAACGGAAAAACTTTCAAAAATCAATAGAGGTCTCAAGCGCGGGAACGACCCTCTTTTTAGTGTAAGGTAAAACGGAAGGACGAATGAGGCGCCTAAGCCTCCAAAAGATTGTTGAACAAACCAATAATCAACCAATTTCAAGATAGGGCTGGCGCTCGCCCCACGTCGCGTAGCTAGAGTAATTGACCACTCATAGCGGCACAGTGCAAGCACCGGCCCTACGACTACTAACTCTATCAATCAGGACCCCTAAGGCGTAAAACACACCTTGATCGCCTTTTGCTCTCGCAACAACGCAACCCCTTCCGCATAACGATCAAGCGGTAGCGTTTTCGTTATCAAAGGGGCCAACTTCAATGTTCCAGCTGATATGTGAGCAAGCGCCGTTTCCGCCGCCGTCTTATTATGCGCTCCATAACCTATCAAATGCAGACCGCGACACCAGTGCATAAAACCGAAATTCACCTCGTCGCGCAGAACCCCGAACAAGGCGACCACTTCCGCCGTTCGATGCATCAAATATTCGATCGACACTTTCAACCCCGTACAATCAATCGCCAAGTCAACCGCTTCCGAACTGAATCGATTGTGTGGAAACGCTTCTTCATCGGTCGGATCCAACACACGATCCGCTCCGAGCTCCGTCGCCAACTCCCGTCGCGACTCCACAGGATCGAACGCGATCACCTCCGATGCTCCGTAAGCCTTAGCCAATTGAATCGCAACCAATCCTGCAGGTCCCAACCCGCTAACCGCGAATCGTTTTCCCTCGATCGACTTCACATTCGCAATTTGATCGAAAGACACCTGAACGCACATCGCCAATTCCAGCGATGCCACTTCCTCAGGAGCAAACGACACGGGTATCGCCAATAGATTCCCTTCATCTGCCACCACATACTCAGCGTAGCAACCCTGAGTAACGCCAGCCTGGTCTTGCCAAAGCACAACTTTCGACCCAACCGCGAACTGCTCGACTCCAGGCCCCAGAGCGACTACCTCGCCCATCGCTTCGTGACCAGGCTGGCCCGGCATATACGGATATTCGACCGTCCCTCCAGGGACCATCGAAACACCGTCATTGATATGCAAATCCCAGTGCGGACACGTAGCCACCCCATGGATTTTCATCAAAACCTGTCCTTTGCCAGGAACCGGCATTGGCAAATCGACAACCTCAGGTCTCCCTTTTTCCAAATACTGTATCGCTTTCATAATTACACCCAATCCAAAACAACTCCCAAAACCGGTTCCTTTTTCGACTCGACCAAATCCCAAGCTTCCGCCGCTTGCTCCACGGGAAATCGATGAGTAATCAAAGACATCGTATCCAAAACTCCCTGCGCGACCAGTTCCATTGTTTTCTCCAATCGATCCGGAGTCGCTCCTGACACTAGGTCAATACAAAGTTCCTTATATCGCGGAGGCTGCAAAGCCATGCAATCATCCGTACCGTAGAAACCCGCCGACACCAAATGCCCGAACCGCTTCATCGAACTCTCCAATTGTCCCATCACACCCAACGAGCCGACCGTGTCGACGCCCACTTGCAAACCATCAGGGAAACGCTCCTTCACAGCCTCAACCCAGTTGCCACCATCCTCGAGCATCGTCTCGCCAATCGAGAAATGACTTAGTCGGTCTTTATGCCTACCGACTAAAACGACCTCCGCGCCACGCGACGCCAACATCTGACCAGCCCACTGACCCACCAGTCCATCTCCAACGACAACCGCAGCATCGCCCGACTCGAAACGCGGACGATCTCCGCAATTGAAGCCGACCTGCGTCAATACGAGTCCCGAATACGCCACAGGATCGAGCTCCGGCGGCAACTTAATCACGGCGCCACATCCCGATACCGAAGGTGAAATGTGACCACCACGCGGCTCGAACATCCCATTGATATTACTTACCGAAACGAAAACCGCATCGCCCTTTTTCAGACCCGTCACACCAGATCCCAACCAATCGACGATCCCGACTTTTTGGTAACCAGCGACAATTGGAAATGGATGCGGATCCCCTGGTCTCCAAGGCGTATCTCCATCGATGCGCTCCCCACGAAGGTAGGAGCCCTCGGTTCCATTGCTAATCCACGAATGAGTGACATTTACAACAACCTGCCCTTCGTCCGGATCCGGACAATCGACAACCTCGAAAGAGACCTCGTTGGGACTTCTGAATACAACTGCTTTTGCTTTCATATAAAACTCAAAAAAAATTCCACGCCGCATCCGCGACGTAGCTACGCGAGGGATTCACGTAGAAAAAATCAACCACTAAAAAAATACCTCCGGGATTCGATCGCTCGTATCCAGTAAACCCTTAACATCATCCGCTCGAAACGTCCAACCGGATTCGATCTCCTCTATTTCAATAACTGGTTTCTCTGTGTTTCCTTTGGGACGTGCGACCATGACCGTTATCAACGAATGATCCTTCGCCTCATTCGCCTGTACTCCAACAAACGGGAAGCGGCCGAAATTTCCCGTCCCCGGATCCTTACTTGAATCGACGACCCCAGGTTTCAGTTCCAACTCCGCCTCTTTCACTACCGCCGAGGAACTCGACCCGATAGCTCCGTACAGCAACGCATCTGGTCGCTCGATACGGAACTCATCGCCGTCTGTCTCGATCCTCGCCATCTCATCCCGATTGTCCGGAAAGAAACGTGCCTCGACGGTTCGCGAGGCTTTTTCGAGGATTACCCGATCCAAAACCGCAACGACATTCGGTTTTGCAAACACGATTGTACGAGTCACGCTGGATACATTCCCATCAACCAATTTATAAGCCTGAGTCGCATCGCTACACCACGTCACCGTATCGCCGCGATCGCTCCAACGAACCAACTTCGCACTCGCCTGGCTCTCATTAACGCCTTCTTCGCCATTGTGATATTGATGGCCTTTTCCGCCTATCAATACTGCATTGTGAGCCAGCGTTAGCCTCAGCGTCCATCCAACGCTGGTAGCATCATAGGACGCTCCAAACGGATCGTTCAACAATCGCTCCCCGTAAATTTTATAGAAAAAGCTATTGCGATCCGCGTGCTCGTGATTGGCCGGGCGACCGCTACGAAACGCCAGTACCGCATCCTCCGCTCGCCACCCGCTGCGACAAATTATCCAGTCCTGCTCATTACGGTAATTCTTCAATTCTCGCGATGGCGAACGGCTCGGGCGGTTGGGACGATACCATAAATAGTCCAAAAAGTAGCCCGGTTCCGCGAAATGATTAGTAGCGTACTGGGCAACCGGATTCCCCGTGCGCTTTTCGATCCACGATGAAACGCAGGGATAAATACTCTTGGAAGCATCGCTAAAATTAACGATATCCGGCATCCCGTCAGCTTTCTTTCCCGCCTGCATCGCCGCGATATAATCGACGTGAGCCGTAAAATCCAGTTCCTGTGCCCAATCGATCGTTCCCTTGATTCGATAGTGCGCCTCGCAAAACGCCAAAACCGTTCGGAGCAAATACTCCGAATAACTCAAACCTTCGAAATAGCTGCCATCTCCGAAAAACAGATCGAACGAAGTCTTCGCGCTTTCCTCCGCCGCAGCGACCCACTTTTCCGCGCGATCGTCCATGCCCAACAAAGCCAAGCCTCCAATCCCCAAAGCCATCGTCGGAGCGCCCCGCAGATTAATACTTCCTAAAATAAACGGCCACCGAGCCATATCGATATCCTGGACGAACGGATGGTCCGGATCCATGCGCCAACCTTCGACCTCATCCGGATTCTCCATCCCATTGATAGTCCGATAACACGGCGCGACGCCCTTGTCGGCAATCGCCGCCATTAGGCGTCTATCGAAATCCGGATCTATCGTGTCGCCCAAAACCTCCCTGGCGAACAGCATTCGAGACGTCGCCATCGACGAACGCATCAGCCCAAGCACATGATCGCCATCGAGCATGTAATCCCATTTCGGCAAGGCCATGACCTCTTCCATAGAATCGATCAAAACCTTGCGCCTAGCTTCAGTTGGCTCGACCAAATGCACAACCGAAGTTTCCTCAAACGCGATCCACACCTTACGCAAATCGTAAGTGATGTTTCCCGATTCGCGAAAGCGCTTCCACGCTGGTTCGAATGAAGCCGGCGACCGCGAAGCCCACTCGCGAAATTTCGATCCTAAAAGAACGCTACGCGCATTCGCTCGAATCTGCGGGATGTCCGCATCCTCGAAAAAGATCCGCTTACCTCGGGCCGGCGGCAGCGCAATTCGCCCCGCATAAGAAGCGGATAAACCGCCGCCCAACAAAGTCGCTCCACCTAAACGCGCAAATTCTCTTCGATTCATCATAGACAAGAGGCCAACCCAAACATTCGATTAGAAACCAACCTTTGGATCGACGACAGTTCGACCCCTCTAGCTTTTTATCCTCCCCCACTCCCACGGAAACGCTTTTATCCGCTATATCGTAAACTAAAGGACCAAAGGACCAATCCCACCCCAAACGCTGTATCTTCGCTCCACACATTCAAGTAGCTACGCTGGCGACTCGCGTGGTCATAAAGACTGCAAAACCGAATCTGAAGGCTTCGCTCCACCTACTCAAAAGCAACCGAGCCATCCCGACTCTCATCCTCCCCATCTCTTCGCCCTTCGCCCTTCGCCCTTATTTTACCGTACCCCCCAATTAGACCAATCAACACTTTACCCCATCTCGGTAAACAACACACTCGATCCTGTTATTAATCCTATGTGCCTCTCAAAGACTATTCCGAGCCTCGTCGCTTTGGCGACGTTCTCCATCACCTGCCTATCGCAGACATCGAAACACGATTTCTACGTTTGCGCAGCGGTTAACAAAAACTACGTCATTGGATCGAAGATCGTGACCACAAGTGGTCTCCACCGCAACGATGAATCCGGCAAATGGGAGCATATCGGAATCAACGACCCGAGTATCTTCGCCGTATCCTTCGACCCCCGCAACCGCAAAGTCTTCTACACTGCCACTCTAAACGGTGCCCTCAGGACTCTCGACGGCGGCAAGAGCTGGCGTATCATGACCAGTTGGGACATCACCGAACCCAAAGACATCTGCGTCGATCCGCACGCTCCGGATACAGTCTACCTCGCCCACCCTGGCGGTATCGCCGTTTCCAAAGACCAAGGCATGACCTGGCTTCGGCTAGAAAAAGGCCTTCCGAATCGTGGCAAATACACTCAGACCATCGAAGCTGATCGCGCCCGCAAAGGCCGCATTCTCGCCGGATGCGAGACGGGCATCTACTTGACCCAAAACGGGGCTCGCTCATGGCGACGCGTCCTCGCAACCAACGAAACCGTGAACGACATCCAACAGTCCCCGCACAATCCCCAGACCTGGGTCGCCGTCACTCAAAGTTCCGGAGCGTGGGCCTCCAGAGATAACGGCCAATCCTGGATACCATTCCCCGACGTTCCTTCCGGAGCCGCTCTCTACAACATAACCTTCGACCCAACCAATCCGAAACGCCTCGCTATCGGCAGCTACACCTACGGCGTCCTTACCTCCGAAGACAAAGGCGAGACCTGGACCACGTGCAACGAAGGATTACCCACTCCTCACCGCGTCTGGCGCATAGGAGTCCACCCCGACACCGGACGCCTCTTGGCCAGCGTTTACCAAAACGCCCTTTTCGCCTCGGACAACTTCGGGCGAACCTGGTCGCAAGCAGGCCTCGAAGGTTCCGCCATCAACAGTTTCGTATTCCTCCCCAAAGAGCGGAAGTAAATCGCAGCCCTATTAATTTTCCTAACATGAAATCGACTTTCATAACATCCCTCCTCGCTCTTTTACTCTGCGCCCAAATCGCGAACGCTCAACCTTCGTACGAAGCAGCCCACCCGAGCCTAGAAGTCATTGACGACCCGATCCAACGACGCGCTCAATATATGGAGCGCGTCAACGAAGTCATCGAATGGCGAGCCGATATCGTAAAAAACGGCCTGACTGAAAAAATGGATCTAGCATCCGTATCCGCTAATTTGCGACTTGGACGGAATATCGACGAATGCTCCGCCCGCGTTATCGAAATAATGCAAACGCCCGGCTCGGGACCCTTCTGGATGCTTCCTTCCGTTTGCGCCGCCTTTTCGGGCAAAGAGCTTCTCTCCCAAGAAGCTCGTAACGCCATCCGAGAAACCTGGAGAACAGCCTACCAACTACGCGGCGATACGGAAAACCATTTCGCAATGTACTACACGATGCTTTACCTCATGTCAGAGATGTATCCGAATGAACTTGGCGACACTTGGTACACAGGTAAAAGCTCCGATGAAAACCTAGCCGAATCACGCGACTACCTCATCGATTGGATGGATCTCACAACGACCATCGGACAAGGAGAATTCAACCCGACGCACTACCTTGGCGAATACGCGATCCCAATGCTATACCTGGTTTCCTGGGCAGAAGATCCCGAAATGAAGATGCGCGGAAAGATGACCCTCGACTGGCTTTTCGCCGGACTCGCAGCCAATACTATAAACGGCGTTCTCCGCGGACCCAATTCCCGAACCGACGACAGCTCGGTAACTGAACGCTGGAATAGTCTAACCTCTTTTTTCTCATGGATAAACTTCGGAAACTGTCCCCCGACCAAAGGATTTAGTTGGGGTAATTATTATGGCATTGTCGCTGAAAATTACGAAGTGCCCGAAGTCATCTATCGAATCGCAACTGACCGCGACGACAGCTTCGAACAACGCGATCTCAAACGTTCTCGCCATCAGTGGCGCTACAGCGACTTCGGCAAGGCCCCCATCTACAAAACCACGTACATCGCAGACGACTACGGAGTAGGCTCCTACCAAGGCGGCATGGCCGACCCGATACAGACTCACGTCTGGGATGTCACCTGGAAGACCCCCGACCCGCGCGGCCTCCACCCGACCATGTTTTCAATCCACCCCTACTCCGCCTCAAAAGGCATGCAGGCATATTTCAACGTGCGCCCCGACACCATGGTCACAGCCGTTGCTGCCGAAGGAAAGCCCTCTTACGACGTAGCCGACAAACTCGTTGGCTGCTCTCCCTACGAACAAGTGTTCCAAGATCTCGATACAATCGTCGCCCTTTACGACATCCCCAAAGGAACGCGTTTCGAACAAGTCAATGGATTCTTCTCAAAGGACCTCGAAAACCTAAGCGAAGACCAGTCAGGCTGGATATTCGCCCAAGGCGGCGATACCTACCTCGCCTACTATCCTCTCGCCCCCTATCGCTGGGAAGCGCACATGAAGTACAGCCGTCTCCCCTCCACTGGAAACGGATATCGCTACGAGCGCGTAGATTCTGGCAGCCAAGTCCTCATCAGCCCGCACGTCAAAAACGGAACGATCCTCCAAGCCGCTTCCGCCTCTGAATTCGCGAATTTCGAAGCCTTCAAAAACGCCATCCGCGACCTTCCTCTAGAATTCACTCTAGAGCCGACCCCACGCGTTAGAATGCGCAGTCTACGCGGCAAAGACATTTCCTTCGAATATGGCTCCGCACCCAAAGTAGACGGCAAAGCCACGGACTACTCGAAATGGAAGCTCTTCGAAGGCCCCCACCTCAACGCAGAAAAAGGATCCCGAAAACTAGAGATCACCCACGGCCGCCTCAGCCGTACCCTCGATTTTAATACACTATCGATCACCGACAGCATAAACCCCTAGAAACATCCACGCGAGTCCCACACGTAGCTACGAAATTCCAAAGCTTCCCATTAGCTACTCGAGGGACTCGAGTGGATCCCTCAATCTCCCAATCTTTCCTCATCTCTCCATCCCCAATTACTATAAACCTACGAACCCGTTGCTGACTTTCCACCCCCACCCATCACCAAACCATGCCTTTCCTTCCCCACCCCAGTTGCCGATTAATAGGGTTTGCGCTCCTAGCCGTACTGCTTTCTCCGCTCATAAACGCCGCCGACAAGTCCAACTCCCAGATCCTTCGCCATTTTAGCATATACGAGAAGCGCGACGCCTATTGTGCCTGGCCCGCAATCGCTCGCACGAAATCCGGCGACCTCGTTGTTCTATTCACCCGCACCGAAGAGCACATGGCCCCCAACGGAGAGATTCTCCTATCACGCTCGACCGACAACGGCGAAACCTGGATGCCCCCAGCTGTCGTCTACGATACCATTCTCGATGACCGCGAAAGCGGAGTGACCACACTGAGCGACGGCAGTCTACTCGCCCATTTCCGATCCGTTCGATTCACACGCGCCACCTACGAATCGATGCCAACAGGTTCTTACGAACAAAGCTTTATCGATCGCTGGATCGGATACGTCGAGAAACCGGAATATGCCAATGCCACCGCCCTCAACCGCGCCTGGCATGCGATCTCCGATGACAATGGTTTCACCTGGTCGCAAACCACTCCCGGACACGACAGTATCCACGGAGGCGTCCACCTGCAAAACGGGTCCTTTCTGGTAGCCTCCTATCGCGATGACGCAGGAAACATTGGCCTGTACGCAAGCGATGAAGCATTAGGCGAATGGAACCCTATCGCCACCGTTGTCTGCCCGCACGCCGACACCATTCGCTTTGGCGAACCGCACATCATACAACTCGATTCTGGGCGTGTCATCATGATGATCCGGGCAACCGCGATCCCCTACGACGACCAAAGCCCCGACTGTCAAATGTGGGGCACGTATTCAGATGACAATGGCACGACTTGGGCCAAGCCCTACCAGACACCACTCTGGGGATTTCCTCCTCACTTGCTCCAGCTATCCGACGGACGAGTCCTTTGCAGCTACGGATACCGCCGACAACCATTCGGCGAACGCGTTTGCATCAGCCAAAACGGCATCGATTGGAATCTCGAAAACGAAATCATTCTACGAGACGATGCCGCCAACGGCGACCTAGGATACCCCGTTTCAATCGAGCTCGAAACCGGAAAGATTCTAACCGTCTACTATCAACCCAACATCCCGAAAGGCTCCACCCCATCGACGCATCCCCCGCTCCCAAACCGCAAGAAACCCGGTATCATGGGAACTATTTGGAAGATCGATAAATAGAGAGAGTCCACTCGAGTCCCTCGAGTAGCTACTTTCAAAACTCAGACCGAGACTACAGAAAAACGCGTGCCTGCACGTCCCGCGCCACCTAGACCAACTCCAACAGTGTCATCAGCGGTTAACACCTAACAACCCACTTCTCTCCTTCCCTGCAAAGCTCAGTACCCCTTAAAATGCACTGGATCGTCCGCTTGACGAAAACGCGTCTTATACGTTTTCTTACTCGCGGCTAACTTGAGAAATTCATCGATCGCGACAACTTCAACCGGTCCTTCCAAGTTCTCTACCACGGTCACCAAACTATTCACGTCGTTCGACTCGCGCACATGAACCAATAGAAAATAAGGAAGCTTGCTATTAAGTGCTATGAGCTCGTTTAAATCCGCGGTCACTTCTTCGCGAGGACGCTTCGGATCTATATAGTAATCGTACGAAATCATAGGCCGCGAGTCTCGAAGATCACGCGTCCGTGCCGGGCCGTATCCATTTAAAAACCCCAACACGTCCGGGAAGGCCTCGTAATAGGCATCAACTGTTTCCTTGAAGAGCTCGGCATTGCCTACGTTTCCGTCGGCTGCAGAATTGTCCATAATCTCCATCACATGCTCGTCAAGCACCCCCATTAGCTTCTTAGCCTCGTCCATCAATATCGGAAAGCGATCTTTTGGAATATTATTTGGATACATATATCCGGGACCCGAGAGACCGCCGATGAAATAATCGTTCGGCGTAGCGGACTCGTGAAAATACTCCAATGCAGCCGGCGAAAAATCCGTCCAGTTCATTGTTACCTGCCACGCGAAAGGCAATTTCCCGCGTCCTGGTTTTGTCCATACGCCAATGCCAATACTATCCGATTGCACGAAAGACATGTAGACTTTCTGTTCCGCTACGAGCCTCTCGTCCAGATCGACATGATGATTGTTGGTGAACTTAAAACCTTCCGTAAACTCGAATTGGCAATTGTAACTCAAGTTCGGCAAGTTATGCAGCCCTTCCATTTTCAGCCCGTAAGTCGACAAAAGCATCGTCGACTGCTCCTCGGTATCCTTGCCGTACGGATGCCAGCCGAAAACGATTGAACCTGGATTCAAATCGCCGATAAGGCGACGGTTCAGGACGAGCTCGTCCGCCTCTTCCGGATCGGCCGACAAATCATGAAAGAACATTCGCTCGCGTATGCCCCAGTCTGCCATTGCCGGCATCATGACGCGCCCGCGATGCCCTCCCATGAGCATTATCTTGTCACGATTGCAACGATCCCAATAGCGGTCGATCGCATTCCCGTAAATCTGCGCATCCGTCTGTCCCGTATAGCGCCCGCGCAGATCATCGATTTGCTTTAGTCCCTGTTTCCTGACTAGCGGGATAAGCGCCTCGCTCACCACGATCGCATCTTCGAGACCGGCTATCGTGAATGCGACATTTAGAGAAGCCCCGATCGCAGTGTCCCAGACCACGTAACCCTTGGCTGCCGATTTGAAACGCGACAAAGCCGCCTTCGCCGTCTCGATCTCCCTAAAAGCGATCCCATGCTTGCGCTTGTAGAAATCGTAGAGCGGTTCTGTGATCTCCCACTGAAAATCAGCCGGATGAATAATGTAAAGCTGCGCCTCGTCCCGATTCGCCAAGCCCTGAAGGCTGATAAGCATCGCTTTTTCAGGCAATGCGCTGGCGACTTCCCAATCGCCGTCGAAGCGCATGACCCAGGCATTCTTAGCAGGAGCAGCGTTGGAAGCTGTGATTAGACAACCGGCTGCGATTAAACAAATGATAGAATTTCGTAACGCTCGAATCATGATAACTAAGGACGAGAAGTATCGTCGGAAGACAGTTTACGGAAGCGATAAACAAGCGGGTTGTTACGCGTGGAATGCAGCTCTAAAAGCGTGAGCATTTCGCCCCCCACACCTAAACGATACTCGCAATAAATTCGGATTTTAGCATTTCCCTGCGACACCTCAACTGGAACCGTCGTCTCGACCTTCAAGGTCTTACCTTTATCCAACCACCGAGCTCGAACGGGAGACACGCTCTTCTTCGGAGCATATACCGCCATGTGCCTTTGATCGATCCGAAAGAAATTCGAGATTTCAACCCGCTCCTTCGTATCGACCACGTTGGTTTCAACCACTCTGGACGTACGCCAGCGCATGTCATGCTCGATCGAGACCTTCGACCCATCGACCGTCAAAACGAGGTCCATGGCAGTCCAGCCATCTAACGCTGAACTGCGCTCGACATCCAGACGCCACCGTCCGTTGAAATCAGGATTTGCCACAGCTGCGGTCACAGGAACCAAGAGACCGAGCATCAGAAATTTGAAAAGGAACGCTTTCATAGGATAACAAACTACAATCCTTACCCCATCCCATCCCAAAATCTATTTAAATAACGCTTTACCATAAAAAACCCCACATGCAGTCGCCCCGCTGAGGCGAAGCCCCATCAACAGCAAAGCATACCGCCCTACTTAGACCCCATAGGCCGTTACCCTAAAATCACCCTCCAAGCTCAATTCCCCAGCTTCGGACAAACGCTCTCAAGGTTACGCCAATCCTACACCTAACGACGTCCCCCTCCCACTTCGAGAAAGGTCGGTGCAAGGTCCATCAGATTGACGAAATCCGTAACGACACGTCCCGGATTACCTTTGCCTGGCCAGCGGATGGCTAGGGTTACATGCGTTCCGAAATCGTAAAGGTTCGTCTTCGCGTGCGTAAAACCGGGAATGCCATGATCGCCACTCACTACTAAGATCGTATTTTCTAATTCGCCCAGAACCGCGAGCCGGTCCAACAAAATTCCTAACGCCGTATCGAAGGCCATCACTTCGCCAAGGTAGTCAACCATGTCTTCGCGAACGGCGTGCACGTCTGGGAGAAAATCTGGCAGCTTCCCCTTCAGGTCGTCGGGATCTAGTCCCCAGAGCGTTTTGCCCGAACCGCGTGTCCACTTTCTGTGTACATTGGTCGGCCCAAACCAATAGCAGAACGGCGTATCCCTTGGCTGGGCTTCGATAAAGCTATCGAAGTTCTGCGTCACTTCATCGTAGAGAGCACGTTTCACATCCATCAAAGAACTGCCTAAATCTATCAACTTGGTAGCGTTCTGCGAAAACTGATTAAATCGACTCCCGGCCGATTCGTATTCATATTTTCGAGCGCCGCAAGGGGCGTCCCTAACCGACCCAGGCGACCACACTTTGTAAGTTTGGCCAATATGATAACCCGCATCCCGCAGCATCAATGGGAACGACGGAATCGAATCGTCCCAAACCGCTCCTTGCAAGATCGCTCCCAAACCCGTTCGAAAGAAGTACTAACCGGAAAGCAATGCACGGCGTGCATGAAGGCGAATTGACGAATGCATTGGTAAAGAAAACCCCTTCTTCGGCGATGCGATCAAAGTTACGCGTCTTCACCACGGAATTCGGACTAGGTTGTTTATCCAGCACCTCGTAAGCACTGGCGTACCGTCCCCAATCACCAGCGAAAGCAAACAGAATATTGGGTCGCTAATCCGCAAAAAGAAAAGACGCAAGAACCCGCGATATGGTGAAGACTAGAGGGGTTTTCATGATTAGATTTCTTTACGAGGGGATGGGTTCATTTAAAATCGCGCTGCACCACGCCGAATTCTCGGCGTAGCGCCCCCCAAAAAACGTTATTGATTATCAGATTAGGACACGCCTAACGCAATCGTCTTCGCTCTTCGAATTACGGAAATTGAGAACTCCGAGTTACTCAAAAGGTATGAAGCCCTCAGACAGGCGCAGAATCTACGACAAACCTCGAGGGATTTACTCAGGAGAAATAATCTGGCCTTTTTAATATCGAAAATCACTTCGGAGCCAAACGGTTGTACTGGCCTTCGTTCAACCACGCCAGATCGTCCCAATAGCCCGTATCATTTAGTTGCGGCACTCCATCCGTCGTGCGACCGCGACAAACAATCTCGGAAATTCTCTGTTCAAGACGAGTGGCAAGTTTCACGTTCTTTCCGTAGACGTTGGTTTCCTCGCCAGGATCTTTTTCCAAGTTGTAGAGTTCGTGCTTAAGATTCTTATGCGGCATTATGAGCTTCCACTTTCCTTCGGTGATCGAGAAACGGCCAGATATCCCATGATTGATCAGGGGCAGACGCTTAGCATCCGATTTCGGATCGATCAAAACGGAATAGAAGCTCTGACTATCCTCAGCTCCATCATCAGGAACCTCAGCTCCAATCATCTCCGCAACCGTCGACAAGACGTCGATCTGGCCAACGAGCTTATCCCAAGAGCGTCCTGGCGACTGAATCCCAGCTGGCCAACGAACGAAAAACGGCACGCGATGCCCTCCTTCGTAGATCGATCGTTTTCCGTCTCTGTATATGCCGCTACTGTCGTGATCGAATTCCTCAATACGTTCCGCCCAAGTTCGCTCCGGACCATTATCGCTACTGTAAACAATCATTGTATTTTCGTCTAAACCCGATTCTTCGAGAAACGCGATCACCTGACCGACATGATAATCGGTCTCGATCATGAATTCGCCATATCCGCCCGCTGCGCCCTGCCCCCAAAACTCCGGCCTAGGAGCCACTGGATAGTGCGGCGAGGTGAACGGTAAATAGAGAAAGAAAGGCTTTCCTGCCTTGGACGCCTCAACCTGTCCGCTCAACCACTCGATCGATCTTTCAACAAAACGTTGCAGACATTCCGTATCTACAAAATCGGGAGCCACTTCGATGACCGCTGCGCCATGAAGCTCTTTGGCTTCTTTTGCCGTTTTAAAATAGGGCGGCATAATGCGGTAATCCGAATGTCGATCATTCGGCTTCTTAGCTGTGTAAAGCGACGGCGGAACTTTCGTGTAACGTCCTTCAATCCAGGCGAGGTAACCATAATTCAGCGACGCCGGAATCCCGTAAAAATAGTCGAAGCCTTTATCCAGAGGCATATCCATAATCGGCTTGCTGAAATCTCGATCGCCAAGCGTGCCTGGAATATCCATTCCCAGATGCCACTTGCCCACCATAGCCGTATTGTACCCGTTTTCCTTGAGCAACGATGCAAGTGTCAATCTCCCCTGAGCTATTAGAGCAGGCGTATCCGCGCCTTGGACACCCGTTTTCTTTGTTGTCCGCCAACTGTAACGCCCAGTCAGAAGTCCATACCGCGATGGCGTGCATACCGAATCGGAGCTATGGCCGTTCGTAAAGCTGACGCCCTCCTTCGCTAACCGATCCAGATTCGGCGTCTCGAATTTCGCCTCTGGGTTTAACGCACTCGAATCACCAAAACCTTGGTCGTCCGAGTAAATGACAATAATATTGGGTCGCTTGGTTTCCGCGGACGAAGCCAACAAGGGAAATATAACGAAAAATAAAATACAGAATACAGAGGTTAGATTTTTCATAAAAGTGGGGCGAAATAATTAACGAACGAATATATTCCCGATTTTCAGCACGCAACTCGACAAAAAACGAAAGGTTATTCATCAAGTCGGTGAATAAGCGCAAACCGTTGCGTTTCGCGCCACCCTTCCCTAATTACATCGGGTGGACAGGGGCCTCCCGACGCGATTTGAGCACCAAGAATCAATCGTTCGGATCGACTAGATTCCGCCAATCCGGATAGATTGGCCGGTGCTCAGTGGTACTATCCCCTTTTTCAGTTGGAGCTGGCGGGGTCTCGTCCAAGAACGCCTGAAGCCGTTCGCGAACGAGCTCTCCACGTTCTCCAGCCGAGCCTTCCACCAAATCACTGGCCTCCTTGAGGTCCTTCGGAACTTCGAAAAAGCGGCCATCGCGATATAACTTAAACCGTTCCGTCCGAGCAAACTGTACGGGGACCTTATTCCAATACGGCTGATAGTGAGTAAACACCCAGTCCCGCGGATTGCCTGCCTCGCCTCTCAAACGCGGCAAAAAGCTGCGGCCATCAATCGGATCAGTTGAATCCATTGCGACTCCCGCCGCATCCGCAAGCGTCGCGTAGAAATCGGTAAAATCGATCAAGTCATCTAAAGCTGCTCCATTTGGCGTCTGCCCTTTCCAATAAGCCACGAAAGGAACGTGATTCCCCATATCAGTTGGACCGCCCTTCCCGCCTTTGATATCCTGCCCCTGCCAACGCGAAGTGATCCCAACGCCCGTACCATTGTCTGCAGTGAAAAGTATAATCGTGTTCTCAGCCAAGCCGAGGGATTCCACTTTGTCTGCAATCTTGCCGACAATCTTGTCCATGTAATTCACCATCGAAACGAAGTGCTCTTTGTTTCGCGTCTTATCCCATTCGTTCGCTGTCGCCTTAGAAGCGTTCCCTATCGAATCAGGCGTGGGCACGAACGGATCGTGAACGAGCACCATCGGATAGTAGAGAAAGAACGGATCCTCCGCATTGCGCTCCATAAAATCACAAAGAAAGTCGCTCATTTGGTCAGGACCATAGGCGCCCGCGTTTTCCTGCTTCGTTATGAATTTCCCATTGGTCTCGATAGGCGGATTCCAGAATCGCTCGCCGCCAATATCACCCGATTTGCCGGTCGTTACTTGCCAAAGAAAATACTCGTCGAAGCCAGCTTTAGCTGGACGCGTTCCATCATCGTGCCCGGGCAATTCATTATAAAGTCCGTTAAGCTGCCACTTTCCCGCGATCGCAGTCTTATACCCGGCTTCCTGCATCAGATGTCCGAACGTTTTTTCATTCGGATTCAAATAACCAAAATGAGTGTAATTCCGAAAGTTATACTTTCCGGTCATAATCTTCACCCGCGACGGCGTACAAATCGGAGTCGAAAAACAATTTTTGAAACGGATTCCCTTCGAAGCGAGTTCATCGATTCGCGGGGTCAGGTAATCCTCGCCGCCGTAACAGCCAAAAGCTTCCCAGCTCACGTCATCCGCCATTATCACAATAACGTTCGGCTTATTTCCGACTGAGCGGTCCGCTCCAGACAGCACGGTCATACCAAATATGAACAAAAACAAGGGTAGCATGGCAAGTCTCATGAAAAACGGCTACCTAAAAGCACCCACAAGGTCAGCTCTTTTTTTGCTAAGTCTGTCGATGCGCATCAACTTGCCCGAAATTCGTCACAAACCCACGTGCGTCCCTCACGTGGGTTCTGCAATTCTTCCAGACTTACGCAGACTCCACCGGTCCTGCCCAGGAGACGATTTAATGATTAACTCCCCTAGGCAATAAAAACGCTCTGCTTCGATTGAATACTACGCTCGTCAATTTTTTGGCGGTAAGCCGATCGATATTCTCTCGGCGTCAACCCCACCTGCTCGCGGAAACGTCGATTGAAATTCGATAAATTGGAAAACCCGCAAGCGAAGCAAATTTCCACTATTCGCCTGTCTGAAACCTGCAAGCCTTGGCATGCGTGATCTATTCGAATCTCATTCAAAAACTCCGTAAACGTCTTTCCCGAAACGCCGCGGAAAAATCGACTGAATGCCGAACCGCTCATCCCCACAGCGCGAGCAACGTCGTTCTGAGAGATGCTCTCGCAAAACCGCTCGTTTATAAACGCATACGCTTTATTGATACGCTGATCGCCTGCTATTGAATTCGGCTTTGCATATTGGAGGCTCGAAAGCTCCACTCCCCCTGCACTCGCCGCCAAGCCATCCAGTAGTTTCAATAACAATTCGATACGGCTCGCCCCATGGGCCTCCTTTAACTGCTCCATCACCCCGACTGTCCCCTCCACGATCGGACCCGTAAAATGCAAACCACGGGCGGATCGATCCCAAAGCGCCCTGATCGCTTTCATTTCCGAAATCTCCCAAAACCGATCGCCCAATAAATTCAAATCGAACTGCATCACCAACGACCGAGCCCATTCGGGATCCTGAGACACCGGTTCGTCATTGAAATACATGTGAGGCAATCCACCGCCAATCATCACCAAATCCCCCGGGCAAAATCGACCGATATGGTCTCCGATAAAACGCCTTCCCACACTTGAAGCGATGTAGGTTATCTCGATCTCCGGATGAAAATGATGAGGACAATTGAATACCTCTCCAGTGAACTCCGAACACGTAAATGAATGCCCCTTCGAGTGCGTTATCTTTTCAAAATAGAGCTTCATTTATCAAACCGTTCTACAATTATTCGAAAACTAAGCATCAAAGTATCAATTTTTGCAATATCCGAGTAGGATTGAACTTCATTAATACGCTAATTTCTGGGGCTCACATTTCTGCCACGCAGTTTTAAATCCAATACAAATCCCGACATATGAACACAGAAACCCTCGATCTCGAATCCGAGTACACGATTACTGGCGAGCAAATCGAACGCTTCCAGAGCGACGGCTACATTAAACTAAAGAACGTCCTCTCCCCCGAGGTCATTGCTCACTACCAAGCTGAGATCACAAAAACCGTCAACGCTCTTAATCAGGAGACTCGCGAAATGAACGCACGCGATACGTACAGCAAAGCTTTCCTTCAAATAATGAACCTTTGGCGGACCAACGCAGTCGTCGAGGAATTCATCAAAAGCAAACGCCTCGGTCGCATCGCCACTCAACTAATGGGAGTGAGCGGCGTCCGCCTCTACCACGACCAAGCCCTCTACAAAGAACCAAGTGGTGGATACACGCCTTGGCACGTCGATCAATACTATTGGCCGCTTTCCAACAACAACACAGTGACCGCTTGGATTCCCCTCCAAGCTGTACCAATGGAAAAAGGACCGCTAGAATTTTCAATTGGCAGCCAAAGCATCGCTTTTGGACGCGATCTCGAAATCAGTGACGCAAGCGAAAAGAAAATCGACGAGCACCTAAAACTCTCCGATCTCCCTATCGACAGTTCGCCCTTCGATCTAGGCGAAGTCAGTTTCCACTATGGATACACCTTCCACCGAGCCGGTCCCAACACAACCGATCAGACGCGCAAAATCATGACGATTATCTACATGGATAAAGACATGCGACTCGCTGAACCGAAAAACCAAAACCAGCAAAACGACTGGGACACATGGATGCCAGACGCCACAATCGGGGAGATTATCGACACCGAACTAAACCCTGTGATCTACCAAGAGAAATAATTTCCAAAAATTGCTTCGAAGGTAGCTACCGATCTCCGAGCGTCCATTAATCGTCAAGGTCGCTAAACGAATACTCCGTTCAATATCGCGGCCCGAAACTCGCCGTCAGACCTAATTACTCAAACCCGCCACGATGGATTCAGTGTACCTCAGTTCGCCGGTAAATGCGTCGTAGTACTTGAACATTACTTGCGGATGCGGGAAGGCCACCCAACGTTCGTCGCCCCGCTGTATTGGACTATTGAAAACATTGTTGATCTGAACGACGCAATAATGCGGATGGATTCGCTCCAGGCGCGGAGCGTCGCCTAGCACATAGGATGACCAGCGAATCTCGCATTCGCGCGGACCGTATTTGAACAGGCCATTGGCAGGACGATTTCCTTCGTCCACGGCTGGTACGTGATTGACCGAGTTGCCGGGACCAGATGCGAATTCCCATATATTCGGCGTTACCTTAATCGCAAAGCTATTGTGCAAATCGCCGGTCATCATGAAAAATTGCTTCGGTTCGCGTTTCTCGAAAAATTCGATAAGATCCTCTCGCTCTTCGAGAAAGACCGTCCACGCATCGTCTTTGGCTACGGCTAAATTAAGGTCGCTGCCGCCACCATTGCCGACATGCGGGATCATGAAATCGACCGACGATGCCATGAAAAAGAAATCCGCATCCGATTGATCGATCGTATCCTTCACCCACTTCAGCTGCTGCTTACCCAAAATCGTCGCTCCAGGCTGTGCAGGATTTTTCACATCATGCATCGAACGATGCGAACGCGTATCGAGCAAAAGAAACTCGCAATTGGCTACGCGGAACGATCCATACGAGCGACGACCCACCGAGTAAGCCGCTTGGCCATCTGCCCGGCCTGCAGGTTCAATTTTCAAGCGATGCTTATCGATAACCTTTACGATTCCATAAACTCCCGAATTCGGATCCCCCGGAATCGCATCGAGATCGCTAGACATGATGCCGTCAGTAAGCTTGCCCCAATGGACGTGCAAATTCGCGTAGTCTTCGACCGATAGCGATGTGAAATCCACATTGGGATCGTAAAGCACGTCGCTCCCTTTTTCGAACGTTCCTTTTCCAAATCGAGCCTTCTTGTCATGAGCCACTGGATTCGCCCAACCCAAATAATCAAACCATCCCTTAACTGCCGTATCACGAAAAACAGCTCGGCGATTAACGTATCCAACTTCTCCAGTGCCGTAAATATCGTTGATAAGTTCATGATCGTCGAATGTGAAGAAGCTCGGCACTCTACTGTGCCACTCCATCATATTGCGACCGCGATTCATATAAGTTTTGTAATTCTCCCAAACTCCGGTCACCGCTGGCGCCAGGTTTACAATATCCGGTTTTTCACTTGGTCCCGCTCGAACTTGCTTCAACCATGCATCCGCCGGAAAGTCGCGATCCTCTTCGTATAGCCAGTCCCCATTTAAAATCGCGAAGCTTACATGGTCCGCGACCTGATCGTTCAACGTATCGTAGATTGGCATACTCGGCCCCACACTCGATTGGGGCTTCTGATTCACACAGGAAACGAATTCGAATTGGAAGTTGAATAACCCCTCTGGGTTATGCTCGTCATTTGCGAAATCGCTCCCTCTTGGCAACGTCCGAAACGAACCTGCTAATCCTCTATCCACAGTGTAATAGTAGAGTGTGTCTGGATACAGATTCGTTAGCGTTACGACTCCCGTGTTATCGTTTTCCAGTTTCGTATCCACGTACTCCGATACCATCAGCTGTTTGAATTTCTCCGTGCCGTATCGAACGGAGACTTCGCCTGGGATATTCGTCCGTACCCAAATGCTCATTGTCGTCGGACCCGGCCTCCCTAACATCGGCCCGTGAGTGACCTTAAAGTCCACTATCGAGGTGTCAGCTAGGAGAAATGAAATCGAAAACGAGAGAATCAGGAGTAGAGAAACGAGTTTCATGGCTAAAGACTAAACAGGGGTCCTCCTGGGAGGCCAAGCGAATACGTGCCTAACCAAAGTCAAATGGCATTCATATTCCGAGAGAATCTCCAGTATGCCGAAACCGGAGAATCAACCTAAAACCAATATCGGAGCCGACCACTCCTGAGCTATGCGACTATGCCATAATGCCCTTGACCAAACGGCCATGCACATCGGTCAGGCGGAAACGGCGGCCTTGGAATTTATAAGTCAGTCGTTCGTGATCGATGCCTAAAATATTCAACATCGTTGCATGGAGATCGTGCACATGCACCGGATCCTGAGTGATATTGTAGCAATAGTCATCTGTCGCTCCGTAGCTAATACCGGGTTTCACCCCCGCCCCTGCCATAAAGATCGTAAAGCAGCGCGGATGGTGATCCCGTCCATAATCTACTTCAGTCAAGGCTCCTTGACTGTAAATCGTCCGTCCGAACTCTCCGCCCCAAACGACCAAAGTATCCTCTAGTAGTCCGCGTTGTTCTAGATCCTCAATCAAAGCGGCCGTGGCCTGGTCCGTATCGTAGCACTGTCCTTTAATCTGCTTAGGCAAGGTCTTATGCTGATCCCAACCCATGTGGAAGAGCTGCACAAAACGAACGTCCCGTTCAACCAACCGACGGGCCAAAATGCAATTATGAGCATAGCTCCCCTTGTTGCGAGATTCCGGACCGTAAGCGTCGAAGGTTCGATCCGACTCGTCTGCCATATCAGTCAGCCCTGGAACCGAAGTCTGCATCCGGTACGCCAGTTCGTATTGGGAAATACGCGTCGAAATTTCCGGGTCGCCCACTTCCTCGTAACGTTTCTGGTTAATCGCGTTGAGATCGTCTAACATGCGCCGTCGCATAGGTCGATTCACTCCGTGCGGGTCGTTGAGGTAAAGCACTGGATCACCGACTCCACGAAACTTAACTCCCTGGTGCGTCGTCGGCAAAAACCCGCTTCCCCATAGACGATCGTAAAGCGGTTGTCCTCCAGGGCGCCCCGTTCCCGTGGAAATCATCGACACGAAAGTAGGCAAATCTTCGTTCATGCTTCCCAGTCCATAGGAAAGCCACGACCCGATCGACGGACGTCCCGCAATCTGCGAGCCGGTTTGGAAAAAAGTGATCGCCGGGTCGTGATTGATCGCCTCCGTGTACATCGATTTAATGAAGCACAATTTATCGGATACGCGGGCCACGTTCGGCATCAATTCGCTCACCCACGCCCCGCTGCTTCCATGCTGCTTAAAATTAAAAATCGTGGGAGCCACTGGAAAGCGCTTTTGCCCAGACGTCATTCCAGTCAGACGCTGTCCCTGCCGCACCGAGTCTGGCAGGTCCTGATCGAAGCGATTAGCCATCTCCGGTTTCCAGTCGAAAAGATCCAGCTGAGACGGAGCCCCCGATTGAAAAAGATAAATAACGCGCTTCGCCTTCGCTGTAAAGTTAGGGAATGCCGACGATGTATCCGCTCCCAGTAAATCCTTCCCTAATAGGCTCGCTAGTGCAGCTGAGCCTATTCCATTCGCCGCTCGACCGAAAAACTGGCGGCGATTCATCAAGTAACGCGATTCGAGAAGTGGGTCCATGGGTGGAAGAAGTTGAAATTAGGAATTTTGAATCTGGTACATCATCTTGAAAGTTTCATATGTATAGATCATTAAAACGACCATTGAAAATCAAATAACCACCGAGAACACTGATATTATAAGGGTTAAGCCTGATCATCAGTGTATATCAGTGTCCTCAGTGGTTTAATGAATTCTTAGCCTTGGTTTTCGCAGGTCGCTCTTTGATTCAATGGTATCAACGTAATTCATAAGACTATGCACTAGGATCTAAGATTTCGGATTTAATACTTATTCCTTAGTGACGGTTTCGTCGAGGTTGAGCAGTGTACTGGCGACCATGGTCATAGCCGCTAATTCTGGGGAACTTAGATCCGGGTGAGCCCTCGAAGCTCCTGTAGTAACCAAACTGTTCGCGCGTTCGGGTTGGGTTCTAAATTCGGAGAGGTAATCTTCGTAACCCGTTTCCAATATGGAAAGCGTCTCTTCTTCCGGAGACCGAGCCAAGACCAGTCGATGCCCGAATTCGATGCGATCCGAGGACGATTCTCCACCTTCGCGAAGCATCCGCTCCCCGAGAGCTCTGGCCGCTTCGACGAATTGAGGATCATTCATCAAATTCAACGCCTGCAAGGGCGTATTCGTTGCATTGAGACTAACTGAACAAATTTCACGTGACGAATTGTCGAAATTCATCATCGATGGCGGTGGTACTGTCCGGCGCCAAAACGTGTATAGACTTCTCCGATACAAATCATTGCCTTTGCCAACGATATACTTGTAGCCCTTTGCGCTGACTTCATCCCAAAGTCCTTCCGGCTGATAAGGCATCACCGGCGGACCTCCCTGTTCGTCTGCCAGCAATCCGGAAACCGCTAGAGCTTGATCCCTAAGCGCCTGACCGTACAATCGAAATCGAGGACCTCGAGCGAGAAGCCGATTATCAGGATCTTTCTCCAATAGCGTCTCACTAAAGCTCGACGATTGACGATAGGTCGAACTCATGACGATTTTCTTCTGCATCGCCTTCACATCCCAATCGCTTTCGATAAACGAAGCCGCCAGGAAATCGAGCAATTCAGGGTGACTGGGGACTTCGCCTTGGGAGCCGAAGTCTTCCGGCGTTTTAACCAATCCGATTCCGAAGTACATCTGCCAGTATCGATTCACCGCAACACGAGCCGTCAGCGGATTATCGGGATCTACAATCCATTGAGCCAAGCCCAATCGATTGCGCGGCAACGACGAATCCATTCGAGGAAGAGCATCCATGGTGCCCGGCTCCAGTCGCTCGCTTTTATCAGGTTGGTCATAGGCTCCGCGGGTTAGCAAGTAGGTCTCTCGCGGCGTATCCATTTCCTCCATTATACTCACTTCAGCTACATGCTTTTTCTCGAAAGCATTTAGCTCCGCTTTTTGATTTGCTAGCGCTTTCGACAAACGAACCCCCTCCGGGTCCGTCTTGATCCAGGCGGATTGCAAAGACGATCGAGCCGTTTCGTCGAGACTGGAAAACAACAAGTTCTGCGGATCCGCTTTCGACAAAGTCTCGACCTGATCGGGATTCAGAGTTTCGTCGTAAATTTGAACATCGTCAATCACGCCGTTTCTGAAAGTAGCGTCTCGCTGCATATCCAAAGCATCCTGCTGGGCTCGAGCCCCAACAATCAGCGCTTCGGCAGTTTCGATCGGCGCGTCCAAGGCGTCCAATTCGATCACCGATTCGACCGCTTGACCATCGAGATAGAGCCGAACGCCGGAAGCTCGACCGCTCCCATCCCAGGTTACTCCCAGGCGAGCCCAGGCTCCCTTCGCAACAACAGTCTCACTCGCGACTTCGATACCGCGCTTCTCACCGAAATTATCGAATAGCTGAAAAGACATACGGAAAAACTGGCGGTCTCCGACCTCCTCGAGCATCAAGCGATAGCCTCGCTGCGAGCCCGATTCCACAATCGCCAACACAGGACCCTCGGATCCCGCAAAGACTTTAGGCGTCTGGACGTTGACCAGCCAAGACCGCGGCTGCCCGGAATCGAATATCTCCCCATGCGGCTTATCGACTCTTACCATGGTCGAAACGCCGTACTTCAAAGCGCCCCCGTACTTTGCATTGGCCGCTCGAACAAAGACCTCGTTATTCCGGCTCCTCAAAGTCACTTTTCGTTTAGCGTTTCGAGCATCGAAGGTTCTCGTTTCCTCAACCACATCGAATGGCAGATGCAAATTTGCTCTGGGTGCAGTCTTCAATGCATCCAATTCGTGGCGACGCTCTTCAGTCTCTTGATCGATCCATGCGAAGAAACGATCTTCGCTCCGCTTTGGTAGCGATCGAATTCCCCCTGTCGTCGATTTTACCCTCCCCTTCAATCGCTCATGCTCTTCGTAGGTGCCACCCTGATACACCGCCATATTGGGCTTCGGGGCCAAAGTTCCATCGCGACCATTTTCCGGAATGTTATGAAAAAAGGCGAACATCTCGTAAAAATCCTTCTGCTTAATCGGGTCGTATTTGTGATCATGGCATCGAGCGCAGCCCATGGTCAACCCGAGAAAAACCGTCGATGTCGTCTCCACGCGATCCGCCACATATTCGACCAAGTACTCTTCCGATATGATTCCACCTTCGTTATTGATTCGATGATTTCTATTAAATGCAGTAGCCAATCGCTGATCCCGCGTAGGCTCCGATAATAAATCTCCCGCCAACTGCTCCACAGTGAAACGGTCGAAAGGCATGTTATCATTATAGGCTCGAATAACCCAATCGCGCCAAGGCCACTGCGAACGCTTGATGTCATTTTGATAACCTCCGGAATCGGCATAACGAGCCGCATCCAACCAGACCAGCCCCATACGCTCGCCATAGCGAGGGGAAGTAAGCAAGCGATCCACCACGCATTCCCAAGCTTCGGGACTGTCATCCTCCAAGAACGCATCCACCTCTTCGATCGTCGGAGGCAGACCCGTCAAATCCAAAGTGACCCGACGAATCAGAGACGTTTTTTCCGCTTCAAACGAAGGAGCCAAACCTTCGTCTTCCAAGCGAGCCGCAATAAAGCGATCGATCTCGTTAGCGCTCCATTCCGAATTGGACTTTGAAATCAGTGGCGACGCGGGTCGCTTTATCGGTTTGAAGGACCAATGCTTGTCATAGGGAGCTCCCGCCTCGATCCATCGATCCAAAACCTTCTTTTCATCGTCACTCAAGGAAAGCTTCGAATCGAATGGCGGCATGAGATCCTCTTCGATGTCTTCCCAAATTCGCCAGTGCAAATCGCTCTCTTCCAGATTACCCGGAACAATCCCGAAATAGTCACCAAGGTCTGCGATGGCCGCTTCCCTCGAATCCAACCGAAACTCCGAATCCTGATTGTCGGCATCCGGACCGTGACACTGATAGCACTTGTCGGAAATGATCGGCCGAACATCGCGATTGAAATCGATAGACGACTGCCCCTGGACTAGGGTCGACAAACCCAAAGATACAACAGTCGAAATCGCTAACCCGGGAATTCGCAACAGCGACATTCCCTTCAATTGATTTTCAGCGAACAAAACGCTCTCTTCGCTATTATTCGAACGACGCATTATTTGGTAGAATTCCTCTATTAAGTACTGGGGAATCTAAAGTAGACTACTCCAAAATATCACTCCCGAATAAGCTTTATTATCCCGTGTTTACTGTATGTGCTGTTGGATCCGCAATTGGACTGATAGCATTTCCTACAGGCGTTTGACCACCGCGTAGTAAGCGCTGATAGAATCTCCCCCCATGTTGAATATGCCTTGGAGGTTAAAATCCCCGGGCTCGAGATCGACCGTAAAGGTCACGCTTTCCGCGCCCTTCTTAACTGGTTTTTCGTCAGAGAAATCTCCAATGCTCAGCATGGCCGAGCTCACGTCGAATCCCATTCCAGGAGTCTCCCGATAAGCGACCAATCCTGGAACAGACTTTCCTGGTTTAACATCCGATTCGATCGACTTGGATACCTCGCGCGGCCAACGGCGCAGAGCGATTTCAAACGTACCCGATTTTTCAACACGGACAGCCCAATGGCCCACGCCCTTTTGCCCTTTGCGGATACTACTTTGGTGCCAAGGCGGATTGCCATCGGTCAGCCAATCGTGAGCGGTAAGCTGAGTCGGATTGTCAGCCTTGTTGCCAAGCACCGCACGTTCATCGACTACGAAGCCAGGCGAAATGCTCGCCCACCAGCGATCGTATTCTCCACGCAAGCGTTGAACGACTTCTGGATTCGATTTCGAAATGTCTTTCTTCTGCTCAGGATCACGACTCATATCGTACAACTCTTCGCCATTTATCAAACGCCAGCGCTTTGTCATAGTCGCAGACTTACGCCACTTGATCGGATCGCGCACGCGTTGAGAATCTGTAATGATCACTCGGTCCGGCCATGGAGTTGGCGTTTGATAGATAAGAGGAGCCAAGGAACGACCGTCAAAACTGTAGTCCATCGGTCCATTCAATCCGCACAATTCAATCAGAGTCGGGAGGATATCGATATGGGCAGTCAGTTCATTAATATCGCGACCTCTCGTCAAATTTCCCGCTGGCCAATTCATAAAAAACGGAACGCGGTGCCCGCCATCATATTCGCTCCCTTTTTTGCCACGCATACCGCCGCTATTAAGCTTATCGCCAGACGCCGTGCCGTTATCGGTCGTGAAGATGAAAATCGTGTTTTCGGTCAGTCCTTTGCGCTCGAGCCATTTGCGCATCGCTCCGACGTTCTCGTCCACATTCGCAATCATACCATAGAATATAGCTTCCCGATCCGAAATGCCCTGCTCAGCATAGGGCTTCCAATACTTGTCCGGGCAATGAAACGGTCCGTGAGGTGCGTTGGTCGAAATATAGGCCAAGAAAGGTTTCCCATTATCCACGCTTTCTTCGATAAAGCGCTTCGCTTCTTGGAAATAGACATCCGTGCAGTAACCCTTATACTTCTGCGGTTTGCTATTGTGGAAATAGGTGTCGTCAAAGTACGAGTTGTCCCAAAAATCAGGCGTTTGACCAACACCGCCGCCACCGTGGCGAACCACTTCCGAGAACCCCCGGTCTTCCGGCCGATAAGGATAGTTATCGCCTAAATGCCATTTGCCGAACATTCCGGTCTCGTAACCGTTGTCGAGGAAAGCCTGCCCTAGCGTCATTTCACCGACTCGAAGGAATGACCGACCCATGATCGTATGCCAAGGTCCAGCCCGGTTAGTGAAGTGGCCGCTCATCAAAGCGCCACGTGTCGGAGCGCAGGTCGGCGTTACATGGTAGTCGGTCAATCGCACGCCAGTCGCATGCAGCTCGTCCATGTTGGGGGTTTTGATGATGGAGTTTCCAAGCGCGGAAATATCTCCGTAACCTTGGTCGTCCGTAATCACGAATACGACATTCGGCTTACCCTCGGGTGCAGCCATCGTTAAACTCGGAGCAGCCACCAACATCAGGCAGCTCAGCAGGGATAGTAATCTAAGATTCATTCTCATACCTTTATTAATTCGAAGTCCAAAGGGGTTGAAGGGATTAAAAAAAAACGCATCCCTAAGAAAGATTGAGTAAACAAGCGCCTTTTTGGACAAACGCCCACCTAATAAAGCATCCCCGGGGTAAGCTCCGAGATATTCAAAAGGCAGCGGCCAATCTTCCCGCTCAGCTTAAAGGACTAAGCTAAAGCCCATGAGGACAATTATCAATACAGCTTCACCCCAACGTTTCGGGGTAGTTACGATGCGATGCTTAGCGAAAAATCGTTGAAAATAGGAATCACAAATCTAGTGCCTTAAACGCCCAATATTCCCTTCGGTCGACGCGGAGCCACTCTCTAGAAATCGTAAATCCAGCCAGTCTACCAACCACTCAGTAATCCGCCCCGCTTGAACTCTCCTCGCAGGACGCTTGCCATTCTTCGAGCTGCTTCCTCATACGGGCAGCGACCTTCGCATGCTGCTCGATCACGTTGTGCGCCTCTCCCTGATCGGTTTTTAAGTCGTAAAGCTCCCACTCCGAAATCGGGGCATCGCCATTATCAGACTTCAGACGTTTCTTGCCTGGATTGTGAACGAGCTTAAAGCGATTATCGTTAAGCGTTGCCAGGCCGTGACCTTGAAAACCAATCGGCGCTGACCGCTTCGAAACCTTACCCTCGATCAACGGCAACAGCGAAACGCCATCGTATGGTCGACGATCTTCCACTGGCAACTTGTATCCAAGAACATCCAACACCGTCGCAAAGTAATCGCTCGTAACCGACGCCACCGAAGTATCCCGTCCAGCTTCCGCCTTTCCCGGCCATTCGAGAAGCCCCGGAACACGCACGCCCCCTTCGTAGAGCGAGCGTTTGCGACCGCGAAATGGATCTGCCGTACCCTGGGAACGTCCCTTTTTCCCGGGATTGCCCTCCGGCCCATTATCAGCGGTGAACCACAACATCGTATCGTCCGCTACACCCCATTCTTGAAGCGAATCACGCAGACGTCCCATCTGCCGATCAACGGCCGTAATCACCGCGTAATAATGCTGCGTATTCTCGTCCAACCCTGGATACATCGCCAAGAACTCGGGCCCGCCCACTACAGGTTCATGCGGAGCATGAAACCAAATCACCGTAAAAAACGGCTGCTCCTCCTTGCTCGCCTTTTCGATAAACGGCAACGCCTTGTCCATAACCATGCGAGCCGTATCGCCCACCAAACCTTCAGCAGGCCCGTCCACAATGTTTCGCCCGTTGTGAAAGAATAACACGCGCGGATCGGTAATTCCATTGTGCGCGTTTTCAGGATCATACGGATCCCAAGTACAAACGGAATATTCCGTACTAAACCATTCACCGAAACCCGACATGCCCGGAGTCAGATGGTTCTTTTCTGGATCGCGTCCCTTTTTGCCCGAGTAGTCTGGCGCAAGCGTGCCCAAATGCCACTTACCGAAATGACCTGTCGCATATCCTTGATCCTTGAGGACTTCGGCTATCGTAATCTCCTCACGCTTCAAGTGACCCTTATTCGCCGTCGGGATACCATAGCGATGCGGATGCCTCCCCGTAAGAACCGAGCCGCGCGTCGGACTGCAAACGGGCGCAGCCGCATAAAAACGCTCGAAGCGCATACCTGACTTCGCCATCCGATCCAGCTCAGGCGTCAAGACTACATCATTGCCATTGAACCCGACATCGCCCCAACCCAAATCATCTGCCATACAGAGAATAATATTGGGTCGAGCGGCAAATGCCGACGCCGACAGAAAAGCGAAGAAAACGAAAAACGAGGCTCTCATGCAAACCGAGATAGCCAAGCGACCCCGCACGGGCAACACATTACGTCACCTAAAAACTACGCGGCTCCGCCACATAGCTACCCCGGCACATCGGGGTGGGACCTGTAATAGATCACAACGTTGGCTCAACCCACTCTGGAATGCCTCGTTCCGCTTTTTGTTTCTCATAACGAACCCACTGTGGATGTTCCTCTGTATACGGCCGATCCTCGTTTACCATAAGCGGCTTGGTTTCTTCCCACCATTTATCGTAAGCCTTGCGCATTTCTGCAACAACTTCCGGATGCTGACTTGCAACATCGGTTTTCTCAAAGGGATCGTTCGCGATATCGTAGAGCTCCTGATTTTTCACGAAACGCCAACGTTGGGTACGTACGGCACAATCCGCGAATTTTGACAATTCAGGATCTTCTCCTTTTTCCCAGCGTCCCTTGTGCACAAACACATGTCGATCCTTCCATTTCGCTTTCGGGTTCTCCAAAAGTGGCAACATGCTTCGCCCATCCAATTTCTGGATACCTATCGGAATACGAGCTCCGGCCAATTCCGAGAACGTTTTAAAAACATCGATATGCGCAGTGAGACTCGCAATATCCACGCCTTCTCCAAGTACCCCTTTCCAGCGCCAGAACGCCGGCACATGAGTCCCACCTTCGTAAGGAGACCCCTTACCTGTTTTGAAACCAGCACGATAATGGGAAACTCGTTTCCCGTTTAACGTCCCGCTCGCGCCAGCCTGTCCATTATCCGTCATAAAAATCACCAAGGTATTCTCCCACGAACCCCACTCGTCTAATTTGTCCATGAGCACGCCAAAATTGTGATCGATATTCTCGATCATACCGTAGCGACCAGCGGTATTTTTGTCGTAGCCCATGTCGCTAAACCGTTTGGCGTAACTCTCCGGAGCAATCATCGGGCCATGGGGAGCATTAGGCGTAATGTAGGCGAAAAACGGCTCTTCTGCATTCTGTTTCTCCCGAATCCAACCAAGCGCGGCCTTAAAAAAAACATCGGTGCAAAACCCGTGCGTTTTAACGATCGTATCATTGTGCAAGAATACGTTTTCGAAATACTTATCCTCCAGGTTCGGCGGAAAATCTGCGCAACTGCCCGGAAACTTCTGACCGATTCCTCCTGCTCCATGAATAAAAACTTCGCTGAACCCACGGTTGTATGGCTGGTGGGCATCTTCATCCCCCAAATGCCACTTGCCGAAAATGCCTGTTTCGTATCCAGCGCTGCCTAGTACATCGGGAAACGTCGTAGTCGAAAGCGCCATAATCTCTCGCTCTTTGATCGTATGCGTCACTCCATTTTTAAACTCGTGCCGACCGCTCATCAGGGACGCTCGCGTCGGTGCGCATGTAGGACTAACATGAAACTCCGTGAAACGCGTCGAAAGCTTATAGAACCGATCGATATTCGGCGTCCGTAAAACCGGATTTCCCAGGCAACTCAAGTCTCCCATTCCCTGGTCGTCAGTCATCACCATGATGATATTCGG
>JABITN010000204.1 GCA_018700525.1 Opitutales bacterium
TCTATCGCTTGTTTTGAGATTGCATCGGTGATGTAGTAACGCTCGCCCTCCGCTTGGATCCGCTGATTGCCGCGGTGCAAATTAGCTGGCACGAAAAAATGCGACGTACCTGCGAGGTGACCATAGAAACGATCGAAGCCCCTTTGCAGCGGCCAGGTTTCCGATTGCTCACTGGCCAGGTGCCACTTGCCCGTCATGTAGGTAGCGTAACCAGCCGACTTCAGCATTTCCGGAAGCGTTGGAATATCCGTATTCAGCCAACCTTGATAAGAAGCCGGCACCTCAGATCGATCCGCTTCCAGCAATGCAAACGCAGATGTCGCATCGCCTGGCTTGGGATCGACAGCGGATTTAACTGGCAAGGTCATATGCCCTATCCCCACCTGATGAGGATGCAAGCCGGTCATCAGCGTGGCCCGAGTCGGACAGCAGCGCGCTCCATTGTAAAACTGATTGAACCGCACCCCGTTTTTTGCCAAACGATCAATGGTAGGCGTCTCCACCATACCGCCATAGCAACCGATACTCGACCATCCCATATCGTCTACCATAACAAGAACAATGTTCGGACGAGATTCAGTGCTCGCACTCTGAACGGAAAACAGAATAGCAAGAAACGAGGCAATGAAAAAGTGGGGTTTCGAGATCATGACTGAACGGGAGTTTATCGCAATTTAAGACGTATGAGATACAACCGCGAAACACCACGGCCAAGCAACCTCAATCGAAACCCAAAAGGTAGGGCGGCATCATCGAAGATCCTGAGCGAAATCGAAAGGCCCACTACGTCCGTCGTAGCTCGGAGAGCGTATTCGGAGGCTGCAGCAAATAGCAATATCTACTCCAATCTCGTCATACCGACCTTCCTTCATTCCGCTACGCTGACGCGAAAATTCTTATAGCGGGCCGATCGCGTGAACATATGCCGCAGGCCAATTCGACCTTCCGTAACAGCAGGAAGATCCGGATTCGTCATGTGGCAATAGTAGACTTGTTCCGCATTCTCGATACGCATGCTAATGGAACGGTCCTTCTTAAAAACCGTAACTCCATGTGGCACGCCCGTCTCGAAAAGTCCTTCCGGAAAGTAGTCGGGCTCCAGGTCCGATCCGGTCAGCCCTGTCGCATTCGGCATATAACGCCGCGCCCGAATGTATTGGGGCGTATCCTCATTGTTCGGAAAAGCCGCATAACTAATGTGATAGGTGTTCATGTTATCGAAGTACGACTTCATAGACGGCACGCGACGCAACTCGCTCCACTCCCTTATATCCGTCGCATACGGAGCCTCTCCACTACCCGTCGCCTGAATGTAGAGAATGGTGACGCAATTCGTTTTCGAATCGAGACGCGTGTAATCGTATTCGATTTTCAGATATCCCTCGAATGACTCTTTGGTCCAAAGCACCATGTGGTGGGCATCATTATTAAACTCCGGACCCGCGGTCAGAGCCATACCATCCGGCCCCGTGGCGACCGAACCTATCTCGCCATCCAGAAACCACTTCGCTTTCCAGTCGCCCGTTCCCGAGTCCGAGAAAACCTCTCGCCAATGTTCCTCAGCGGCTTGCTCGAATGCGACTTGATCAGCGCTTACCGGTATCTCTGTTTGGGTTGAGCAACCAACCATTCCAAGGACGGTAGTTAGCGATAAAATTATTTTCAAGCACTTCATTAAAATCTGATAATAGACAGATAATCGATTTTCGAGAAAAGATTTTCTTTAACGGTAGGGCGACATATTCGAGACCCCAATAATCAGACTCTGAATAGTCGTTACCCAGAGAAACGATGAACCAAGCGTAGTTCGACCTAACATACTCGATTCACTTCAATTCCTAGTAAGCTGCCGAGCTTTTCGATTTTGTCGCCGATATGCCCCACCCCGATCGCGCAGTGATGAGCGGGGGCGCCTTTCGACCAGTCATTCATGAATCCTTTGGCCCCGAGACTGAATCGATAACGACTATTCGTATTGCCAATCTGCATGGTCGGTCTTTCGACCGACTCGCCCTCAGCTACCTGCAGCACGACCGAACCGTCCCCACGTTGTACCACTGACAACAAGGTCACCGGCCCGTGCTTAACCGTCATTTGAATCGATAGCCCTTTGCCCGGTTTGCCGTGGTAGACCGATAAGGGCACCAGGCTGACCTCTCCTTCCACGATCGCGATATGGGCCGGACCATCGTGACCCAGGTAAACCACATCATCCACAAAGTCAGAAAAGTAGAATTCCGAAAACGAACCGCCCACCCCAAACAGATCCATGATCTTCATCGCCTGCACGTTCTTCACCTCGCATTCGCCCGCCACCGGAATGTTCCGGCCAGTCAGCAAGGTGTTTCCGCCGATGACCGAGGTAACGATGTTTTCATATTCGCCCGAGCCTTCATAGTAGTATGCCATGGGACCCAGCCGATGTTTGGCCACCAGCTTATCCATTGCGACAGAAGTCTTTACTGCCCTCTCCATCCTGACAGGAATCGCAGCCAATCAATCGATAAAAACCGACCAAGCCGTAGCGGTGAAATCGCTCGTCCCCTCACTCTTCGGTTGAGCTTTCGAGCCAGCTTAAGGAACATACGCCCAGGCGATTCAAACGGTAGCGGCAGACCTCAGAGCGGCCATTACAGAGCCAGAAGATGACCGCTCGGAGATCGGTCGCGACCCCTAATTGGCGTCAGAAGTATAGCCCCTTTAATCATTTCTTTGTCCATTAATAGCCCCAATCCGAAAAGAACTGTAGCCCCCAATGATAGCCACGTTATCCAGATTTCTTTTCACGCTCCTCGCCCTACCGGCAGCCACCTTTCTACAAGCGGCGACCTCTCATATCGACGGTCCATTCGAATCCGATATCCAACCCCTACTCCAAGAGTACTGCGTCGAATGCCACGGCGGCAAGAAGGTCAAAGGCAACATTGATTTCACGATCATGACCAGTCCGGAAGCCATCGAGGCCAATTTCGAAATCTGGGAATTGGTAAGCGACGTCCTCGCTTACCAGGAAATGCCCCCCGAGGAGGAAGACAATCGACCCACGTCCACCGAAATTCAACAGATTCAAGATTGGTACCAGCAACGTTTTATCCAATCCGTCGAAGCGCGACCGGGCCCATTCAAACCACGGCGACTCTCTGCTCCGGAATACCGTAATACGTTGCGCAGCCTTTTCGGCTTCGATCTCGAAACCACGATCATGGCCGCCGAGCAAACCGAGACGGAGCCATCGCTCGTCCTCAAACTCCTGCCTACCGATCCGCCCGGAAACAGCGGATTCATAAACGATACTCACGCGGCCCCCCTATCGTCTCACGCCTGGGAACAGTATGCCTACCTCGCCGACCGAGTGCTTCAGGAACTTTTCTCGCTTCAACGACTCGACGCTCTGGAAACGCTCATCGGCGAAAACCTGCCGCCAGCCTTTCGTCCCACTGATCTAAGCCCGAAACAGGCGAAGGCGCTCCTGCTTCGTTTCACTCCCCGAGCTCTGCGGCGCCCCCAACCCCAATCCCACCTTGATTCCTCCTTCGCCCATTTAAACGATCTCTCTGGCCTCGCCCTAGTCGATGCCACGCAAACCGAACTCAAGGCTCTGCTCGTCTCGCCCGCCTTCCTCTATCGCGGCCTGCTCTTCGACGGACAACCCGCCAAAACCCAACGCGTCGATGCCAACGAGCTCGCCGAACGCCTCTCCTATTTCCTCTGGGAAGATATGCCTGACGAGCGGCTCCTCGAAGCCGCCGCCAACGGAACCCTCGATACACCTGACGGATTGACCGCCCAAATTGACCGTATGCTCGCTTCGCCCAAATCGATCAGCCTGGCTCAAAGCTTTGGCGCCCAATGGCTCGGCTTGGCCGATATCGACAATGCTGACAACGACGTCAATATGCGTCGGGCTCTGCGAAGCCAGCCCTACGACTTCCTCAACTACCTCTTCACCGAGAATCGTCCCGTAATGGAGTTGATCGACTCCAAGACCACCTTCGCCAACTACGTCACCGCCTCATTCTACCCCAAGGACAAGGCCCAGATGGTGAAATACAAGAAACCCAAGGGAATCGAAAAGCAGACGGTTCCCAACCAACGTCTCACTCTAACCCACGACGAAGGTCGAGGCGGCATTCTGACCATGCCCGGAATCCTCGCGATGAACAAGAGCCCCATCCTGCGGGGCACCTGGGTGTTGCGAAAAATCCTCGGCGAACGCCTGGGTGATCCACCCGACGACGTACCTCCAATCGAAATAGCAGGGCCCAAAGCAAATCTCACCTTCCGCGAACGTTTCGAACAACACCGCAGCGACCCAACCTGCGCTCGTTGCCACGACAAAATCGACCCTCTCGGATTCGCAATGCAGGTGTACGACGATCGCGGCGTCTACAAACTCGACCCCAACTACAAGACACCAAAACGTGCGAAGGAGCACGACGATCCCGCTGAAACGCTCGATACCTCCGGACAGCTCCCAAGCGGAGAGACCTTCGCCAACTACGAAGAGCTCCAGTCGATCCTGATCGGTGCCAAACGCCCTGATATCATCCGCAACGCCGTGGAGTGCACCCTCGCCTACGCGCTCGCCCGCAAACTCGAAGCCTACGACCGACCCACGATCGACGCCATAGCCGAAAGCATTGACGAAACCAACGGAACCTGGCGTGATCTCTTCATCGCGGTTTCCCAAAGCCTACCCTTTCAAAAAACCTACGTCAGCGCACCGTCCACTCCAAAAAGAGATTCATGAATCAACGCTGGAACATAGACCGTCGCACCTTTCTCCGCGGAACAGCAGGAGCGCTGCTCCCGCTGCCCTTTCTCAATCTCATGGAAGGCAAAACTCAGCCCTTAGCCAAGGGACTCGCCAACGCATCCTCGACTGAATCGCCGCCCCTGCGATTCGTCACTCTCTTCAAACCCAATGGCGTGCATCCCCCCTCCTGGAACATCAACGGCGGCACCGAATTCGATTTCCGCACATCGCCGCTCATGGCCCCGTTCGCCAAGCACAAGGACGACCTGCTCATTCTCGACAACATGGGCGACTTCGGTTTCTCGTCCCACGCCAACTCGACACGTCGTTTTCTCTCAGGCCACCACCAAAACAAAGACAGCGCATCCGTCGACCAAGTCATTGCAGATCGCATCGGCGGCGACACCGCTCATCGCTCGCTAGAACTCACCACCGAAGGCCTCTTCACAGGACAAATCGGCTGTAGTTATATTTCCTACGATAAGGATGGCGGGGCCATCCCGCGCGAAAGCGATCCCCAGCTCATCTTCGACCGCCTCTTTCGCAATCCCTTGAGCGACACCAGCCAACGTCAGTCCATGTCCAACCTGCTCGATCGCGTGAACGACGACGCGAAGGCTCTCTCACGCAAAGCTGGCTACCAAGACAAGCAAACGCTCGATCAGTATCTAACGGCAGTACGCGAAACCGAGCGACGCCTCGAAACGCTCGAGAAAAACAGTTCTGCTCCCCGCATCGACTTCTCCACCCTGGAACGCCCTCCCTTGGCTTCCAATCTTAACGAACAGGTCGACTCAATGATCGACCTCATCGCCCTCGCTCTCTGGACCGACTCGACCCGCTGCATCACCTACATGCTTGGCAACAGCAACAGCCGCATGGTTTTCGATTTCCTCGGCGTAAATGAGCAGCATCACTATCTCTCTCACTTCTTCCGCAACTTCAGTCGCTCCAATCTCGACAACCTGCTCAAAATCAGTCTTTGGCACATGGAGAAATTCGACTCTCTGCTGACCAAGCTCAAATCCTACCAAGAAAGCGACGGTACGAGTCTGCTCGACAACAGCGTTGTCCTTTTCGGGTCCGGCATGGGCCACAGCGATAATCACACCGCTCAACGCATCCCCATCGTACTCGCCGGCAATGGCCAAGGCCGACTCAAAACCGGACGGTACCTTCGCTACTCGGAAAACCGAGAAGTCAGCAGCCTGCACCTATCACTGCTCAAAACCTTCGACGTCGAAGCCGATTCCTACTCCGCTTCCGATGCGCCATTACCTGGACTCGACGGCAGTTACTTCCCAGAATTTCGCGAACGTCCTTTCGAAAGTTGGGCCACTCGAAAAGCAGGCAGCATCACCGCCCAAGGCAGATTGCGCATGTCCGACAATCTCGACGAAGCGAAAGTCTTCTACATCGACATCGCCGGACAAGAATCCGTTCGAATCGAAGTCGTCTTCCGCGATTTTCACGATTTCAATCTACCCTACCACGTCGGCACTCCAATCACACTCACCGGCAACGGCAGCTCCAACGGTAGCCAACTTCTCATTACAAAGGTAACCGAGCTGAAAAGTCTCTTCGGGAACAGCAAACCCGGCACTCAAAACGGATAATCCAGAGAAAGAGTCACACCATTCACTGATATGTATAGACATTTTCTAACACTGCTTTTCATCGTTCTTCAATTTTCGATCTCCCAGGGAGCTGAGAAGCCCCATGTCTCCAAGCATCTAAGCGCGAGCGATCTGATCGAAGGAGCAGTCGTCAAAGCATCTTGCGGGCAATGCAAATTCGAGATGGAAGGCAAGGGTTGCGATCTCGCGGTAGCCATCAACGGAAAATACTATTTCGTCACCGAGTCCCATATAGACGATTACGGCGACGCCCATGGCTCCCACGGATTTTGCAACGCAATCCGAGACGCCAAGGTAAAGGGCACGATTAAAGACGGGAAATTCCAGGCCAAAGAATTCATTCTGTTAGATAAGCAAGCACAACTCCCTACCGCGAATCAAACGTCGCCCGTTCTGAAAGACTAACCCAATTCATCCCCCCTACCGCGTCAGAAAGTGCACGGCAGTGCCAGAGCGTCTTGAGGAGAGTGTTGATTTAGGGACTCGCTAATTAGGTCATGAGCTCTTGCAGCAGGACACAACAAAACAGAAACTCGAATTCACTGGGTACCCTTCTAATCGAGATTGGGCTGCCGATAACCACGCATCGTCTCGTCAGCGATCGATTGAAGTGCGACAGCATTCGCTTTGCTAATGCGCGTTAGGGAAGTGGATTCGCCATACGCGTCTTCCGACATGACAACGTTGCGCAATCCCTTGCAAAGCTCGCCAGTCAACGTCGAATAAATGACACAGGCAGCAAGATAGCTTCCGATTCGCGATGGATGACTGCCATCCGTCGCATAAAGCGAAACGCCAGGTATGCGCTCGCGGGCGAGCTTCCAAGCCAAGCCAACCGGCGCCACTGTCGCACCTGTTCGCTTCGCAACCGCCTCGTAACTCTCTTTCAATTTATCCTGAGTCTCAGGCGTCGCTTCCCGCGACCAGGTCATATAAAGAAAAACCTGCCCGCTATTCTGGCGGACCGACCTGCTCAATTCGAGCGCGTACTCCATCATTTTTTCCGGAGTCTCTATAGGACGGAGGCTCTGCTCTTGCATGACCACCGCATCGAACTCCCCACTCTCAATCCGTTCGCGCGAATCGATGACGGCATTGCCTTTCTTCCCAAGCCAATGCTGTTCTAAAGTAGCTCCGCCTGGGGTGGATTTTTTCGTCTCCATCGAAAACCCCCGGCTCCTCGCGAAAGCCGCTACGGTTTGAGGCATATTTTCGTAATGAGTATAACTATTGCCCACGAACAATACCCGCTTCGGAGCCGTTCTCTCAGCACTCCACAAACAAGTGCAAACACTTGTAGCGATAAAAAAGAAAACAGAATGCTTCATTAGATCAATGGGGTTAGGGCTTCAACGCATTCTACAGGTAGCGGTCGATCTCCGAGCGGCCATAGCAATCAAATATTGCTGAACGATTGAAATCGTTCAAGGGCCGCTCGGAGATCGGCCGCTACCCAAACACGACTTCGAATTCCTGTAAATTCGAAGCCGCGCTCGAATAATTTCGTTCTGACGAGTTACGCCAAGGCCTTGGCTAGAGCTTGATCGATATCGGCTATGATGTCGTCGATGTGCTCAATGCCAACGGATAAGCGAACGAGTTCAGGAGCGATACCACCCGCTTTCTGCGCTTCTTCCGACAGCTGACTATGCGTCGTGGTTGCAGGGTGAATCGCAAGGCTTTTAGCATCGCCTACATTCGCAAGATGGCTAAAGAGCTCAAGCGAATCGATAAATTTCGATCCGGCAGCCGAGCCACCGTCGATCCCGAAGATCACCATAGCGCCACCCTTACCGTCTAAATACTTATCGACAAGCCCTCTGCTTCCATCGTCCTTAAGCCCTGGATACCTAACCCAATCGACTCCAGCCTTGCCATCCAAATGCTCGGCCACCGCTCGGGCGTTTTGACAATGACGCTCCATTCGAAGCGGCAGCGTTTCAATTCCTTGAAGGAACATCCAAGCATTATCAGGAGAGATGCACCCGCCGAGATTCCTCAAAGGCACCGTACGCATGCGCAGGATAAACGCCAAAGCCGCCAATGGCTCAGGCAGATCATGACCCCAACGCAAGCCGTGATACGATGTATCCGGATTATCATACAAGGGAAACTTGCCGTTCGCCCAATTGAATTTTCCAGAATCCACCACGATACCCCCGATTCCCGTACCGTGACCACCCATCCATTTGGTCAGCGAATGCACGACAATATCCGCTCCGAACTCAATCGAACGCGTCAAATACGGAGTCGAGAACGTCGCGTCGACGATGAGCGGAAGACCATGATCATGGGCAATTTTGGCAATCGCTTCGATATCCGAAATATCCAGACCAGGATTGCTGACACTCTCGCAGAATAGCGCCTTCGTATTTTCATCAATCGCCGCAGCAAAATTCGCAGGAACATTCGGGTCGACGAATTTCGTCGTAATCCCTAGGTCCGGCAGGATGTCATTGAACTGCGTATACGTACCGCCATAGAGATTGTTGGCGGATACGATATTGTCGCCCGCTTTGGCTACATTGATAATGGAATAGAACACACCCATCGTGCCGGAACCGACCGCCAGGGCTGCGGCTCCTCCTTCCAACTGAGCCACGCGCTGCTCTAGCACGTCTTGAGTCGGATTCATGATACGGGAATAAATGTTCCCGAGCTCCTTGAGCGCGAAGAGATTCGCCGCATGTTCCGTATTATCGAAAACGAACGAAGAGGTCCGGTATAGCGGAACCGCGCAGGCATTAGTTGTTGGATCTGGAGAGTATCCAGCGTGAAGACATTGGGTTTCTAACTTCATAAAGATTTTAGCTTAGATATGGGTTCCCAGGCGAGATAGCCCGATTAAAGAATTGGAAAGTGCACTATGAAAGGGATTTACGAGTGCGCCCAGCCGATTTTACGAAAAATTCAATGATCTTTAATTTTGAACCATAAATTGCTTATTTAGTCTCATTATTGATAATGAGACACTTTCTCAAAAAGACCCTTGACTTGCTTATTGAGATCCAGTTTCAACTTTTCTCGTATCACCATGAAAAGGAACAACCGCTTCGCAAAACTGGCCGCCATCGCTGTAACCAGTATTATCAATTTACTACTCTCCGCTCAAGATGACAACTCGATCAACACGGCAATCTTGGCGCCTTTAACGATATTCGGTACCCAGGAAGAGCTCTTCAATCAGACAGGTTCTGGTTACATCATCGAACAAGATTTGATTCAAACGCACGGATACGCCGACATCAACCAAGCGCTCAAACAAGTTCCCGGCGTTTATCTTAGAACGGAAGATGGCTATGGACTGTTTCCGAATATCAGCCTCCGCGGAGTCGATCCAGGTCGCATGTCGAAATTGACTTACATGGAAGACGGTATTCTCGCCGCTCCAGCCTCCTACTCGGCTCCTTCTGCTTACTACACGCCTACGATGGGTCGCATGAGCGCCTTGGAAGTGCTCAAGGGATCGAGCCAAATCGAGCATGGGCCGCATACTACGGGCGGCGTTATCAACTACATTTCAACGCCAATCCCTCATCGGAAGAGCCACTACATCCGTTTTTCGTATGGAACTGATAACGAGACCAAGCTGCATATGTGGACTGGCGATCGCATCAAGACCGATGCAGGAGAATTTGGCTATTTGATTGAAACCTACCACCGCGAAAACGACGGATTCAAAACAATCGACTCCACTGAAGACTTTGACGGAACGAGTCGCGATACCGGTCTGCAAAACCGCGACTCGATGGTTAAGCTGAGCTGGTCGCCTGGTACGGAAAATCGACAGTACTTTGAATTGAAAACCGGATACACGGATAAAGACGCCAACGAAACCTACCTCGGCCTTTCCAGCTCCGACTTTGCAGCGAACCCCAATCGCCGCTACGGAGCTTCGCGTGACGACAACATGGACACTCAGCACTTCCGCAACTACCTGCGCTATTCGGTCGAAATCAACCCGCAAGCCACTTTCTCAGCAGCGGCTTACTACAACGCATTCAATCGCAACTGGTTTAAATTGAAGGAAATCAAAGACGTCGATTCCGACGGCGACGGCATAATCGACAGCACTCCCACGGTTAAGCTCTATCAAGCCTTGGCGGGAATCGATGACAACAAACCGCTCGAAGTGCTAAAAGGAACCCGAGCTGGCCAATATGAGTACCGCAACAACAACCGAGACTACATCGCCAAAGGGTTTCAAGCGACTCTCGATTGGAGTATCGATGCTGGCCAGGCAACGCACGAGCTCCGCATCGGAACACGCTTCCACCAAGACCAAGTTCGTCGCTTCCAGGAGGACGTCCAATACTTTCAGAACGCGGATGGATCAATCGAATTGATCGCTTCCGATGGTCCAGGATCCGGTGGAAATCGTCTGCAAGAATCCGAGGCTACTGCACTTTTCATAGAAGATACAATTCGCCTGGGACAACTTTCGATCGTGCCCGGTCTGCGCTTCGAACAGATCGACTATCACTATACGACCTACCAAAGCAACGGCGACAACATCCCGACTGACGACGCCTCTCGCGGACTCGGCGTCTTCGCTCCTGGCATCGGACTAAACTACCAGTCCAATGAAAACACATCGATATTCGCTGGGGCTTATCGCGGCATATCAGTTCCAGGTCCTCGTTCGGCTGCTCGCCGAGGCAGAGAGCTTGACGAAGAGTCTACTCTCAGTATCGAGAGCGGTATTCGCTACGACAACCGCAAAGGAGTATTCGCCGAATTCATAGCCTTCAATACGAAATTCGATGACCTTATAACCATCGACAATATCGCAACCGGTTCAAGCAACCCGCAGAATATTGGCGAAGCGCGGTCTCGTGGTCTCGAGATGATTCTCGGTTGGGATGCTACGGCAAACGGCAATGCCAGTTTCAAAGCTCCAATTTCAATCGCCGCCACCTACACTGACGCGGAATTCAAAACCAACTCGACCGACTCCAATGCCGAGTCGATCTTCTCCGGGGCTATGATCGGCAACGCGTTCCCTTACGTCCCTGAGTGGCAATTCAATCTTTCAGGCGACCTTGAATTCGAAACCTTTCGTTTGTCGGCAAATCTTAACTACGCCGATAGCGTATACGGTAGCGGCTCCAATACGGCAATCGAAGAGAACCCTACCGGAAGTCCTGACGCTCGATTCGGACTGATCGACAGTCTCTTCATTGTAGATATTTCGGCGACCTTTCACATCAACGAACAAGCGGAAGCGTTTATCAATATCACCAACGTGTTCGATGAGCAAAAACTCATTGGACGCCTAACTGATGGACCCCGTCCCAATGCGCCGCGTCAAGCAAGCGTTGGTATGGGGTTTAGGTTCTAGACGATTCAACGGTAGGGTTGACGCTCGCTTAGTATTTCACCCGTCAACTAAAATTTAGGTTGAAAGAACTCTACAGTTTCCACACCGAATTCTTGGTGTATCACTAGATCCAACGATTTCGTTTAAGCGGGCTGCACTTAAATGGCGCCGAGCCTATGGTAGCGGTCGATCTCCGAGCGGCCACACACTCGAAAATGGCCGCTCGGAGATCGACCGCTACCATTTAGTCTTAGAAGAGCTACGTCGCGGCACGGAGCAAGCGCCGGCCCTACTCCTTTCCCTGATTAGCGTACTTGGGATTACGCGTGCCGGCATAAAGTTCGTATTCAAGAAGTCGACATTCGATAGGCCCATTATAGAATTCAATCTTGCGCCTGGTCTTCAACCCGACGCGCTTCCCTAAGCTCGGGTTGCCCGTAAAGATGTAGCCCCAGTAACCTGGACATTTTTGCTTAAAGAGGTCTCCAATTTCTTGATACGTAGAAACGAGAGCCTCTTCTTCCCCCATCCGATCGCCGTACTCGGGATTGAAAACCATGACTCCAGGACCTTCCGGAATCCGGGTGTCCTTGAAATCGCAAACATCGAATTCGATCAAATGCTCCACTCCAGCGAACTCCGCATTGCGCAAAGCCGCGTCAACCGCGCCGGTACTATGATCCGTTGCGATGATTGGAAAATCCAATTTCGCTGATCCTTGATCTTTTATTTCGGAACGAATCCGATAGAAGTCATCAGGTCGATAACCCTCCAAGTGCATGAAAGCGAAATTCTCTCGGAGAAGACCGGCTGGACGATTGGTCGCCAATAGAGCCGCTTCGACCGCTAGCGTACCGCTACCGCACATCGGGTTGACGAAAGGCGATTTGCGATCCCATCGCGAGGCTCTAATCACCGAAGCCGCTAGATTTTCGCGCATGGGCGCTTGGCCTGGACTAACCCGGTAGCCTCGATTGCTAATTGGCACGCCGGATGTATCCAAATAGATGCACACGTCTTTCTCGTGCCAATATAGAAAGATCATCGCCTTATCGGAATCATTGCCCGTATTGGGACGCTGACCTCGCCGCTCGCGAATGCGATCCACCAATGCATCCTTTAAGCGAAGCCCCGCGAAATTGGTGTTGTTTATCGTGTCATTTCGAATCGAAGAACCGATCGACACATAACCATCAGCCGGTATCCACGTTTCCCAAGGCATGCGAACCGCTTTTTGATAGAGACGCTCCCCATCGTAGGCTCGGAAATTGCCCACTTCCCACAACACGCGCAGTCCCGTCCGCAAGAGGAGGTTTAGCCGCATGCAATCCTCCATCGTACCTTTCGTAAACACGCCTGCGGGCGCTTCTCGGGTCACCTCGTAACCAAGCTCCTCTAACTCGGATCTCAAAAAGGAGGAGCAGGCTTTCGGACAAGTGACGAGGATTGTGTTTTCGATCATGGAAGGATCCACCATTGAGAAGTACGCGACTCGTACAACGTCAAACTAGATAGAAATGATCTTGCAGAGCGACTCGCTCGGCGAGCGAGTCCTACAATCCGACCCGATATTGCTTATTGCATCGGGGAAAAGTCAGTCGGGTTCAAGGTGATCGATTTCACTCCCTTTTTGACCAGCAGACCGCCACCGGCTTTTTCCACCGATTCCTTCGCCACGACTTTCCACTCAGCGTCCGCCCGAAAATCGTCCCACGCTTTCGCTTGAGCTTTTTTGCTGTCGAATGCGAGTAGGTAGACAAGCGTGTTGCCGTGTCCTTCCTGGTCCGCCATCGGGTGCCAGTAAACGACGTTGGTCATCCTATTCTTTTTAAAAATTCGAATGGTGTTGTTTTCGAAACGGTTGTCCAAATGCCCCATCATACCTTCCGCTGCGGTATAGGTTCTCAATTCGAAGAAACGAGGCGAACGCGATTTCTTGATTTTCAATTTCGGCGAGTAGTCCGTGAAGGTTAGAAACTGGCTTTCGACTTTGCCAACAAGCTTTCCATTCACTTTCGATGCGGCAAAAGCTGCTTTCCAAGCCGGATCGGAGCCAAATGCCTTCCAAGAGGTCTTTCGAGCTTCTCGACTGGGATAGGAAAGGAAATAAATCAAGGTGTTCTCGGTATTCTCCGCCGGCACGAAATAACCAACGTTTTCCATGCCATGCTTTTCGAAGAGGGCTGCCGTATGATCGCGGAATCGGGTCAGCAGCTCGTCGAGTTTTCCCTCATTAGCGTAATAGGTCCGCATTTCGAATACGCGGTTTTCGGCGCCATTTGCGGCGAGCGTTGATAGAATCGTTAGGATTGGGAGCAATAGCAGTCGAATAGCTTTCATAAGGATACAGGGTTACTGTTTTAAGATTCCTGAAAACAGCGTAATTTTCGACAATCTTTTCAATTCAACGCATAGAGCCAACTGAATTTTTCTATTTTAGATACGGAACTGTCACTGGGCCTTCCGGCAACACCGCAATCGGCGTATCCTGGCCAATCCGTCGCAACTCCACTTTCAAGGCAACATCAACCGACTCGACAGGAATCAAATGAGCCTTTTTCAGGCTTTCCCCATCAATACTACACTGAATAGCCACTCTGGCCTTCTGACAGATAAGTGCCTGCAGCTGGACTTGCCATTGATCGAAAACCGCGAAATCTGGGTGGCGAATCGCCTCCAGCAAAGAATCAGGGTCCGGATAATCAAAGAGCAGTTTCCGGTAGTTGCCGTGATCGGGGAACCCATCCGCGCATTCGGCTGCCACGAGAATCAATCCTCCTTCTTCCACGATCTGAGCCGCGGCCGACATGCCTTTAACGGCCTGGTAAAGGTTTTGATCCAGCGGAAAACCATTGTTGCTAGTGACCACGATCGGGAATGCTTTTTTACAGCCTACCATCGCGCTCTCCTTCACATACGTGCATCCTTGCTCGTGCGCTTCAATCACATCGCCACAGAAAAACCGCGTGATCGCTCGGTCGCGATTCAAAGTCACATTCACCAAAAAATCCGCCCCAACAAGCCTGCCTCCCGCGCGAACGTGCTCCTGGGTAGGGTTGTCTTTGAGATTGCCCCAGGAACTCAGGGGGTCGCCCACCACCATGGCGCTGTGATACTTCATGATCGAATCGACACATGCCACTCCTGGGAATGCAGCTTTGTAGCCCCCCGAGAAGCCTGCCATGAAATGAGGTTCTATGAATCCCATCAAAATCCGTTTGTCCGCCTCGACGTATTCTCGGTTCTGATAAACATCGTAACCGAATTCCGATTTGCCGGCATAGGCCAGGGTCGAAGGATCGTGGGCGTCGTGATTGATAATCCGATAAGCATCGTAGATCCCTTGCCCGACCATTCCGATGAGCTCCTCAGGGGTATTGCCTCGATGGGAACCCGTTCCGTTGATGATTACAACCCGCTCTTTCGAAACGTGCGACAGCGCTTCGAATAACCACGGTAGCACACGATCGCTCGGAAACGGACGCGTAGCATCGGGAATGAGGATCGCGACCTTATCTTCGGATCCAATCAAATGCTTCAACGGAGCCGATCCGATCGGGGCCTCGCAAGCCGCCAGGAAACCCGCTTTTTCGTCCGCCACGCCCTTCACGAACTTCGGCTCGAGAACCGTCGCATTGACTCCATCGAGATCGATATCGACGTTTTTTTTGCCGTAGGGAAGCGAAACATTCATCGCGATAGAACCTGCCGTTCCGCCAAACGAGAATCAACAGAGAATGCATGCCCTTTACATAAACGTTAAATCCCGACAGAACCGACCCAGACACAAAAAAGCCTGCCGCAATGGCAGGCTTTAGAAAGTTAAGCGAATAATCCGCAAACGCAGATCAATCTTCGTCTTCTGGCTTGAAGTTTTCGTGACCCTTCTTTCGAGCGTCATTCAACTTGCCAACGAGTACTTCCGCACCGGCATTGTCGCCAGCCTTGAGAGCCTTTTCCAGTTCGCCGATGAGGCCAACCGTGCGCTTCATTGCCTTCGAGTAGTTAGCGATGAATTTCTCCCTGGCGGCTCCCTTTTGCTCTTCTGCGAGCATCGGGGTCATTTTAACGGATTTTTGGGCGGCGGTCTTAACCTTGGCCACGAGCGCAAGCGTAGACTTATTCTTCGCCGGATCCTTGATCTGGCGGCGAATGGAGCGCCAAGCCTTATTCATCGCGCTCATCTGATCTTCAAGCTCAGAATGATGATGTTCATCATGACCTCCACCGTGATTATCCGCTTGAACAAACGGCAACGTAACGAGGAGTAGAGCGAGGGTGAGGATTAGTGGTTGTTTTTTCATAAATTAATTTCGATTGGTTTTACTATTACAACTTTAGAATAGGACTTTAAGTTACGTAGTTTTGTCAACGCGGATAATTTGAATGCATCGTTTAGGAATATCGATTTACGCCCCTAAACGACCTAAAAGCACCTTCTAAGTTCCCCTCGGACGAAGATTGCCCGGGTTTACAAAGGACGCGACGCCCACCTCGAGAGCCTCTCGGGTGAGGCTGCTGAATCGGGCCAGGCAAGCCCCAAGCAAATGGCCGCCGAGCTGGAGAGTCTGCACAAGCGGCTGCGTAAATCGGAGCGGTTGAACGAGATTCTAAAAAACGGTAAGCTTCTTCTCCAAGGACGAGATATGATTTTCGAATTCATCAAGAAAAGCCGGAACCTCTTCGATATCTCGGAAATGTGCGAAACGCTGGAGGTATCCACAAATGGATTCTATCGATGGGAAAAGGCCGAACCTAGGGGCCGCGAGGTGGAGGACGAATCCCTCAAGAAGAGGATCCCGAAGATTCACGATCAAGCCCCTGGAGATTACGGGCATCGGCCGATCCACGACGACCTAATGGAAGGGGGATACCTGTGCGTTCGCGATCGAACCCTGCGTTTGATGAACGAACTGGAGATATCAGGCCAGTAGTCCAAGGCATACAAGCCGCAGGGCACGACTTCGGCTACAGCCCCAACCTGCTCAAGGAGCTTGGGAAAACCCGGTTTTGAGATGAGGCATGGGTGGCCGATACCACTTATCTATCGACGGATAGCGGGTGGATGTACCTGGCGACTGTGATCGATCGCCACAGCCGCCGTATCCTCGGCTGGAGCGTTTCGCCACGCAACGACACGGCCTTGATTCTGGAAGCTCTCAAGGCGGCCGTCATGACTCGAGGAACGAGCGTGGCGGGAATCATCCACCACAGCGACCGAGGCAGCACCTACGCGAGTTAGTGCTATCTATCTTTGAGCAAACATTCTTCTCATTCCAGCTAGTCCGAGAAGAGTTACTCCAAAGAATCCTATTGTAGCACCAGAATCAGGAACTTGGACAGCAAGAGATGCTGCAACAAGGCCGACAGATGTTGGCGGTAACGTACCTAATTGATCATCAGTCAAAGAAAGAGTCCAATTTAGAACACCTGTATCCAAAAGAGTGAACAACAACGATCCATCGAGGCCAGATCCTGAAAAATTGGTTGCATGAATATAAGGATTGCCTGTTAAAAGCCCATTTAAATTTCCATTCTCGATATCTGCGGAACCAGCATCCTCACTCCCAAACTGAATATTGATAAGATGACTATCAATCGCAAATAATATTTCAACAGCAGTAATGGTCTCGCTATTCGGGTTATATCCCACATTATCCCAAAACTCTGCTTCAGTACCATCCTCTGAAATATCTAGCGTCCCAGAAATCGTCTGAGTCGCATCGTTCATTTGCGGAGCTACTAACCAAAATTGCTGATCTACATAAGTCGCTGTTTCATACAAATAACTGACACCAAACACCGACTGGCTCAAACCCAGGATTGCGAGTGCTGTTAGTAATTTTGTTAGTGTTTTCATAACGAGTTTTGTTTTAAAAATGTTCCCTATGCCCCAGTTTTACTATCTCAAGGGACACCATCTGAGAGCACTTATCAAGGCGTGTTGGCTCCAAACATAGCCTATCCAAGATTCCCCCACAGGCAGTATCAGGGTATTTGGGGAAATCCTCTAAGGGAGCCTAGTGTCCAGCCTCCATTACAGTCAGCTATTGGCTGAACCCTCGCTAAAAAAGGTCAAAAAAACCGCCAAAAATGAAACTGACGGCTTCGACCACCTCGATTGGAGGCGGATTTTGCTCAGCCCACTCAAACGGCAGGTATCCATCACATGGATGACAACTTTCAATATTGTCACGCCACAGGCAGGCCAGGGTATACTTCACGCCCCGAAACACTGAACCCAAAATGAGTCTAAAATCAAACGGGCGGGTTCGACTACCTCGATTGAATCCGGATTTTGCTCAGGCCGTTCAATCGGCAGGCATCCATTACATCCGTCATGACTTCCAATGTTGTCATGCCATCGGCCTTGATAAGGACCGGTACGTCGTTCGACACGTCGGAGACTTTCGACAGCACAGTCTGAAGCTGCTCGAGAGGGATTGGCTGATTCTCCAAGTAGATCTGACCTTCTTCATCGATTCCGATCAGTATCCGTTCAGGAAAGTCATTCTTCCCCGCCGATTCAATACGCGGCAAGGTGAGATTCAAAGTAGTCATTTCCTTGAACTGCATGCTCACCAGGAAAAAGAATATCAAAATCGTCAATACATCCATCAATGGGATGATATCGATCGTCGCTTTTTTGCGTCTGCGAGCGAGCAAACTCATACGTTCTTAAGACCGATTTGCTCCAGCAGGGATTCGAATTGCACCGCATAGGTCTCTACACGGCGCTGCAGATAGCTATTGGCGACCAAACAGGGTATAGCGACGGCTAGACCGATCACAGTGGTTGTCAGCGCTAAGGCGATGCCTTGCGTGAACGCCGACGGATCGGGCATACCCGTATCCATCGATACATTTCCGAATACCTTAACCAGTCCCGTAACCGTCCCGAGCAATCCCAGCAAAGGAGCCGCTCCTATAATAATTTCCAGAAAAACCAATCCGCGCTCCATCCGATTCACCTCGAGCCGCGCATAGGCTTTAACCGCGCCATCGTCCTGAGCATGCCGTTTCCAGTAGGCGATAACCCGTCCCAAGGCCGAACCTCCTCCCCCATCGCTCGGACTTCCTTCCACGATTCCTTCGACGATATGAGCCGGAATGATCGCAGCGCGTCGCAACGCGAACAGACGTTCGAAAATAATGAAGGCTCCTACGATGGAACATACCGCGAGCGGATACACGAATATGCCAGCTCCTTTGAGAATATCTAACATGCTTTCAAATAGTGATGAGGGTGATTATTGGAAAACTAACTGACCCATATGAGCGAATCTTGTTCAAACGCAAGTTTCGCCTCAGATCTATTCGCATGAACCGGGGCTTTCGGTTTCGGGTTTCAGCAGTCTTAGAGACTGATAAGTCAGTCGGAATGACCACTACAAATTAAAACCCGATACGGCGATTTCTGAATAGTTCGGTTTGTAGGTCGTCTCGCTGAGGCGACAGCTCAGTCGAAACGGCGGGTTAACGCCCCGCCCTCCAGTTACTTGCTCAAAGAAAATAGCCTTATTTAACAATCTCTTAAAACTCCTTCAATAGAGCATCCCCGGGGCAAGCCCCGAGGTATTTCAAAGGTAGCGACCGATCTCCGAGCGGTCATTATTGTTGAAGTAGCTGAAGGACTGCGCCGTTCAGTGGCCGCTCGGAGATCGATCCAGCAACGAAGTAAGCATCAAGAAATTTACCCGGAGGGAATAAACCAGTTTTCGTGGGTGTGCCGAAAAAAGACGCCCGCCTCTGATCGAGGGGAGCGTCTTTGAAAACCGATTCGCGATTCCGAAAAATGCTACTTAGCCATATACGGCAATGCCGCGGCTACTTCGGCGACCTTATCCTCAACTTCTCTCAACTCCCCGATCATGTCCCACTTGCCTTCGCAAAGCGCCGTACGAGCGCTATCGCGAACAACAGCCGTCAAGCTCTGATCACCGAAAAGGATGCGTTCGTTCGCCACGTCAAGGGTCACTTCGATTGACGGATCCGCCTCGATCGCAGCCGTAATAACCTGGATATCTTCCTTTGTCGCGCAAAAGCATGGGATCCCCAAAGTCGTGCAGTTTCCGAAGAAAATCTCCGCATAACTCTCGGCGATCAATCCACGGAATCCGTAACGGTACAGTGCCTGCGGAGCATGCTCGCGAGAGCTGCCGCAACCAAAGTTCTCGCCCGACAGCAAAATCGTCGCCTTGGCGAAACGCTCGTCATTGAGCGGATGCTCCTTGTCGCTACCGTCCTCGTTCTTGCGAACATCGTAGAACAGGTACTCGCCCAAACCGGCGAAAGTGACGCATTTCATGAAACGAGCCGGGATAATCCGGTCCGTATCGATTTCGTTGCCAGCCACGTAAACGCCCCGACCTTTAACTTCTGTGATTTTTTCTAAAGCCATTGTATTAATTTCCTAGGTTTAGGCTTCCACCAATTCATTCACTCCGAACACCTCGCGGGCATCGGCTATCTCGCCTTTCACCGCTGCAGCGGCGACCATGACCGGACTCATCAATACGGTCCGACCGGTAGGGCTGCCTTGGCGGCCCTTGAAGTTACGATTGCTCGAACTCGCGCTGAGCTGATCGCCGATCAATTTGTCCGGATTCATCGCCAAACACATGGAGCAACCCGCTCCACGCCATTCGAAACCGGCTTCTTCGAAAATCGTGTGCAAGCCCTTTTCGCGACATATCACATCAACTACTTGAGAACCCGGAACTGCGATCGCCTTAACGCCCTCCGCAACCTTGTGGCCTTTCAGGTACTTCGCCGCTTCCTCGAAATCAGACAAACGGCCATTCGTGCAGGAACCGATAAAGCAAACATTCACCTTCACGCCCTTGATCGGAGCGCCAGCTGGCAACTTCATGTACTCAAGCGCTTCTGCGATTAATGGCTTATCCTTTTCTGCGGTGCCCTCAACAGTCGGCACGTTTTCCACGATCGAAATCGCCTGCTCGGGATTAATTCCCCAAGTGACGGTCGGAGCGATTGTCGACGCATCGAAATCGACTTCATCATCGAATGCGCAATCCGGATCGCTGGCGAATGCCTTCCAATTTTCAACCGCCTCATCCCATGCGTCGCCAGTCGGTGAATACGGACGTCCTTTCAAGTACTCGAAAGTCTTCTCGTCTGGATTAACGTAACCTACGCGAGCTCCACCTTCGATGGACATGTTGCAAACCGTCATGCGCTCTTCCATGGAGAATTCATCGAACACCTCTCCTGCATACTCGTAAGCGTAACCAGTTCCTCCCTTAACGCCTAGCTGGCGAATGATGTGCAAGATAACATCCTTGGCGTAAACGCCTGGACGAAGCTTACCGGTCACATTGATTCGACGAACTTTCAACTTCGCCAATGCCATCGTCTGCGTGGCCAGCAAATCGCGGATCTGCGTCGTACCGATTCCTAAAGCGATCGCTCCAAACGCTCCGTGAGTCGACGTATGCGAATCGCCGCAAGCGATCGTCGTTCCCGGTTGGGTAATCCCTTGCTCAGGCCCCACGACGTGGACGATACCCTGCTTGCCGCTTGGCAAATCGAAGAAGGTAACCCCTGTCTCTTCGCAATTCGTGCGAAGCTCGCGAATCATCGCATCAGCCAAAGGATCCGCAAACGGCTCCAGGCGCGTGTCCGTCGGAACAATATGATCCACCGTAGCGAATGTTCTGTGGGGATAAGCCACTTTCAAATTGAGATCGCGCAACATGCCAAAGGCTTGCGGGCTCGTCACTTCATGAATGAGGTGAGTTCCGATCAACAATTGCGTTTGGCCGTTCGACAAGGTCTTAACAGCGTGGGCATCCCATACTTTTTCGAATAATGACTTACTCATTTTATCTAAATGATTTCTAATTGAGAAGCATCACGATCTGAAGCCCCCAGGCCTCACGCAATTAGAAATCGAAAAATAAGCCACGCCAGCTAAACCAAGAGCGATTCGGAATCTTGCTGCTTTCGATAAGCAGCGGGCGTTACCCCCAAGCGTTTTCGAAACTGCCGATTGAATACGCTCAGATTTCGAAAGCCGCTTTCCCGGGCGATTCGAGCAATCGAAATACCCCGCCGCAATCCTAGCAGCGTCGCCGCATGACGTACCCTAATTACCGCCAAATAATCGCAAAACGTCTGACCGCTTGCCCTACTGAAAAAACGCGAAAACGAGTTCGCTTCCATTTCAACCAATGCCGCCACATCGCTTCGGGATACAGCTTCCTTAAAATGCCATTCAATATAATGATAAATAGCGCGCAACCGTGCTCGATCCACTCGCTCACGAACGCTTAAATATTGACCATCATTAACTTGCCAACCATCTAATTGAGCCATGAGGTCGAATAAGGCATGCGTTCGAGCAATTCTCAACATGCCCTTCGATCCTAAAATCGTCCTCAAGCGCGCCCGAATTCGATCGAACTCGCGCACGTGAACCATCGCCCCCATTCCCACTCGTTCGAAGAACTCCCGAACCACCGTCGCCTCTCGAAGGTTCAAAAACTCCTCCGGCAAAGCCTCCCTTGGGAAATGCAATGCGATTAACGATACTCGCCCCCCAGCTCCTCCTTCATTCGAATGAAACGCGTGCAATGTGCCTGCTGGGATATAACTCAAAAAACCCGGCCCAAAAACTCCTTCAAGTTCGCCCATCCGCCAACTCCCAGACCCATTCGTCACAAGAAGGATTTCATGACGATCATGACAGTTTACTGAATCACTAAGAATTTGATTATCAACATCATAAACTGATATGGAAACTTCTTCCCCACTCAAATCTGCACGTGTCTGATACATTCTACCCAATACTAATGAATTCATTGCACTATTTCATATATCCAAAAATTCTGCAATAAATACATCATTAAAATCAACTCAATGTAGAAAATCGACCAAACCGTAATAAAGTATCCCCGGCCCAAGCCCCGGGACATTCCAAAGGTAGCGACCGATCTTCGAGCGATCATTTTTCTCAAAATATCTGAACGATTGCAGCGTTCAGTATGGCCGCTTGAAGATCGGCCGCGACCAAAGCCGAAAACGAAACCCTCCGACAGGCTCGGGATCTACGATAAGCTTCGAGGAATTTAACCAAAGGGAATAAATATTGATCTGGCCATTATTCTCCAGAGCAGAATCAATAAGGGATCCTCGGGGAACGCCCTCGACTTCGCCGCCTGCCGAAGCGGCAGCGGGGTATTGGAAACCCGTACCGAATAAGACAAACTCCAGGCCTACCCATATGATCGAAGAACAGCAGCCACCCCCATACCCAAAGCTTAAATGGATACTCAGCGCTATTTTTCTCTTTGCATTGATAATGGGACCGGGGCCGGGGCTTTATTTGATCAATGATTTCGCGGCTGCTGGAGGAACGCTCGCCGGCGTTCCAGCTCTCTACGCTTGGGCCGTATTCTGGTTCGTCGTAGAGGCCGGAGTGGTAATCACCGCGTATCGAACAATCTGGAGGGACCTTTTAGAATGAGTTCCTTCGACCTCCTCGCAGCCCTCGACATGGGGATCACTCCGCATGTCGTTCTCACACTCTACATGGTCATGCTGCTGGCCTTCGGAATAATCGGCTACCTCAAGAGCAAAACCTCGGAGGAAGACTATTACCTGGCCGGCCGAGAACAAGGAGTGCTAGTGACCTCCTTAACCATAATGGCTACGATGTTCTCAAGCGCCGCGATGCTTGGGATCCCTGGACTCATATATAAAGATGGCGTCTCTTTCTTGTTTTTCACTCTCAACCTCCCCCTTTCTGGAGCAGCCATCTATATTTTGGGCTCGCGCATCTGGCGGATTGGTCGCACCCGCGGATACATTACGCCCGCCGATTTAGTGACCGACTGCTACGGCAATTCCGGCTTGCTTCGTTCGCTTATCGCTCTGGTCGGCTTTCTCTACGTGATCCCTTATATCGTGATGCAAATTAAGGCGGGCGGCTATCTGGCCCAACGCATGTTTCCCGATACGGAAAGCATAATCTTCCTCGGACAAGAGATTGGCATTTTCGAAATGGGAACCATCGCCCTCTCCATACTAACGATGCTCTACGTTCTTATTGGAGGAATGAGGTCCGTTGCCTGGACCGACGTCGTTCAGGGTATCCTGCTCCTCTCCGGCATGCTGGTAGCGGGAACGGCAACGGTCATGGCCATGGGAGGTCCGAGCTCCTTCTTCGATCAAGTCGCGGCACTCCCCTCCGCAGCCCTATCCGTGCCGGGACCCTCAGGAATTTGGTCACCGTGGAAATTGATGACCCTATGCATATTCGCATCCCTATCCACTATGATCCAGCCGGGTCAATGGATGCGTTACTACGCGGCGAGTTCCCCCAAGACCTTGAAGCGAAGCGCGATTATTTTTTCGACGCTGCTTCCCTCTTGCTTCCTTTTCGGTGTCATGTTGGTCGGACTAGGAGCCCGCGTCTTGTATCCGCCTAGCGTTGAGAACGGCGCGTTAATGCCTCACCCGGCAATCGGTTCTCAAGCGGGTGGATTCGATCAAGTGGTCGTAGCCATGCTGCAAGAACACGTGCCATTACTGTTAGGTCCGACCTTAGGTGTTGTATTTGTTTCCTTAATACTCGTCGCAATCATGGCCGCCTCGATGAGCACTGCCGACAGCAATCTACACGCGCTCAGCGCCGTATTGACCCGCGATGTCTACGATCGATTTGTTCGACCAAGGGCAGGAGAACGAGAACGCGCTTGGTTCGGTCGGGGCGTGATCGTAGTCGCTACGCTACTAGCTCTTTGGCTCGTAAACCTCGGCGAACAAGATCCTAATTTTAAACCGATCGCCTTAATCGCCCAACTCATGTTCGTGGCCATGGCATTCTCTTGTCAGCTATTGCCTCTGGCCCTGGATGCGCTCTTTTTTAGAAGAGGTTCCCAAACCGGAGCGATCTGCGGAATAACGAGCGGCATTCTCTTTGTCTTCCTCTTCACCCCATTTCCCCAACTAATATTGAGCGATGGATTAACTGCATCCGTAAAGGGATTGACCGGAACCTTAAGCGGTCTATTCGACATCGGATTCTCTGGCTTCGTCGTCAATACAGCCGTCTTCGCTATCGTCAGCCGATTCACGCCCCCCCCCTCCAAGGAGCGACTCGAATCATTCGAGAGAGATTTGAATACCAATCCCCATACAATAAAGTAAAACCGTAGAGGCAGGAAATTCCCTACCTCTACAATTAGAGATTAAACGATCAGCCCCTAAGAAGCGACCGCAGCGTTCGCAGCATTTCTAGCCGCTTCACCAAGAGGAGTGCTGATGTAACGCTCACTGCTACTCGCTGCTATCGTAACGATTCGCTTACCAGCCATCTCAGGGCGTTTGGCCAATTCCAACGCGGCCCAAATCGTCGCTCCGGAAGAAATTCCTACCCCTAAGCCATCAAGTAATGCTGCCTTCTGGGCGGTTGCGAATGCATCATCGTTTTCGACTTTGATAACATCGTCTATAATTCCCGTATTGCAATTCTTTGGAATAAAACCAGCCCCAATGCCCTGAATCTTGTGCGGACCTGGATTGCCCCCCGAGATCACCGGGCTATTGATAGGCTCAACGGCTACCGTCATCAAATCCGTGCGACTCTTAATTACCTCCGAAACGCCCGTGATCGTCCCGCCGGTGCCAACGCCCGCCACAAACGCATCGATCTTTCCTTCGGTCGCATCCCAAATTTCTTCCGCTGTCGTGCGGCGGTGGACTTCAGGATTTGCCGGATTTTCGAATTGCTGGGGCATGAATGCCTTGTCGCCGATATCCACCATCAATTCTTGAGCTCTGGCGATCGCGCCTGGCATGCCTTTCGGCCCCGGAGTGAGCACCAATTCGGCTCCGAGCATATTCAGCAAAACTCGACGTTCCATCGACATGGTTTCCGGCATTGTCAAAATGAGACGATATCCTTTCGCAGCCGCGATAAACGCCAACGCTATTCCGGTATTGCCCGAAGTCGGTTCGATGATGACTCCATCCGAAGAGAGCTTTCCGTCTTTTTCCGCCGCCTCGATCATCGCGATACCGATACGATCCTTAACGCTCGAAAGCGGATTGAAATATTCGCACTTAACATAGACCTCAGCTTCAAGACCTTTAGCCAGAGCATTCAACTTAACAAGTGGAGTATTCCCAATTGCCGCAGTTATATTCGGGTATAATTTCGCCATAGTCCTTCAATTCAATCCCTTAACACATTAAGAGTCAATCCTTGTAAAGCGGGGCAATTCACAGCAACTCCTCGGTTCATTCAATCCAAGCGAGAGTCATCTACCCAAACAAAACGAAAGTGCTTCCCCGATTTCTGGATACTTGAATCGATAACCGTCATCCAACAAACGCTGTGGGTGGGCGCGACAACTCGACAACAACGCTTCCCGAGCGAATTCACCGAGAATCAAGGAAAGCGCTCCAGCCGGAACCGGCAGGAGCGTAGGTCGTCCTAAGGTCGTCCCCAGCGCTTTCGTAAAACCCGCATTACGACATGGCTCCGGAGCGACCAAGTTATACACTCCCGAACCGTCACCCCGAATAAGCTGATAAGTCGCCGTCACCCAATCCTCCAGCGCAATCCAAGGCATCCATTGACGTCCACTTCCCAATCGTCCACCTAAGCCCAAACTAAACGGCAGCAACATCCGAGACATTGCTCCATCAACGCCGTCAACGACCACCCCCGTTCTCAAAATGAGCGTTCGTTCCGCAAACGCCTCAGCAGCTCGAGCAACCCCTTCCCACGCTTCGCATAGTTCCGCTAAAAACCCTTCGCCTCTCCCAGTCGACTCGCTTGCCACAGATTCTCCGCTTTCTCCATAGAATCCGACCCCGGATGCGCAGACAAATACGCGCGGCGGATTCCGAACGCGCTTCAAGGCCTCGACCAACAAATATCCCGCATCGACCCGACTCTTCCAAAGCTCGCACTTTCCCTGTTCGCTCCATCGACCATCCGCGAGATTCTTGCCCGCCAAATGCATCACCACATCAAATCCCTCTAGTTCCGCGGAATCGATCGAGCCCATTGCTGGATCCCAACTAATATCTCCCTCTTGAGGATTTCTAGACAATACCCGAACTTCATTTCCCTGAGCCCGCAATAACGCCGTCAAACGACTACCGATGAACCCATACCCTCCCGAAATCAGAATCCTCAATCGAGGCTGACTCCGGTAACGACTCCAGACCGACAAATCGCTTTTCGTAATAGCGTGTCGATATCTAAAAAGCCGATTCAACTCCCGCTTAACATAACCGCCGGCGACCAATCTGCCCAAAGTGCCAGCAGGCAATTCATAGTCGATCGAATCGATCAAGCGGCAAGTATCGATCCCCTGCTCCTCAAACGTATGCTGGTGACTCCAAGAAGCGAAAGGGCCATCGACCTGCGTATCTCTAAACCCACGACCTAGTTCGCAATCCTCTATTCGAGCAATCCAATCACGATACATCCCGAATTGCCTTAAACGCGTCTCGATCTCTGCACCCGTTTCGATACCTCCTTTTCTCGAAACGATTTGAATCGATCTCCAAGGCGGAATCAATCGCTCGAAAGCACCATCCCTCGCATGCCAATCGAACAGATCTTCAGCAGAACATGCTAGCGTCGACGCTTTTTCGAATTCAGCCATTAGTTCAAGCTAGGATTTTCCAAAGATTTCGCCAAGCCAGAATGTTCAACAAACTGCAAGATCCGATCAAATCGACTCAGCGTACAAATCCTCGTACCCCTTCGCAACATTCGACCACGAAAAATCTCGATTCATGCCATTCGCCTGCGCCTTTTCATATGACGCCTTATCCGAAAACAATGCCAAAGACACTTTTAGAGCCTCCTTAAAACCCGCTTCAGTCGGCTCGAATCGCATTCCGGTACCCGCTTCTTCGTCATCGCGAAAATCGATCACCGTATCATACAACCCTCCCACGTTGGAGACCAAAGGCAAAGTGCCATAACGCTGACTGTACATTTGATTCAATCCGCACGGCTCGAATACAGACGGCATCAAGAAATAATCAGAACCTGCCTCAACCAGGTGAGACATCCGCTCATCTAATCGCATGCATACTCCCACTCTATCGGGATGCGATTTCGCCCAGCGCTTCAAACTGCGCTCATAACCAGGATCACCTGTACCCAGGATAACGAGACGGCAGTCATTTTTGATGAAGAAGTTCATTCGCTTTAACAACGAATCTACGCCCTTCTGTTCGGTTAAACGACAAACCATGCCATAGACCGGCTTATCCGTATCCGTAAGTCCGGTTTCTTTCAGAAGCGCCTTTCGGCATAGAGCTTTCCCACTGAGATTTTTAGCAGAGTAATTCGCCGGCAAATGCGAATCGGTTCTCGGATCCCATACGTCCGTATCAATTCCATTGGCGATCCCCACCAAATCCTCTTCACGTTTCGTCAACGCGCCCTCCATCCCGAATCCAAAATCTGGAGTCAATATTTCTCGAGCATAATTGGGACTCACCGTCATGATCTTATCGGCAAAGAAAATGCCCCCTTTAATCATGCTGATCTGTTCGTAAAACTCGATACCATCCAGCTCGTTAAATTCCTCAGGCAAATTCGTGTATTTGAACGAACGGTTCGGAAACAGCCCCTGAAATGCAAGATTGTGAATCGAGAAAAAGGTCTTTAGCGCCAACGACGCTCCCCGCTCCTGCTCGACCATTCTCAAGAAAAGCGGCACCAAGCCAGTCTGCCAATCATGACAGTGCAGAATATCCGCTTTTATCTCAAGAACATGCATGGCTTCGACAATTGCCTTGCAAAACCAAATAAATCGGCGATCATTGTCATCGTAATCGCGATTCGATGCCCCATAAGCGTTCGAGCGATCGAAAAACTCGTCACGTCGTATCACGTACATCGTTTGCCGTTTGCCTATTGGCAGAGCATAAACCTCTCCCCGCAGGAAATCGTCTCCGAGCTCTATCTGAAGTACTACTTTGAGCTTCGCTTTTTTGAATTCCGCAGACTCCAATAGCTTGCGGTATCCGGGAATAAAGATCGAGACGTCGTGACCAAAACTAGACAGAGACTTGCAAAGCGCTCCGGTAACGTCCGCAAGTCCCCCGGTCTTCAAACAGGGAAACATTTCGCTTGCCGCATGAACTATTTTCATCCTCTCCGACCTTTACTATTTCCGACGATGAATCCAATGAAAATCCACTCTACAGCAAATAAATGAAACTCAGAGAACAAATCATCGGGCTAATGCAAAATGGGGACTATATCCCTCTCAGCAAGAACGCCCTTTCGAAATCGCTCGGCCTCTTTAAAAAAGATCGCCGCAAACTAGATTTCGAACTCCGCAATTTGCTCAGTAAAGGCGAACTAGTCATCATCAAGGGCGACCGCTACTGCATCCCCAAAGACGCCGATCTCCTTACAGGCTCCATACGATTCCGTCAAAAAGGATCCGGTTTTGTGATTCCCGACAATAATCCTGGAACAGTGCGCGTCGAACCAATCGAGATCGATGCCGCCGACACTGGCGTTTCCATGCATGGCGACCAAGTCGTCATACGTCTCTACGACGAAATCAATCGACCGAAACGCGATGTAAGAGCCAAGGGGAAGCCCAAACCCCTGCTCTACCCGGACCGCAAACGGGGCCGCGTCATTCGTATTCAAAAAAGAGCGAGAGATACCATTGTTGGAAACCTCCAGAAAACGCGTTTCTTCTACTACGTCGTTCCCGACGACCCCAGAATCATCCACGACATCTATGTTCCTGATCCCGCTGATTCCAAGACTAAGCCGCTCCCCACCGTGGGTAGCAAAGTAGTCGTCAAACTCCACGAATGGGAGCAAAAGCACGTAAACCCAGAGGGCGAGATCATTCTCAACCTCGGAGCCACGCACGAGCCGCAAGCCGAGCTCATGTCAATTCTCCACAAATACGAGCTCAACCCGGAATTTCCTAGCAAGGTAATCAAAGCGGCCAAGGCCATTCCAGCCGAAGTCCAAAAAAAACAACTAGAGGGACGAGAAGATCTACGAGACGTATTCACCTTTACCATCGATCCCGATGATGCCAAGGACTTCGACGATGCCCTTTCAATGGAAACGCTCAAAGGCGGACTCACTAGAATCGGTATCCACATAGCGGATGTCGGAGCATACGTACAACCCAACGGAGCCTTGGACCAAGAAGCGCACAAACGCGGAAACTCGTCCTACCTTGTCGGCACGGTCATCCCAATGCTTCCGCGCACCCTATCGAACGGCATCTGCAGCCTGAAAGAAGATGTCGACCGAATAACCAAAGCAGTCTTTCTAACATTCACGAAAGAAGGCAAAATCAAGGATATCGATTTCGCCAATACAGTCATCCGTAGCAACAAGCGCCTCACCTACAAGCAAGCCTATACGCTGCTCTTCAATGACGACTTGGAAGTCTCTCGATCACTCAAACTCCCCCCCTCCCATCAAACGGGCTCAACGGGTCGTCCAATGGCCGAACTGAACGATAAAGAGCTCTCCAAACTTCAATCCTCCATTCGGACGCTTTGGTCATTCGCCTCCAAGATGCGTGCCGATCGCATGCAATCAGGCAGCCTAAACCTGGACATGCAAGAGACCAAAATCTTCGTCGACGAAAAAGGCTACGCCGATCGACTGGAAAAAGTAATCAACGACGAGAGTCACCAGTTGATCGAAGAGTATATGCTCGCTGCCAACGAAGCCGTGGCCAAGGCCATACGCGAAGCCAAGCTGCCCTGTATCTATCGTGTTCACGAAGAGCCGGACGAAGAACGCCTCAATGACTTGCGCGAATTCCTCGCAACATTCGGCATCACTGTCGCCAACCTAAACGTACGTTCGGAGGTCAATAAGCTGATCAAGATTTTGGAGGAGCATCCACAAGGACATATCCTCAAATCGCAACTGCTCCGTTCACTCAAAAAAGCCTGCTACCGATCGACTCCAGACGGCCACTACGGACTTCACAAACGTGACTATTGTCACTTCACGTCGCCGATTCGTCGATACGCCGATCTCGCTGTACATCGAGTTTTCGACTTCTTCCTCGTAAAGTTCAAAGGCCGAAAAGAGCTTCATGGAGGCACTCCCCGCTACAACATTTCTCGTGCCAAAACTCTCGCCGAGCACCTTAGCCACACGGAAGTCAATAGCACCGAAGCCGAACGCGAATCAGTAAAGGTCAAGCTCCTGGAATTCTTCGAAAGAGAACTGGAGAAACCCAAGAAAACACGTTTTCAAGCAGTCATTACCGAGGTGCGAAATCACGGAATGTTTATCGAGCTTGTCGAGTCGAATGCGTTTGGCATGGTCCATATTTCCACATTGAAAGACGACCTTTATAACGTAAACAATTCCGGCACGGCCCTCGAAGGCCGCCGCACACGCAAAAAATATGCTGTAGGCCAGAAGATCAACGTGTTTGTCCATCGAGTCGATCGCTTCAAGCGCCAAGTCGATTTCCGCTTATCGAAATAGTTCTAGACAGTTAAGCTTCGAAAGCCTGAAATCCTTTTCGCAATCTTAAAAAGCTGTCATTAGTCACATTCAGAACATGCACCAATACGATTACCAAGAGACGTTCAAGAAGTTGTACGATAAAGCCGTATCGCTCTACAACCAAGGAAACCGCGACAAAGATAGCTACTTCAGCCCAGACGAAAGCGCTTTCATCGCAGCGAATGGCTGGCGGGCACAGGATTTCTTCGACTACGCCGAAGACCTGACTCACCACGACGACCCCTCCTACGAAATCGCTCAATCCATCGAGCAAGTTCGCCGAGAGTACTTCATTCACATACAAAAAAGCGTCGCCTCAACCGAGCTAATCTCATCGGCCGACCTCCCTGGGAAGAGCGAGACTCTCGACGGAATCGTTTGGCTTCCTCGCATTCTCCCGAAGGCCCGAGGCAAACTTCTCGGCCAACTCCCTCAAGAAACCATGTATTGCTGCGGTGGCGACAGGCTTTTCCTCCAGACGCACGACATCCACCCGGCTGAATTCCTACGAGTTGTTTGGGCGAACCTGGACAACGATGTCGGCATTCTTGAATTCGTCAAAAACCGAAGCCAGGTTGCTACAAGTTGAGGAGATCTAATTTGGCAACGATCGAACCTATTCGACTTCGAGCGCCATGTATCGATAAAACCCTTGCACGTATACGAAGAGGGCAACTTTCGTTCCAGACTCAAGTAGCTTCTTGGCCTCTCTCACAGTGTACACGACTTCGCCCTTAATCTTCTCGATCACCATTCCCTCAACGAGCTGGCGGGCGTAGGGACTATCCTGCGAAACGCTCGTGATCACAAGTCCGCTTTCCACTTCATCTCCGAAACGATATTTTTTCCGTAAATCATCATTCAGCGGTTCCGCCTCCACGCCTTCCAATAAGTTGGGGTCGCTCGTCTGACCAAGGAATAACTCTCGATTGCTCGGACGCTCGCCAAGAATGACATCCGTTTTGAAATAGCGATCTTCTCGGTAAACCGTCAATTCAACAGTGCTACCTGGATCTTCGGCCGCAACCAGAAGCTTTAAGCCATTGCTTGAGTCCACTTCCCGTTCGCCTACTTTAATGACAACATCATCCAGTTTCAGTCCCGCTTCATCTGCGGGAGAATCAGGAGAGACACTCGTAATCAAAACGCCTTTCACATCGCCAAACCCCATCAATTCGGCTAGTTCCGAATCCAGGTCTTGAATACCAACCCCTAGAAACCCTCGAGAAACGGCTCCCTTCTCGACCAAGTCAACCATCACGCTATGGGCCAATGAAGTTGGAATGGCAAACCCAATACCGATATTGCCAGAGCTGCGACCATCCGTTAGGATCATAGTATTGATTCCAATAAGGCGCCCGGTGGCGTCAACCAAAGCGCCGCCCGAATTGCCCTGATTGATGGATGCGTCAGTTTGAATAAAATTCTCGAAACCGCCTCGAATCATATTCAAGCCGTCACGGCCCTTCGCCGAAACGATTCCCATCGTCACCGTTTGTCCAACTCCGAGCGGATTCCCGATCGCAAACACGACATCGCCTACTTCGATTTGCTCGCTATCAGCGAGCCGGGCGAACGGAAGCGATTCTTCGCTTTCGACTTTAAGCACCGCAACGTCAGTTTGAGGATCCGTCCCCACGACAACCGCGTCGAGGGTACGCCCATCTTGCAAGCTAACGGTTACTTCATTGGAGTTTTCCACCACGTGGTGATTCGTGAGAATGTAACCATTTTCAGAAATTATCACTCCCGATCCCTGACCTTGAACCTCACGCTCCCTCTGCTGCGGCTGCCCTTCTCCAAAGAAGCGCCAAAAAGGATCATTAGACGGGGCTCCTCCCGATTTCACGGTCATTGTCGATGCGATATTAACCACCGCTGGACGCGTTGCCGCAAGCGATTCGGAATAACTGACTACGCCTCCATTCAAACTACGGTCCAAAGGTTCCAAATCTATTTTAACAAGATCCGCTATCGACTCTTCACCATACATTAGCGAGCCGAATCCAAGAGATAAAAGCGAGATGAACGCGTTGCGAATAATTTTCATAGGTTTCAAACTAATTTGCATATTTGGCAGTTTTGACACAGTTCAATCAAAATGGTTTCCAAAGTAGTAAAAATTCTTAGACAAGCTATTGATTTAAACAGCCTGTATCAGACATCTTTTGCTATTTGCGACTCCAACCGTTGAACGCGTTTGAAGAGATCAGGCAATTTTCTCTGCACGACCGTTATTCGCTGAAAAGCGTTCAACGAAATCGCAGGCGTCCCACCACTCACGCTGCCAGGCTCTATATCGTTAAATGCCGCCGAACAACCCGCCAGCTTCGCCCCTTTCCCAATCGTCAAATGCCCGGAAGCTCCCGCACGTCCTCCAAATACCACGAAATCTTCGATGTTAGTACTGCCGGCAATACCGACCTGTGCGCAAAGGATACAATGCTTACCGATTTTTACATTATGTCCGATTTGCACATGATTATCGATTTTCGATCCCTCTCCGATAGTCGTCGGTCCTAGACGTCCACGATCGATAGCCGTATTCGCTCCGATTTCTACATCCGAATCGATCTCCACCCAACCCAATTGGGGTACTTTCTCATGAAAGGATCCATTGAATTCGTAGCCAAACCCATCAGCTCCGATCACCACACCTGAATGAATTCGAACCCTATCGCCGATTCGAGAATCCCGCCCCACGCTTATATTGGAAGCTAACCAACAATCCGCCCCAATTCTCGACGCTTGTTCGATCACCGTTCCAGAGTGAATTTGCGTTCCAGCGCCCACGCTCGAATTTTCCCCGATTACACAGAACGGACCGATAAAAGCGGTTTCGTGGATTTCCGCCGAATCGGATACTATCGCAGAAGCATGAATGCCTCCCGCCTTCTTTGGCCAAAGTAATTGAGCAATCGATTCGCAAGCGTGTGCAAGCGATAGGCTCGGGTGTTTAACTTTCAAGAATAACTGATTTTCGCTCGGAGCGACCTCGCAATCCTCCGGAACGAAAACAACCGACGCAGCGCAATCCGCCAAATCGCCAGAGTATTTGGCGAGACTCAAAAACGATAGATCACCCGCTTGCGATTCCTTTAGAGTCGCTATGCCAGAAACCGAACTGCCTAGAAATGTTCCGACTTCTTCAACGACCGACGATCTGTCTCTAATTTCATCTATGCTTAACTCGATTCGCATATCACTTATCTTATTTACGAGATTTGCCCGGTAGAATGCAGGGAGCGATTAACTGATTACTCTTTTTAGCCATTCGCATCCCACAAAAGGGCAATTCCACCGGAACTCCAGTTGATTTGGATACGAAAAAGCCCTGCCAATCAAGGCAGGGCTTCAATAAAATCGTTTTTGAAGCCTATTCGGCAGCTGGTACTTCGTCGGCTGGCTTATCCGCGTTGATACGCTTTACAACTTCCTCGGTGATATCAATCGACGCATCGAAAGAAATAACCGCTGGCATGCCGTTTTGCGATGCGCCCGACGTGTCGAGAACCAGCGAAGCCTCACGCTCCTTGGATACCTCGGTGACCACTTCCATTATTTCCTTGGTAAACAGGCTCATTTGAGTGCCCTGGCGTTGCGCCATTTGGCGTTGCACGTTCTCGGCGAACTGACGCAGCTCATTCTGCTTCTGAGCGATCTCCTGGTACTTAATACCGGCGTCTTGCTTCGCTTCGTTGCGAGCTTCCTCGGTCAAGATATCGCTATTGGCCTGTTCTGCCAATTCCGTATACTCTTGCTCCAGAGATTTACCCTCATCGTTGATCGCTTGAACGCGCTCTTGAGCTTGTTCCTGACTCGACTGGAGTTCTTTGAGGAAATCCTGAACTTTGTAGAATTGCTCTGCAGCCTTGTTCACGCTGATCGTGAGAATCACGAGCTCAGCCTTCGCGGAGGCTGAACCGAAGCTAGCTACTGCAAGAATTGTTAGGAGGGAAGTGTAGAACTTGATAGATTTCATAGAGAATTAAAGATTTTGGGAACACTACAAACTATAATCTTCCACCAAATGTAAAGTTGAATTGAGCACCATTGTCATTTCCTCCCGAATCAGTGGACCCAGATGTACTCATTGGAATGGCATAATCGAGGCGTAAAGGCGTGCCCATGACTGAAATTCTGATTCCAAAGCCGAAATTGTCGTTCCAACCACTCTGGTTCCAGCCAAGCACGACCTGCTGGCCATCAAAAGCGTCTCTCTGGATCTCACGCTTCAAACTAAAATCTCCAGCAGCCTTGTTCACGAAGCCACCATCGTAGAATATCGCCCCGCGAAATCCCTCAGTGAATCCGATCGAGTACTCTGCACTAAAGAGACCGTAAGTCTTGCCTCCAATCTCGTAAGGAACTCGCCCTTGCCCCACTGCTGGAGCGTAAAAACCTTCTTTTGGCGAAACATCGCGAAATTCGAAACCTCGCAAAGTGTTAGGGCCACCTAGGTAAAATCGTTCTTCATACGGGACGAAGGTACTGTCACCCGCTTCTTTGACGACGCCAGCCCTCAGCAAAACTTCGATAGTCTGCGTATGCCACCGCGTCAGCGGAAGATAGATAGCATTACGCGATTCAATCTTGTTATATTGAAAGTTACCACCCAATGGTCCACCAGCTGTAGTCAGGTCCAATTCGAAACGCGAACCACTCCACGTGTTGATAATGCGATCGCGCGTGTCTCGCAAAAGCAGAAGATTTACACTCGAGATGTCTCCATTGCTCTCCTCGAATAATGCACGCTGAGTTTCGTCGATTTGAGGGCCAAAATCCGAGTAACCGTACTGAACGAGAGAGTAGGAAACTCGACCTTCTATCAGCTCGAACAAGCGCTTGCGAAGCGAGACGTCGAAACCATCTTGCCCCACCGAATATAAATCCGAAAGACTACTCTCCGTCTTGAATATATTGAAGCCCAGAGCCAAACGCTTTTCGAACAACCACGGTTCTTCGAACGCCAGCATTATTTGACTCGAAAGCGAACCGATCTGCGCCCGCAAACGGAACTTCTGCCCGTCTCCCTGAAACGCTCCTCGCCAATTCAATAAATCGAAATTCGACTGGGTCAGCTCGATAAAGAAAGTACCTTTTTCAAGAGAACTGAATCCCGCTCCAAAGGAAAAATTACCGGTACGCCCTTCTTGAAATGTGATACGTAAATCCCGACGCCCAGGAATCTGCGTCGTCTGAGGCGTAAGATTCACGTCTTCGAAATAACGGGTATTCTCTAGTCGCATCTTAGATGCATCCATCCGAACGCTATCGAACGTACTGCCCGGGCCCATAGCTAGCTCGCGAATGACAACCGTGCTTTTCGTCTTCGTGTTTCCTTCTATCTCAATCGACTCAACTTGGTATTTCTCGCTCTCGTAAATCTGGTAGACGATGTCCATGTTACCAGTCGTCACATTCGGAATACGGCTGAGGCGAACCCGCGTTTCCATATAGCCGAATTGGCCGTAGAAATCTTCCAGACGATCGACATCTTCGTCGATTCTCTCAGGACGATAGATATCCCCAGACTTCACTGCTAGCATCATGCGTAGGATATCTCCCTTATACAATTCACTACCTTCGAAATCAATACTTCCCACTCTGTACTCTTTGCCCTCGTCAACGGCCACTTCGATCACCATGCGGCGTTTCGATGGGTAAGAGAATTTCACCTGCGATTGATCGATTCCAATGTCGAGGTGCCCCTCTTCCATATAAACGTCTTTCAGCGTTTCCAAATCATCTTCGAATTTGTCCGCATCGAATTTACCCGAACCCGTAAACAAAGAGAAAATCCCTCTTTTCTTCGTCTTGATCTTACGACGAAGCTTGCGGCTCGAAATGTTCTCGTTCCCTTCGAATTTGACCTTGGTAATCTTGTATTTACCGCCCTCGCGGATCTTGTAGACCACATTTCCGAAACCCGTCGCAGGATTACGGTCTATCTCATATTCAACGCGAGCCTGAGAAAAACCGCGCTTTAAATAATAATCCTTCAGAGCCTTCGCCCCGTCTTTGACCCTCCGCTCATTGAGAACGTGATTCACCGATACTTCTAACTCCTTCTCTAGACGATTATCCCGCAATTTCTGATTGCCATCGAAACTGATCGACGCGACGCGAAACTTCGGGCGAATATCGAATAGAAGATCGACTTCCTTTTCGCCTACCGGCTGAAGACGAACCTCGATGTGCTCGAACAGTTGGGTGCGATAAAGCGTCCGAATATCGCGGTCGATCGCTATCTGATCGTAATCCTCTCCTTCGCGAAGCGACATATTCGCCCGGGCGACCTCTTCGTTCACATTCGAAAGACCCGTGAAGTTAACGATGAGCCTCCGAATCTTCGGCGGCTGCGGTTCTTCAGGCGATGACCCTACGTCCTGAGCTAAGCCTACCGAAAACAGACCGATAGCCAAAAGTGGAAGAAGAAGGAATCTGGCGGAGCTATTCCGTGTAATTTTCAAAGCGAGTATATTCTTTTCGGAAGTTAAGTTTCAAATCTCCAACCGGACCATTACGTTGCTTGGCGATAATTAGGTCCGCGGTGTCAGCTGCAACTGAAAACTCATCTCCTACATCTTTTGGTCGAGCAAGCAGCAAAACCACGTCTGCATCCTGCTCTATAGAGCCTGATTCACGGAGGTCTGAGAGTTTCGGTTGTCGTTTTTCTTTTTCTGAGTCACGGTTAAGCTGACTTAGAACAATAACGGGAACGTTGAGTTCCTTAGCGAGTGTTTTTAATCCACGCGATATTTCAGAAATCTGTTGTTCGCGTTGAATTTTGGGGTCCGTACCAGCAAGGAGCTGCAAATAATCGATCACGATCAACCCCATTTTATCGTTACGCGCCCAAATTCGTCGAGCCTTAGCGCGGAGTTGATTGATCGTTACCTGACCCGAATCGTCGATCCACATGCGGGCATTCTTCAGCTCCTTTGCCGCCTGGGCGAGAGCCTGCTGCTCTTCTTTGTTAACAAATCCTTCTCGTAAGCGCTGAGAGCTCACTTTGGCGCGGCTTGTCAGTAAACGCATCGCCAATTGCTCGGCACTCATTTCCAAACTGAAAATCAAAACCCCTGCACCGTCCGCCCCCGGCTTTTCTGGCAAGGCAACCGCTTCGGCTATATTCATCGCCAAACTCGTCTTTCCCATAGAGGGCCGAGCCGCTAAGATTATCATTTCCTGCCCATGCAGCCCGAAGGTCATCTTATCAAGATCCACGAAACCCGACGACAAGCCAGCCAGCTCACCGCGACCGGCGATCAGCTTTTGAACGAGCTTCACCGCATCGTCGACTGATTTCTTAATCGGCTGCGACGTATCGGCTACTCGATCATCGCTGATTGCGAAGATCTCTTTCTCGATATCGTCGATGAAATTCTCCAAACCACCATCGAGCTGGGGCTCGAAACAGTTTTTAACCGTTTTGGTCGCCGTATGGATAAGACGGCGCAACAGGTATTTCTCTCGCACAACGTCGAGAAAGTAATTTGCGTGAGCTGTCGTTTCGATCTGCGTCGCCAGTTCGACTAAATAAACCGGTCCGCCCACATCAGCGAGCTGGCCACGATTGTTCAGCTCTTCCGCAAGAACCTTGGCATCGAGAATCGATTTCTCTTCGAAAACCTCAACGCAGGTCGCGTAAATCGTTTGATGGGCAGGACTATAGAAGGCATCATTCGGCAGCTTCTGAGCCATACACCGGGAAATCACTTCCGCGGGATCGATCAGACAAGCCGCAAGCAACCCTTTTTCCGCATCCAAACTATGCGGTAAAGTACGCCCCGCAGTCGCTAGATCTACGGGAGCGTTGAGATTGGAACTCGCAGGCTTAGCCGGCATGACCGTTTATAAGCCTCTCGGTTCTCAATCAGACTTCAGAAGCAGGCGCTTCCTCTTTTTTGGAGGCAGCTTCTTCTTCTACGATTGGATTCTCGGACACGACGTCGAATTTCAATTCAGCTTCGACATCTTGGTAAACCTTGATGGATACCGTGTGTTGGCCCAATTCCTTAATAGGAGCCTCGAGCTGGACTTGCTTGCGCACCATTGCATCGAATCCGGCTTCCACAAGCTTCTCGTGAATATTGATCGCGGTAACCGCGCCGAACATCTTTCCGGAATCGCCAGTCTTTACGGCAATCGCGAAATGCGTCGAGGCAATCTTAGTCGCTTGAGCTCTCGCATCTTCGAGATTCTTAGCTTCGCGCTCCGCGCGACGCGCCTTCAGCGCTTCGATTTGCTTGCGATTTCCCCGAGTAACGGGAACCGCCATTTTTTGCGGGTAAAGGAAATTGCGAGCAAAACCCGCTTTTACCTGAACCTGATCGCCTTCCGCGCCCAATGATTCGACGGGTTGGATGAGTAGAACTTCGCTAGTAGCCATGGCCTTGGTATGTTTTAAAAAATGTAATTGATGAGAGGTTTATTAGAAAGGAACGTCTTCCTCGATATCTTCGCTTTTCTGAGAAGACGCAGGCGTCGGGGCAGCAGAACCGCTTTCGGAACGCTGCTGAGGGACGGATTGCGACGGGTTGAAACTACCACCGCCGCCTTCGCCCTTCTGGCTGATAAGCTGCATGTTTTCCAAGACAACTTTCATCTTGCTGCGCTTCTCGCCTTCCTTGTTCTCCCAGGAGTCCAGCTTCAAACGGCCTTCCACGAATAGTGGATGCCCTTTGGAAACGTATTTGGAAACCGTCTCAGCTTGGCGTCCCCAGGCTTCCACGTCCACAAAAGTCGTTTCTTCCTGACGCTCGCCATTGGAGTTGTTGTACACGCGATTGACCGCAAGACCGAATTGGCACACAGCCGTGCCCGAAGGGGTGGCGCGCAATTCAGGATCGCGCGTCAGATTGCCCATTAGGAAAACTTTGTTGAAATTCGGCATTGGATCTTTGCTGGGTCGAGGATTCTAGCGCGATTAAACGCGCTGAATGATCTTATGCGATACCAACTTATTCAAGCGAAGAGTTTCGTCGATCTTGCCTGGAAGAGTAGCGTCGCCGCTGATCATATATTGAGCGTAAACTCCAGACACGTAGCGACGGTCCGCTGCGCGAGCAAAGTCTTGCTTGCCGATGTCAGCAGTTTTGGACACTTCTGCGCCCACTTTCTCGAGCTCGCCCTTGAGGCTGCCGACGAGTTCGTCGACACTCTCTTCGCGTCCACGCGTATCGAGAATGAATGTTGCCTTATAGTTGGCCATCTTCTATGTTTTTCGTTTTACAGTTTATGTGATTCATTGCCTTTTCCGTTCCGTCTCGGATCAGCCGTTCTAGGCAGTCCAAGTGATAGTCCATCGAGGCGTTTATCGAAATCTGGTCTTCTTGACTGAATTTCCCAAGCACGTAATCAGCAAGATCCATCTCTTTATGCGTTTTCTGGCCGATGCCGACTCGAAGACGCGTAAAGGTGGGCTTAATCCGAGCGATAATATCCGCCAGGCCGTTATGACCGCCGGATCCACCGCGTTCACTGACCTTCGCTACGCCAACATCAAGGTTGATATCGTCATGGATAATCAGCGTTTCTTCAGGCGGTACTCTATAATAGCTGCAAACTTTCTGAATGCTGACCCCGCTTTCGTTCATAAACGTCCTGGGTTTCAGCAAATGCAGCTTGCAGCCATCTTCCAACAGAAGTTGGGAAAGATCGCCTTTGAGATTGCGTTGCTTCGTCCATTCGCTGGCACCGCATTTTGCGGCGAAGGCATCGATAATGCGAAATCCGATATTGTGACGGGTACTGTCGTACTCGCTACCAGGATTTCCGAGACCGACGATTAGCCGATAGCTCATGGAAGAAACGGTTGGGAAGATTGAAAAGAACAAAAAAACGAGCCGCTAGCGATTGCCAGGGCTCGCGGAGAGAGGTGTACCCTACATGATGACTGTGAATACTGGCTGCTCAGCATGATCCAGATATCCTACGCCTTCGAGAGCAGGCAGCTCTTTGATGTGGATGAGGTCGCCGACCGCCAATTCCGTCACGTCGACTTCGATAAAATCAGGGATATCCTTCGGCAAACAACGAACCGAGACTTTGTGAGCCACTGTTTCCAAAGTGCCGCCATCGTTCTTCACGCCGGTCGCTTTTCCACTAGGATGAACCGGAATATCGAGGACTACCACTTCGTCATCGGCGACTTGACGAAAATCGACATGGATATAGGTGTCCTTGATCGCGTGACGCTGTACTTCTTGAATAATAGAAGTGCGCGGTTTGCTGTTATCTTCTACGAGCTGGACTACAGGAGCGTTGTTTCCAATCGCCTTCAATAGCACACGCAATTCTCTTACGTCGACGGAAAGCTTCGAAGGCTCTCTTGTTTTACCATAGGCTACAGCTGGGACCTTGCCTTCCAGGCGCAGACGTCCGGAATGGGCAGATCCGCCGTTTTTACGGGAGGAAGCGTTAATTGTAAGCTGTTTCATTTTAGTGAAATCCGACATCTCAAAGGCATCGCGCCAATGTGAGAAGCCGAGTAACGTAAGGGGCAGTCCTCGGAAATCAATCAAAAGTTTCGCTTAATCACACATTTCTAAAAAAAGCTTCACCAAAGGGTTGACAAGGCTCTAACAAAGCGACTTCTTCCTCCCCCATCGTTGCCCTGTAGCTCAGTGGTAGAGCAGGTGACTGTTAATCACTTGGTCGTAGGTTCGAATCCTACCGGGGCAGCCATTCCAACGATAACCGTCCATTCCCAGGGGCGGTTTTTTTGTGCCTAAACATTGCCTCCAATCGGGAAAACGCCGCAAAACGCCCTCAATTTCCAGTTCCTCGAAACGCCTTCCAAACCATAGTCTAAAAGCTACCCTCATATCGAACCGATAACCGCCTTCTTCTTTTAAAAGTATACTTATTTTTCGCCTCGTTGCATGCGTGAGTTCTATTTTTCCGAACAACGACAAAATTGGCACCATAATCAATCTGGAAAACCCCGATCCTTCCCCATTTCATTCCCCCGAAATATTTTAGCCCTAACGCAGTCACGAAAAAGTCGCCCCAACAAGATTCCCCAAGCTATCGCCACCCAAACAGGAGGCCCCATCTCCTTGAACTAACCCATCCACACTCCCATATCCAATCGATCGCCACTCGTCTGTCCTTTTCTTCGTTTACACAAACACCTAGGCAAAGCAAAAGTTGCATCCTCCAATAATCCCTTTCATATGATTCGGGATGGCACGACCCATCGGATGGAACAAACGAGACCCAGAATTGGGTAAGCTAAAGATCGAAGCGCGATTCTTCGGCGATAAACTCACCTTTCTTCGGCAAGCTGGACGCTTCGAAGAATGGGAAGAATTCATTCCCGACGAAGAAGACTGGGATATCGTCACCAAACTCGCCGAAAACAAATTCCATCGCGGCAAAGTCCAAAAGAAACACATGCGAGTCATCCTCGCTCGAGGCAACAAAGTTTAAGCTACCTTTTAAGCGTAAGCGATCTTGCTCACATTGCAAAAATGCTGCGGGGCCCACGGTCCATTTAACGAAAACAGCAAGTCCCCGCCCCAAAGCTCTGCCGCATCGTAAATCGATTTCTCGAAAACCTTCAAACGCTCGCGATTGACCAGGCAATTGAAAGTCGCCACCGCATGATCGCGATGAATCAATCGACTGCGGGCGATTTCCGCGCACCAGGGACCGATAAGCTCATCGACCTTGCTCGCATAAGCGTCCTTTTCCTTCTTCAGCTCATGCTCGAATTTCTCGCACTTGCGAGCCCGATCGCCTAAGGAGTAAAGCAAACGCCCATTGACGACCTTCGCCTTCTCCTCCCCTAAAAAGGGATACTTCCCGACCATATATTCAAACAAATCGTTAGATGCGAATCGCAACGCAACCTCCATCTCAACCTTGTTGAAGACACGATGCAGCTCAATCCGCAAATGCTCTTGGTTTTTCAACAGAACATCCTCGACCGCTGGCAAATTCTTGAGCGTAAGACCGAATTCCAACGGAATAATACTCGCCTGATCCATCAAACCGCGAATCACCTGCTGATGAGCGAAAATATCCTTACCTCGGATATGTAGCGTATCGTAATCGTAACTACTCACGATCGCTGAAACATCTCCACAAGTGACCAGAAAAAGCCCTCGATCATCTACCCCACTTAGATCTTCAAAATCATGAGGGGCGCTAGAAAGCGTAAAGCCGTACAGGTAGATGCTCATATGGTGGCGTAAAGTGGGAATCCAATAGAAGAGGATGCAGAAAACATCCCTGATCGTTAAAATAACGTCAACAAACAAGCCCTGCCAGTCAATGCGATCCGCTCATTCCCGAAGCCAAGGGGGAATCCACCACAACCTCTTTAGGGCTACAATAAGTAGTAGACACTAAGACTAGAACCTTCGCTTCACATTTGAAAACGCAAAGATTGGTGGAGCCAGACGGGATCGAACCGACGACCTCCTGCATGCCATGCAGGCGCTCTTCCAACTGAGCTATGGCCCCAAAACAGGCGATCAAAACGTCATCAAAAAGTATCCTTGGCAAGCGAAATTTTCGCTGATTTCAGAGATCTATTCTCGGTTCGCAATTCCGCAAAGCCTCTCAAGCTCAAATTAATTTAGGTCGAACGATCATAGACCTCTAAGTCGATGATCCCTTTCAGTTCGCCCCCGCTTCGATAAGCGCGGAGATTCGCCAAAGCCCGATCCCCCGCGTCCACTCTTCGATCAGTCGTCGGACCGCCAATATGAGGCAGCAAAAGAACGTTATCCAATCCGCGAAGCGGCGAATCTTTCGACAATGGCTCCTCTTCGTAAACATCCAAGCCAATCTGAATCCGTCCTTCCTTCGCCACGCGAGCCAGGGCTTGCTCATCAACAACAGACCCGCGACCGACATTAACGAAAACCCCGCTCGGCGGGATCGACCGAAGCAATTTCTCGCTAACAATTCGAAAGGTCTCTTCCGTCAATGCCTCTAATTCCACAACGACATCGTTTTCGGAAAACAAGACCTCGAGAGAATCCGCCCGCGATACGTCGAATTCATCGAATAGAGATTGAGGAACGCCCGGCGAAAAAGCACTTATTCGATCCGAAAACGGTCGAATCAAAGGGACTAGTTTCCGAGCAATCATCCCGAAACCATGAATACCGATCCGTTTTTCGAAAAGCGATTGCGTCACCGTTGACGCATCGCTCCAGTCTCCTTCGACATGCATCTTTTGCGTCCAATAACCCACTTTTCGCACGCAACCGAGAATCAACAAGAGAGCGCACTCCGAAATCGTCCTACTAATAGAATCGCCCCAATTCGTTACCAACAAACCATTCTCGATCAGAGAACGAGAAATTACCAACCTGATTGTTCCGGTCAGATAACACACATATTTCAAATTAGGCGCTTCATCAAGCACCTGTTTCGGCAAGGCCCGCATCCGCCAGGCCGACAGGATTATCTCCGGATTATTCTCTCCCAGGAGTCGGATCCAAGCTTCTTGATCGATTATCTCCTCAGGGTTGATCACAACGCACGGTTCCAGTAAAAAGCGGATTTTCGACATTCGCCCTTCCGGCAAAAACGTTTCTACCTCGTCCTTAGCTAAAAAGATTATATTATTCACGAGACCTCGTACCCAAGTAAACCCTACACGGTTCCCAGCATATAGACGACTATACTGCCAACATAACTCGTTAATCCGGAAACAAGCAGAAGCGTAGCGAACCGATAAGTACGCGTTCTCCGATTACGCCTCTCTAGCAATTGGATCAACGTATCATCAATCCCCTTGCCTTGGTAACGCGTAATCCACTGCAGATCGAAAGCCCCAAGAAGCAGACACCCAGCCGCTGACAATACAAAACAAAGCCCAGCCACCATCCCTATTTTCGAAACAACCCCGGAGGCCGCGATGCTCGGGCCGGAAAAGCCGGTTATCGTCAGACAAATCGTTACCAAGCTCAACAATACATGAGACCTCGATTGCAAGGTCGAAAACCCATCACTAAGATGAGAGTAAAGTTCAGGCACGCTCTCCGATCCGTGAATATCTTTCAGATGCTCAAGTTCCTCCTTCGGCTCCAGTCGCTTCATAGACCTAATCCATTCTCGCTATTTCACCTATGGTTCAAAGCTGCTTAACCTTAGTTTGGAGCGAATCGGATCCCACCGTAGGGGCCAGTTTTTTGAGCAACGAAACCATCAGACGACGAGAATCGCCTTCCGCTCCTTCGGCAATTTTCAGCAAATGCTCCAAATCATTTTGCGTAGCAATAGGAGGAAGCGCCCTGAGCGCGCTCTTTACCAGCGCCTCATCGTCGCCCGCGACCAATCCAAGCAACAGGGATTTCGCTTGAGGAATATTCCGATAAGCCAATAACTCCAATGCGGATTCCACTTCATCTTTCGACTCGGAACGCAGCATATCCGCCAGGCGCTGATCCATCTTTTCCGACTGCAGTCTTCCGATCGACGAAGCCGCCTGTATCCTCAAAACCTTATCGCCCTTCCCATACGCGGTGATTAACAGATCAACCGATAACGAGGAACCCCAATGACCAAGAGCTTCCAAGGCCAGCACCATCAACCCCTCATCGCCGCTATCGAAAGCTCGGATTGCTATTCGCTCAGCCGACTCCCTATCAATCGAAGCCAAACCGGATACTAAAACCCCCAATTCGGCACTATCCATATCCTTCGAGCCCTCGACCACAGCATCTCGAAATGCCGCTTCGTCGCTAGCAAGTCCCGCTCGGATCGCGATTGATCGCATGTCGCGATCCTCATCAGCCAAACCCGAACGCAAAGCTTCCAAGACTTCAGATCCGCCTTGCTTAAGCAAACGACGAAGAGCAGCTCGGCGTATCGCAACATCCGACCCGTTCTCGAAGAGCGTTTTCAGTATCACAGAATCCTCGGAACCAATTGCCAGAATACTCCGTTCAAGCGCCTGAACCAGTCCGTCGTCCGCAATCTGTCCGTATTGAAAGATCAACAACGATTGCGCCCGCTCACCGCCAGCCCTACCCAAGGCCTGGGCAGCTTCAATAGCGATTCCAGTATCCGCACCTTCAAGACTCTTCCCAATCAAGCTGATCGATGCAGCATCGCCCCGCTTTCCCAACGAGCGGATCAAATCCTTCTGTCCCGCAACGCCTGCTTTCGTAAAAGCCTTTATCAAAACACTGGTAGCTCGCGATCCCTCGATCGACTCCAATGCCTTTCGGGCATTCTCAGCCAAAAGAACGTCACTCCCTAGCATAATTCGATTGAGCGAAGAGACAGCCTGATTCGAACCGACCAGAGCCAATTGACGGAGCATATATTTTTTCGCTTCTCGAGAAACACTGCTGTTACGCAAGCCGTAGAGTAAATCGCCGTTAATTTTGGCGACGCCACGAGAAACGTTCGGAGCGGACGCTTTTGCGACCAGCATCTCCAAGCCTCGGCGGGCAGCGTATTGAGTTTCCAGATCGGGGCTCTTGAATTGCTCAGCTAAAACTATCAGTTCGCTTCGATATTCGCTAGCCAGCGCAACCGATGAAAACGTTGAAATGGCTATGACGAGAAATTGCTTTTTAAAAGAAATCTTCATTCGAAAAATATTAGGTATATTGAAAATCGTAGACACGGCCTCAACCGAGCAACCCATACGGCGCCCTTCTTGGGCGACTCATCCATTTGGCAGCGCTGGCATCACCAACGATTTGCTCGCTGACAGGATCCCAATATATAGGCCGACCCAAGCGTTCCGAAATTCCCGACAACTGGCAGATCGTCGCCGACCGATGACCGATATTAACATTGCAAATCGGTTGCTTGCGGGTGCGGATCGCATTGAGCCAATCTGCGCGATGGTCGCTCGATTCGTACAGGCGAATATCGCTCGTTTTCAAAACCACGTTTTTCAGTGAAGGCGATTTGGTTTCGAATTTATCTCCACGACTCACCATCACTTCGCCATCGTCCCCCACAAAGTGAATCATCGCCCCTTCTCTACTATAGCCCCGAGTCACTTTCACGCCATCGTCGTAGACGTAATACTGCTTTTCCGTACCTTCGTATCCTTTCGGAACAAACTCGACTGGGCCGGATTCGTCCCTGCCCAAAGCCCACTGGATAATGTCGTAATGATGAGCTCCCCAGTCGCCATTCTTGCGCGAACCGTAATCCCAAAAACTGCGCCAACCTCCTCCATAGTCGCCTTTCACACGCTCTATATTATAAGGCTCCCAAGGAGCTGGACCAAGCCAACGATCGTAATTGAAGCCAGCAGGAATCGGTTGCGCTGGATATTGCGAAGGCGCCGGAAATTCTCCCAAACGTGCCGATACCGTACGCACCTTGCCAATATACCCATTCAAGACCAGCTCGGCCGCCTTGCGGAATGACGCATTCGAACGCTGCTGAGAACCGACCTGTAAAACGCTACCGTATCGGTGAAGCGTCTCACGCATCACCTTGCCCTCTTCAATCGTAAGCGTCATCGGCTTTTCGACGTAGACGTCCTTGCCGTTTTTCATCGCTTCGATCGAGATCTGGGCGTGCCAGTGATCAGGCGTGCCTACGACAACCGCATCGATATCCGAGCGAGCGCAAAGCTCCTCGTAATATTCATAAGTTGGGCATGTCTTGCCTGTCTTAGCCTTAACTTCGGCCAGCGCCAAATCGAGTTTGCGCTGATCGACATCGCACAAAGCTACCACTTCCACCGAATCTCGACCGAGGTGATACTGGCGGTGGCCTTTCATGATCTTGCCATGGCCGATCAATCCAATAGTGATACGGCTATTGGGCCCAGTCTTCCCACCGCGGCCAAGAACCGATGATGAAAGAAACATAGGCGCCGAAACAGCGACTGCAGCCTTGAGCGATTTTTTTATCGCAGAGCGACGAGTGAGGTTTTTCATAATTAGACGAGGATTAAAAAAACGATCAAGGCTATGGACAATCTCGAATGATAGCAACCCAGATGGCGTAAATTATTCGATTTGATTAATCGTCATGGTCAGAGATTCGGCTCCGGTCAATCCAGGAGGGCTCCCGTATCTTTTCAAACGACGCAATCCCTCAATCACTTTCCGATCGAATACAGCATCCCCGCTACCCGAGATGATGATCGCCCCGGATAGCCCTCCATTGGGAGCGAGGTTAAACTGAACTTTTGTCCGCAGCGGTTTAGCGGTCATTGGATGCGCTTCGATTGCCTGCAAAATCGCTTGTTTCAAACTCGCAAAGTAATCCGAGAGGGCATCCTGGTTCACGTTGCTGAGCTCGTTCCACTCAGTCGACGGCATTGAGATCTCGCTCGGCTGAGGCAGATTCTTTTTTAGGCGATCGATTTCATTACTAAGGTCGATGCGTTTGGGCGGCTGGCGCTTGGGGATCTTTTGCGGCTCGATTGGAGTTTCTTTGATGAAGTCTTTGTAACTCGTCGGCTTGGGCTTAGGCTTCGATTCAATCTCCACCGGAATGACCAACTCCGGTTCCTGCTCGGCCGGCGGCTCGATTGCCTCCGGAATTACTGGCGGAAGATCCGGGATATCTGGTATCTCAAATGGATCCGAAGTGTATTCGATTGTAGGCTCCTCCGGTTCTGCAGCAGACGGAGGTGCGGATAAGATAAATATCAGCTCTTCCGGCGGCTTATCCGGATTGACCATCGATTTGATTAAGAAAAAGACCACGACCGCGAAATGAATACTCGCGGAAAAAATTAGCGGTCCTTTTTGGTCGAAATACATGGCTCGATCTAACGCGCTCTACAAGATCACTCGTCTTCCGGACGCGTCACTATGTTGAACTTTTGCAATCTATACCGCTTCATCAAATCAATCAAGGTGACGAAGCTTTGCATCGGTGAATCGCCATTGGTCCGAATCGCCATAACCGGCGGATCGCTCATCTCCCCGTAACGCTTCAGTTCGCTTTCCAGCTCAACCATGCCAACCTTATTATTATCGATCTGGTAGCCTTCGGAGGTCACCAGCAGGTCGACCGAATCTTGCGGGTCGCTAGACTGGTTTTGGTCCGACGTAGGCAAATCCATCTCAAGCATCTGCTCCTTTTCAATAAGCGGCGTGCTGATCATGAATATAATGAGCAGCGCGAAACCCAGATCGATCAGAGCAGTCACATTGAGCTCCGAGTTCGGTTGTAAGGGCTTCTTCCTGTGAAACGATCTAGCCATCCCAATCCCCTATCGGCTTTCCAGCTCGATCATATCCGCCAACGCGCTGGCGAAATTTTCTAGTTCCGTCACCAAAACTTTGTTACGCGACAACAGATAGTTGTAGCCGAAAACCGACGGAATAGCTACGCACAAACCCGCCACTGTCGTCAGCAAAGCCCCCGAAACCCCTGGAGCCAAATTTTGAAGCGAGGCACTGGCCTGCAACCCTACTGCTCCAAATGCATCCATCACCCCCCAAACCGTTCCGAGCAAGCCGAAAAACGGCGCTCCCGATACGATCGTAGCGAGAAAGATCATACTCGATTCATAGTTTAAAGTTTTGTTCGCCAAAGCCCGCTGCAAAGCATTCTCGACATGCTCGACGCGAGCGGCTCGCAACTGCTCCATGCTTTCGCCCGCCTTTGGTTCGATCCGGTTGTAAGCGTCAATGGCATCCGAGTAAAGCGCCGCATAGGGCACGCTCTTCGGTGCCTTGAACGTCGCCGGCACTTCGAGAATCGAGCTCAGTCGATGCAGCGATTGCTCGAAGCCGAGATTAAATAATCGCACCCGCTTTAATTCCCAATACTTTCCCAACATGATCGCCCATGCGCAAACGCTGAAAAACGCCAATGCGACAATGATGACCCTGCCAGCGGTATTGCTCTGGCTGAAATACGTAAAAACACTTGGACCGCCGGACGCGGCGAAAAGAGAAAATAAAACCATTGAAACCGGGATATTACGTTAGAAGACGACAGGTCGCTGAAACCCTAACTCTTTGAAACGAAGCAGCCGCTTGCGTTCAATCTATTTTCGCCTAATCGCAGGAAAAATCCACGCTTGATCGATTAGGGTACGAAATACGATTGCTCTGCCCCCCAACCTCCCTCTTATTCCCAATCTTTAACTCTCCTCTCCACTTATGGACTACATACAGCGCGCCCTTAAAGAACTGCAGGACAAACGAGGCAACCAATCGGACAAGCATACGCTCGTCGGATTGGATGGATTCGTGGATACGATTATCCATCTCGTCGCCAAACGACACGGTCCGAGCGACGATTTCACTCGTATTGACACGATCGAAGAATTCGGAAACCGCATCCTTGGAGCTGCCGGAAAAAGCGCGAATATCGAGATGTTCCCCAAGATGGAAAAACTCGGCGGCAATGGACCCATTATGGCCAACGCCCTTTGGGCCGCTGGATTCCCGCTGACCTACATCGGCGCTCTCGGTAAACACGCAGTGCTTCCTGTATTCAAGGAATTTGCAGAAAAGACCAACGCGATTACTATCTCTGACCCAGGACTGACCAGCGCCCTCGAGTTCAACGACGGTAAAATCATGATGGGCATCACCAACACCCTCGAAGCCGTCACCTACGAGGCCATTATCGAAACCATGGGCCAAGGCGTCTTCTTCGATACGCTCTCCCGCTCAAGTTTGGTCGCGCTGGTCAACTGGACGATGATCCCGAACATGACCGCCATCTTCCAAGCGCTCACCGATCGAGTCCTGCCAAGTCTACCGCCCAAAGACGGCGGACGTACCTTCTTTTTCGACCTCGCCGATCCTGAAAAGCGATCCGAGAGCGAACTTATAGAGGCCCTACACGCCATCGCCAAATTCCAAAACTTCGGTAACGTCACCCTCGGCTTAAACCTGAAGGAAGGCCAACAGGTCAACGAAGCATTCAATCTTGGCGAAGGCGCAGACGATCCAGATTCACTCAAACGACTGGCTACGAAAATTCGCCGTAAACTTAAAATCGGCACCGTCATTGTCCACCCAACTCGCCGAGCCGCTTGCGCGACTAAGGATGGCGAATGGTGCGTCGAAGGACCTTACTTCGAAAATCCCGTCATCACGACCGGAGCTGGCGATCACTTCAACGCAGGTTTTTCAACCGGACAACAACTCGGTCTTTCACCCGAAGCATGCCTCACAGTAGGCGTCTCATTCTCTGGCTTCTACGTCCGAACAGCCAAAAGTCCAAACCTCAACGACATCGACAGTTTTCTCAAAAACTGGTAAGCTAATTCCCATGACTAAAGCCGACTCCTTTACCGGAAAGCTGTTTACCTTCGAAGGATCTGAAGGCAGCGGAAAATCGACTCAAATAGAGCTTCTAGCCGGGGAACTCGAAGGTATGGGCCACGAGGTCATCGTCACCCGCGAACCCGGAGGTACGGAAATCGGCGAGGAAATTCGCCATCTCCTAATCCACAATTCCGCTGGAGCCGACATGACCCCCGAAGCGGAGCTCCTTCTCTTTGCCGCAGCGCGAGCTCAACTGGTCCGCCAGTTAATTATCCCCGGCCTCGAATCGGGAAAGATCATCCTTTGCGACCGGTTCCTCGATTCGACTACCGTCTACCAAGGAGCCGCCCGAAGTATATCCACCGATCCGGTTAGTTACATCAACCAATTCGCCGCAGCGGCGATCACGCCTGACCTCACCTTCATTCTCGACGTACCGGCCGAAGAATCGATTGCCCGCGTCAAACGCCGCGTCAACGATCTGCCCGATCGGATGGAACAAGAAAACGTAGAGTTTTACAAAAAGGTACGTGAAGGCTATCTCCTCCTAGCCCGCTCCATGCCCAACCGATTTCACGTAGTCGATGGCACTAGAAAACTGAAAGTGAACCAAGAGGACATCCTCAAAACAGTACTCGAGCATCTCTAACGCGAGTCCATCGCCAAGCTCTCGAAAACCAAACTGTGCCCACCACTCTCTCAGAACAATCTCCTTCTCAGCTCGTCGATCGCGCTATCCAGGAAAACCGACTCGCCCACGCTCTGCTAATTCATGGCCAGAATTTAAAGCAAGTCGAAGAATTCGCTCGCGAGCTCGCCTGCAAGCTCATGAAAATCGACCTGTCGGAGAATCTGGAAGAAGCGCTCGTCCGCCATCCCGACGTATTTTTTCTACGCCCATCGAAGAAATCGCGCATCATTTCCGTTGCCGACACTAGGGAACTGATCCGCAAGATCCAGCACTCCCCACAGCGCGGCGACCGAAAAGTCGCCTTCATCTTCGAAGTAGATCGCCTCAACGCCAGTGCGGCCAACGCCTTCTTGAAGACCTTAGAAGAACCGCCGCTAAACACGACCATTCTCCTGCTCACTACCCGACCGCACTCACTTCTCGCTACGATCCGCAGCCGTTGCCAACTATTCCGCCTGCCCACTTCCGTGCAAACCTTCGACGACGAGCGAGCAATCGCCTGGCTCGACAGCTATCGGGCTTGGCTATCCGACCTGCTTGAAAAACGCCCAGGAGGCAAAGCAAGCGTACCGAGCTACGTGATAGGACTCTACGGACTGGTCGAACGTTTTCGCCACACCATCGAATCCATCACCAAGGAAACGTGGAAAACACTTTCGAAACAGCTGCCCGACGACCTCGCCGATGACGAACGTATCGCCATGGAGTCGCGAATCAGCATCTCGCTTCGCCAAGATTTTCTAGCCGCCATCGAAACCACCACCGAAGATTTCGCAAGAGGCATTCTACCAGAACATCCAGACGCAGCAAACAAGCTCGTCGACTCCGTGCAAGTGCTTGAAGATGCGACCGGCCTACTACGCCTCAACATGAAAGCCGAAGCCATGCTCGAGTCGTTCCTCCTTCAGTCACTGAGGATCTGGTCTAGCTAGACCCCAGTCAAACCTTACCCCGAAACCACTTAAAATCCCCGCCCGCACCATCATAGCTACGCGAAGGGCACGCATGGTTTCTTCAATAAACCCAACTATTTTAGCTATAATCGAGGCGATCGTCTAA
>JABITN010000256.1 GCA_018700525.1 Opitutales bacterium
AAATACAGCGAGGATGGAGAGGCGCTTGCGACTCTGCCTGAGGATTTCTATTCGACCCGTACCTTTACAGAGCGCTTAATCGACTATATAGACGAGGGTAAGGAAGAGGGCAGACCGTTTTTCGGGTACCTCGCGTATTCCGCGCCGCATTGGCCATTACAGGCGCCTGAGGAATCAATCGCTAAGTATCGAGGAAAGTATGACGCTGGCTACGATGTATTGCTCGAGAAACGATTGCGACGCTTGAAGGAGCTGGGGTTCGTGGGCCAAGAGGTGGAGACGTTTCCGAGATTGCGCGGCGAGAGCGCCTGGGATGAATTGAGCGAGGAGGAACAGCGCTATCAGGCGAGGGTAATGGAAACCTATGCGGCGATGGTGGACGATATCGATGTTTATGTGGGCAAGCTGATCGATCACCTCAAATCGATTGGCGAATACGATAATACCTTGATCGTATTTCAATCGGACAATGGCCCGGAGGCCCATAATCTCGAGCATGGGTGGGAAGCTCTCGAGAATTGGGTCGAGGATTGCTGCAACAATTCCTTCGAGAATATCGGAGCTCCCGATTCCTATGTCTGGTATGGTCCCAATTGGGGGCAGGCGGGAAACACGCCTCTGAGGATGTTCAAGGGTTACGTGGGTGAGGGAGGAGTACGCGCACCGGCGTTCTTCCATTTTCCGAAAGAAATTCCTGGCGATTCGAAAACTAGCGAATTCGCGACGGTAAAGGACGTTATGCCAACCTTGCTAGAGTTTGCGGGAATCGACCATCCTGGCGAGGGCGCATTTCAGGGTCGAGAGGTGGTTGCGATGCAAGGTCATTCCCTAGTTCCGCTCCTTACCGGAAAAGGGGAAGTGGATCGACCGCCTAACGATTACATGGGCTGGGAATTGGTCGGGAAACGCGCGATTCGACAAGGCGAATGGACCCTTGTTTATGTACCGTACCATGAGGTTATCGATGGCGTTCTGCCGGTTGCGGAGTTGGATAAGTGGCAACTGTATAATCTCGCGGATGACCCGGCCCAGATTCACGATTTATCCGAATCGCATCCGGAAAAACGAGCCGCGATGCTCGCGCTGTGGGACGACTATGTTGAACGCAATAATGTTATATTGCCGAATCGATTAAGCGGATACTGAACAGGCCCATTTTTACTCCAAAACAACGAATTGATCCATTTGCATTCACTAAAGTATATAATGTCTAACACCATAGAAGCACCCCAGTCTTCACCGGAAAGCAATTCCGCTTCGAGCGAATATGAACGCCAGCCCGTTCCCAGTATCTCTCTCAAAGGGGCCAGCAAATCCTGGGGCATGTTTGCCGGAGAGCACGCCGCAGGCACCGAGTTCATGATCGGCCCGCTATTCCTCCTCGCAGGCGTCTCCCTCCAAAATGTCTTCTTCGGCCTCCTTCTTGGCAACCTTATGGCTGTCCTCAGTTGGCGCTTCGTTTGCGCCCCCATCGCCACTCAGGCCCGCTTCACGCTTTACCATCATCTCGAGAAGATCGCCGGCAAGTGGCTTGTCCTCATCTACAACCTGGCCAACGGCCTCCTCTTCTGCTTCCTCGCCGGGGCCATGATCACCGTGTCCGCCACAGCCGTCGGAATCCCCTTCGACATGACCATGCCGACCATCGACGACTTCTATCCCAATAGCGTCACCTTCGTCGTTATCGTCGCCGCCATCGGACTTCTTATCGCCATCGTCGCCTCGCTTGGCTACGACACCGTCGCCAAGTTTGCCAACGTCGCCTCTCCCTGGATGGTCCTCGTCTTTCTTGCCTGCGGCATCGTCGCCTACAAGCAGCTCGGCGCCTCGAGTTGGGAGGAGCTCAAGCTATTCTGGGGCGAATCCATTGTCTTTGCTCAAGACGGCAGCAGCGAGTCCACTATGGGGTTTTGGGGCGTCTTCCTCTTCGGTTGGTTCTGTAACGCCGCCATGCACGTTGGCATGGCGGACCTCTCCGTATTTCGCTTCGCAAAAAAATCCTCCGCAGCCTGGGCCACATCCGCCGGCATGTACATCGGCCACTACATGGCATGGATCGCCGCCGCCTTCATGCTCGCCGCCCAGATTAAGCTCAGCCAGGACGCCAACCCCGTCCCCGGCCCTATGGCCAACAATGTGGTCGGCCTTGCCGGCATCATCTGCGTCATCGTGGCCGGCTGGACCACCGCCAATCCCACCATTTACCGTGCTGGCCTCGCCTTTCAAGCCATGGCTCAGACCGTTTTTCCGAATGTATCCAGATTCTGGGCTACGTTTACCGCAGGAATCATCGCCACCGTCGCTGGCGCTTTCCCCGCCTTCGCCTGGCAGCTTCTCGGCTTCGTCGGACTCTACGGCACCATCCTCGCGCCCATTGGTGGGGTTATCTTCTTCGACTGGTACTTCCGCCGAGGCGGCGACGCAGTCGCTTTTCAGGCATCCAAGCCCGCTTCCTCATTCAATGTCGGAGTTTTCCTCGCCTGGCTGATTCCCGTCGTGCCCTCCTTTTACCTCATCGTCTACCAAGGTTACACCGCGGTGAACTTCGTTCTGCCCTGCTGGCTCATCACCGGCGTCCTCTACCTCGCGTTTTCCAGTGTTCTTTCCAATTTTCGGGATCACCTTCGACTGGTGTCCAGTCCATTCCAAGATGCCACTTTCCAAATCCGGCCGTCCGGTACCCCTGCGACTTGAGGTAGGAAGGAATCGTTGTTCGACCCTTCGGGATCAGTGCGGGACAATATCCGCTCAAGACTCTTTGTTTCAAGTAGGACCGCCATGGGTAGCGACCGGTTAGCAATCCATATCGTGTTGGGGCACAGACAGCCGAAGGCGTGTGCGCATTTGTAAAGCGAATCCCTTCGTTAGCAATACGATCGATGGCTGGTGTCTTCAACGGCGTGTCCGCATTGTTGCAACTGGTGTCCCCCCAGCCAAAATCATCCGCCAGGATGAGAAGAATATTCGGCTTGTCGGCGAGGCATTCAGCGGAACAAACCAGACCGAAGGCGAGGCAAACCACGAAAGGAATTGCTGTAGTTGTTTTCATTATTGGTTTTCTCATTTTTATGACTCTCGTTGTTTTTCATTTTCTGACTCCACCATCATAAGTGAACCGTACAGGCGTATAGAGGTGCGCTATGGCAATTAGTGAATTTCCTGCCAAAGCTTCGATATTCGGGGTGCGATAGGACGTTCCTCCGTAGCTACTGATAGCCTCAAAGTCTAAGTCATCGACAAGAATCAGCACCGCGTTGGGCCTGCTTGGACCCGTATCCCCAAATACTTCGAATTTTGAAAGCACAAGGTCGCTAAAACCACAAGCCATCTGACAGGCAAAGAATTAAAGTGTCTTAAAGTTTTCATGATCGCCTCCGCTTTACTCCAACGGCCTAGTTCTGCCGTTGTTGATGTAGGATCTTAGCTGGTTTTTAAGCTCGTCCACCACGTCGGGGTGTTTATCGAATACGTCCGTTGTTTCGTAAGGATCGCTTTCGATTTCGTACAACTGTCCGGAGTCACTCATGTCAGGACGCCAGGGCGACATGGTCGTGTGGCGTTGGACTTCGGGCGAGTAGCGGTAGAACCCGCCGGAGCCTTTGGTGTCGAGGATGAGCTTCCATTTGCCGCTCCGAATGGAGAGGATCC
>JABITN010000166.1 GCA_018700525.1 Opitutales bacterium
CCAAAGGTAAATTTCATCCACTATAAATCGATAACCTTCCCAATGCACTCCGCCAAGAAGGCGGACTCTCCCGCCGTCTCTTCCTAGCCTACGCCGCTTCCCTCTCATCGATCCCTCTCCTAAGCCGCTCCGGCTCACGTATTAACCAGCGATCCCTTCACCTTCGGCGTCGCGTCCGGTGACCCCGATCACAAAAGCGTCATCCCCTGGACCCGCCTCGCGCCCAAGCCCCTAGAACCACTCCCTGAACCAAAGCCATAACTCGCCGCCAAGACCCCTAAGCCCTTAAGATCCTGCCGATCGCCCAAAGCCCAACAAGCACTTCCAGAATGTCTGCCAATGTTACACTCTCCCCATGGGCACCAAAAAGAGACCGCTTTATGCGGTCTTTTTTTGTGAACAGAGGAGGGGACGAAGAACCCCGAGTGAGCGAAGCGATCGAGCAAAAAGGTTCGACGAAGCGAAGCGGAGATGGGCAATGCGCAGCATTGGAACGTAGTCCTGAGTCCGCGAAGCGAATGAATCAATCCCCCCTGCCACCAATTCAGATCGCAGATAGACGCACGCAGCTGCAAAAAGTGAAATGAGGTGAAGAAAAGGGAACGCAAACATCCCAAAGATCTTACGTTGCATCTGAAACCCCCTCGGTTGATTCTTTCTCGCGACACGCTTGCTACCTACATTTTATAGGCCAAACTCAATTTGTATCCAAAACTATTTGCCTTGGGAGTAAATGCGCCTTGGGTGATCGCTTGTTTAATATGTACGGCAAAAAAATAGACTTAATTCTGAACCCCGTCTTTCGCAATTAGCTTATGACTGCACCTGGATCTACGATCGTACGAATTGCGCTTTGTTCGGTTCTGCTTTTGGCCTTTGTTGCTAATGCGCAGAGGGTAGTAAATTCGAGCCTCAATGTTCCTTTGGAGATTGATGAACTGCCGCAATTACTGAGTGAAACAGGTATATTCAAAGATCTTCAAACACTTGAGCCTGAAGCGGGAATTATCCCCTACGAACCAAACCTCTCGTTTTGGTCGGACAACGCTATCAAATCGCGTTGGGTGTACATTCCTAATGATGAGCAAGTGGCTTACTCTTTGGATCGGGATTGGCGTTTTCCAACTGGTTCGATCTGGGTTAAGCATTTCGATTTGGAGTTAGAGCGCGGCGACTCTGAATCTCGGCGAAGAATCGAAACGCGCCTTCTCGTTAAGATTGCGTTTGGCGTATATGGAGTTAGCTACCTTTGGAATAAGGAGGGCACGGATGCAACGTTGGTTAGAGAGGAGTCTGTGCCTCTTACCTATGATATCGTCGATGGCGGTGTTGCTCGCGAACAGCAGTGGTCGATACCAAGTCGAGATGAATGTATTCAATGCCATGTTTTCGCGGGCGGGATGGCTTTGAGTTTTAATACTCGTCAACTCAATCGTGAACTAGAGATTGAGGGTGAGATGGTTAACTTTATTAAATACCTCGGTGATATTGGAATTTTAGATACAAAGATCGAAACGCCCGAAATATTGCCTCGCTATTCGAGTGCTGGGGATACCTCGTACAGCATTGACCATCAGGCGCGATCTTACTTGGCAGTAAACTGCTCGTACTGTCACTCTCCGAGTGGAGGTCTTGAGGCTAATCCATTTGATGTTCGCCCAAATCGAGCATTGGATTTTACTGGATTGATCGATGGGGCTGTTAATTTTGATTACGAAGACCCGCTCGTTAATCTGGTAACTCGTGGGTCACATGATTTATCTGCATTGTGGCTGAATATGACGGGCACCAGCACTTTGGAGCGCATGCCTCCGTTGGCGACATTCGAGAGGGATCTTGAAGGTGAGGAGTTGATCAAGCGCTGGATTAACGAGTATTTGCCTGACTACCTTTCATTCGACGAATGGCGGGCCCAGCATTTTGTCGATCCGAATGCGGCGGAAGCTGCCAAGAATTCTGACGCCGATGGCGATGGAGAGAGCAATAGGCTCGAGTATGTTGGGAGAACTGATCCAAATGATGCCCATGACCATAGCTTTTTCGAGGCCAGTAAGGATGGAGGCCTGTTGAGATTGAGCTTTAACGCGACCCCGTTTTCTGAATACCAACTTGAAGCGAGCGAAGATCTCGTTAATTGGAATTTATTCGAATCTGAATCAAACCCGGTTCGAATGCTCCCCGAGGGAGCTGAACAAATCGAAGTGGCATTGCCTATTGACGAAATTGAAGTCTCGACCCCTTTCTTGCGAGTGAAAGTTCGGGAACGATAGGCGTAGAGCATGACCGTTTGAGGCTTCGGTGAAGATCGGGCTTAACTAAACCACTTATAATCTGGATACACCTTTTGTTTGTGGGCTAGTCACCTACTTCAAGAACTTCATACAGCTCGATTAACGAAACGCCAACGGCATCATTCGGGCCCGTCAAGTGTACAGTGTAGAGTCCAGGCGAAAGCGTCATGATCACCGCAGCATCGAGGGAATTCGCTTCAAGATCAAACGCTCCTACGCTTTCTCCTACGCTTTGAATCTGGCCTTTGTCTGCCGAATCTCCCCAGTTGTCGTTGGTGGCAATCGACTCTTTCGCTTCGTTGAATACTTCGATTCGAACATCCGGAGATGCGTCATCAACGTTCAAGTCGAACAAGCCAGGACCAATTCCGCGTATTAATAGCATCTTATCCGCATTGCCTCCGATAACAAAACCAGCGATTGACGTTTCACCTGGATTCATACGCTTCGAACGAGATGACTGATTCGCTAAGCTGACTTCACCTGAAACATCGTATACTTCCAGCAGTGCTTCTCCCGGTTCTCCGTTTCTAGACTCAACATGAGTTGTGTAGAGGCCAGGTTCGAAAATTGCCAGAATCGCCGAGTCAGTACTTCCCTCGGTTAGCGGAAATGCACCCACCTCAACAAAGGTCGACTTTAACAATTCTGTGTCTCCCCAATCGTCGTTGGTCATTATCGCCTGACCATCGGAGTTGTATACCGTAAGGACTGGATCTGGTATACGAACGGGAACCATCGCCTCATCGAGAGAAGGCCCGACTGCACGAATCAACATCGATTTGGACATCCCTCCCCTGACTACAAAACCTCCGATAAGCGTGCCTGAGCCTGGGGTTACTTCTGCCCTCAACGATTGGTTCACCAGGCGAGAGAAGGTTCCTCCGAGAATTCTCTCAGCACCCAAATAAGTTGGTCCAATATCCGTCTCCGTCAACGGACCGGATAGGAGTTTTGGTGTCGCAACAATTTCGTCGGCTCCAACATCAGCAATAGCGTCTCGTTGCTGGCCATCGATATCAAGGTCGAGCTCGTCGAAGATTTCTGATGCAGCATCGATAACAGGACTGCTCGCAGAAGGACGGGCGATTCCTGAAACCGGGTCAACCACGAGCAATGGGTCTTCCACTACAAATCCGGAAACCAATGAACCACCCATGTTTTTACCGAAGATGATATTGCCAGCCCAAGTCTGCGTTTCTGGGTTTTCGCCGTACACGAATTCGCCAGTAGTGCGTGTTCCTGCATCCAATACGTTATTGGCGATGACAATGCCGGTTGGCGCGATTGTACGGTCTCTTTCTCCGAATCCAGCAGCGATCTCAATCGCCGATCCGGTATTGTCAAAGAAGGTATTGAATGCCAACATCGTTCGGTCCGCAGAAAAATACCCATTCAACGGCGATCCCGAAATACCAGCATATACTGTTATCGCTGCTCCATCTCGGGAGGTCGTTTTCTCGAAGTAGTTGTTTATTACGATATGATCTCTTCCGATAACTCGAACGCCCCCTGTTTCGGAGAAATTTCCTCCGAGGAAGTAATTGCCTTCGACTAAACATCGATCCCCATGCCTTAAGGTTAATGTGCCTCTTGATTCCTTGAATGTGTTGTAGCGATATACATTCTCGCCCGATTTGTTTGAGATGATTTCAATCTCTCCGTCAACTCGAGTGAACAAATTGTACTCAACCGTCGTCTTTGAATTGCTCATAGACATATTGCTAGTTCCGACGCGAATCGTCTCCCAACCATTTTCCTGACCATCGATTCGATTGGCAAAATGATTGTGATCGATCCTATGGAAATTGGGTTGTCCATCTAGCCAAATCACAAGCGTGACTCCAGGAACGTCGTGACCAGTGAAGTAGCAATTATCTACTCGGTTCCGACGTCCATACATGGATACGTAACTCATTTTCGATCCATCGCTTGGAATGTAGTCGAATATCGATACATTCGTAACGCGACAATCGAATGCCAGCGTGTCAGCTCGGAACTGAATGACCTCGTCGTCATTTCCGGAGTATTCGCCTTCAAATGCGAATCCATCGAACACAAGCCACTCACCGCCTATTTCGAGTCTGGATTCTTCCTTGAATATGACTTCACCCGGGTTTTCAGCCCGAAGGATAATCGGAGCACTCTCCAATCCCGAAGCCTGAAATTCGATACGCCAATCGGTGTACTCGCCATCCGCTACTATGATCTCATCGCCAGGCAGAGCCAGTCCTATAGCATTGTCCAGTTCGTTCTTCGTAGACACATTGAAAGTCATTTTAAAATGCACTTCCACTTCGAAGAGTTGGCTATCGAAACTTCCTTCACTATTCGTCGCTCGAGCCCAGAAGGAAGTGTCACTAGCAAGTGAAGGCGTGTTGAAAATCGCAGCATTCGCTCCCGTAACCGGTTTAGACGTATCTCCTGAGGCACCTTGGTACCATTGATAGGAAAGAGGGTCCCTGCCGATGACCACGATTGCGAGTTGTATCGATGTATTGGCTATCGCGAAATCGTCGCCGATAGAATCGACGATAAGCGGGGCGACCTGCTCGAGCGTAACGACTTCAACTTCTGAAGTTGGATCCGACCGCAAGCCATTAGTAGCCGTAACTCTATAGAGGTAAGTCGTTTCCGGATTCAGTTCAAGGTCCTCGAAGGTGGTGGTATCCGCATCTACAACATTTATAACTTCCCAGGTTCCACCTACTCCTTGTTTTCGTTCGACTTCGAATCCTAGTTCGTTATCCGAAGCGTCCGTCCAGCTTAATACGACTCTGCGAGCTTCGATTGTGTCGGCCGCTAAACCGGTTGCCGCATCCGGCGGAGAGCCAATTGGATTCACTCTACTTATAGTGATGTTGTCGAATGCTATTCCCCCTTCACTATTCGTATCTTGGAAAAATGCAATTTGACCGAGGTCATTGTTTTCATCGTTGAAAACGATCTGCGGAGCATTGTCAGGATCGGGTGTAATATGAAAGTCAAACTCGCCCATCTTAACTTCGTTTAAGAACACGTGAAGCGTGTTGGGCTCCAGTACTCCGGATCCAAGTTTAGGTAAGTCATAATCCACATTCTGAGAATCGTGCGAATTGATCAAAAACGAGACTTTATTAGGATTTTCCACATCGAAATCCCCTAAGCCCGTAGTCCCATTCAGGTCATTCAAGGAAAGCGTTCCATCATTGAAAATCAGCAAACGAAAAGGACGGAAATCAGAGTTATTCAACGCTCCTGCAAGCGCTCGACCTACTGATACATGGATACCAGTGTCTCCTTCAGGGGCATCCAAAACGTAACCCCGCTGAAAATCGAAATCGACTCGAAGTTCCGATACATCATCTCCTCCATTAAATGGATACCTGAAATGCGTGCTGTTGCCCGACGCGGTTCCTAAATCATAAAAATAGAGACTTTGCCCCGTTAGCGGATTCGCAACGGGAGTTGAATCCGCATCGATTACAACCGCTCCATTGACCGAACCGTTCGTCCCTGGCGTATAAAAGGCGCTTTCGACAACCGGTTGCTCGCCGACTGTGTCTGCCTCGAAGTCGAGGGATGAATACACGTTATTGATTGAACCAACCCCGGCACTAATTCCGGATATCTTCAAATCATCGATTATCAAGGCTCCCGAACTTCCGGTGTCTTGGTAGAAAGCGACGCGCCCTAGGTCTGCCACGCCCTCGTTGTAGGCCACTCCTGCATCGCTAGGATCCAGGAAGAATGCGTATTCGCCGAGCTTCACTCCATCGAGGTAGACGTGGAAAGTGTTTGAAGAAAGCGTTCCAGAGCCCCCTCCTGCTGTCGAATAGTCCAGCGTCGCAGCGTCATCAGAATTGAGGAGCACCGAAAGACTGTGCGTGTCGCCAGTGGAGAATGTTCCGATCTGGGTGCTTGTTCCCTCGGACCGCATGTCAATCGTACCGTCCTGAAGTATCCGCATTTCAAATGCGCGACGCGAGCTCGAGGTGAGTGAAACTCCGCCCTTGCCGACAGTGAAATTAATTTCCGTGCTCGACTCCGGGCCGACGATCGCTGGATTCAAGGCGAAGTCGAAATCGACTTTTACCGACGATACATTATCGCCGCCGTCGATATCTGCTACGTAGCGGACATTGCCGCTGTCGCCCAAGTCGTAAACATAGAGACTCTTGCCTCCGAACGGACTGGATGGCGTCGATGATCCGTCGATGATGATCACGCCCTTTTCGGCTTCCGGCGTATCAGGCGACAGATCCAAGCTACCACCCGCTGGAGCCGAATCTACGACTTCCGATTCGAAATCGCTTTCGAAATGCACTACTGCGGAAACAGAAGCGATTGATATTATTCCAGCCCATAGAGTCGAAAGAAGGAATGCGGGGTTACGGTACAATTTATTCATGGGATAATTTGTAAAATTAGCGCTAATTAACTTATAATTATTATTTATACAACGAGTACAAGTGGAAAATGAATAAGTGCTCATATCGACGTCTTTTGGTCTATTCTCCTCTTGCTATAGCTTTACTGCCTGTGCGACGAGGCGTTTTGAGGTACTGGAATAAATGAATTGTATTCCCCTGAGTGCTAATATTTATTAACGTCAAAATGAGCGAAAAGCAGGTACTTTACCCGAATTTTAAATGGACCTTTTCGACCCTCGGATGCCCTGAGCTAACCTTGGACGAATGCTGCAGTCTCGCACGAGCTCACGGACTGGCGTCGATTGAGTTACGAACAATTGAAAATACTGCCGACCTCCCTGTCTTGTTTGAGAGGAACTATGGTACGCCAGAGAACTTGGCTGGTAAAATGAGCCACGAATCCATATCGATTGATTTCCTTGATACTTCGCTGAAACTTGTCGGAAACGACAGTGAAACTCGCAGCGATTTCTTGAAATTCATCCCATGGGCCGAAGCTTTAGGCGCGAAATGGCTACGAGTCTTTGATGGTGGCTTAGTATCGAAAACACTCGAGGATGAGGCTCTTAACCAAGCTGTAGACACTCTGTCGTGGTGGACGGACCTGAGGTCGAAAAACAATTGGAACGTAGATATTGCCATCGAAACTCACGACTCTCTCGTTTTCGCTAACGCTCGATCGCAACTAGCCGAGAAAGTCGATCGGCCAACTCGATTTATCTGGGACTCGCATCACACTTGGAAAAAGGCAGGAGAATCGCTGGAAGAATCTTGGAGCAGTCTCAGGGACCTTGCGGTGAACGTGCACATTAAGGATAGTGTATCCAAGCCCTCTGCGAGACATCCCTTCACTTATGTACAGCTTGGCGAAGGAGAATTCCCACTAGCCAACGTCCTAGATATTTTAAAAGCAGATAACTACGGCGGAAATGTGAGTATTGAATGGGAGCGGCAATGGCACCCGTATTTGCCTCCTTTGGAAACCGCGCTTTCGAGGGCGAACGAATTGGCTTGGATTTAGATAACGAAAAATGATTAGCAAACTTGACAACAAGAACGCTCTCGTCACCGCGGGAGCTCAGGGTATTGGAGCAGCAATTACGCGACACCTCATAGACCAAGGGGCAAATGTAGCGATACACTACTTCTCCAGTGCGGATACGGCGAACGAGCTGGTCGCTTATGCAGAAAGCCAAGGCCGTAAAGCCGTTGCCCTATCAGGGGATTTAACGAACGAAGCGGAGGCCACTGCTCTGGTTCAGAAAGCTTCGGAGAAATTGGGAGGGCTGAATACGCTGATCAATAATGCGGGATCGCTGGTAGGAAGGAAAATGCTTTGCGACATGGAGTCGGAGTTCTGGACCAAGGTCATGGACATCAACCTAACCTCCATGATGTACGTCACCAAAGCAGCATTGCCCTTTCTGTCCAGTAACGAATCGAGCAGTATCGTCAATCTCGCTTCGCTTGCAGGGCGCAAAGGCGGACATCCGGGTTCGTTGGCCTACTCCACTAGTAAAGGAGCCATTCTCACATTCACTCGAGCCCTATCGACGGAGCTCGGCCCCAATGGAATTAGGGTCAATGCGATTGCTCCGGGCCTGATTCTGGGTACATCGTTTCACAATACGCATACATCTAAGGAATCAGCGGATCAAACTACAGGAACCATTCCAATTCAGCGTGCTGGAAATGCTGACGACGTTGCACGAGCCGTTGCGTACCTGGCTTCCGAATACGACGGGTTCATTACGGGAGCTACTTTAGATATAAACGGTGGCGTTTACGCTTAACATTTCCTGATGCGCATTCGCTTTAGCTATTTCAACAACCGAAGAAGCGTATTCTTCTTCGAAATCAATTAATAACAATGAAAAGAAAAATCATAAGCTTGATCGCTCTGGCGATGTTTTCTGCTTCGACCCTACAGGCAGGGAAGGATTTTTTAGGTGCAGACTGGAAATCGTATTCCGGATTCCAGGTTGATACGGAAGCGGTTTTACCGGAAAAGGAAGTTCATCCTTCGCTTTGGTTTACTAAAAAAGGTTTAAAGAAATTCAAAAGATCACTGCGGAAGGATAAAACGATCAAGACTTACTGGGAGAATGTTAAGAATCACGCCTTTCTTAATTCCCCATTTCCGGAGCTCATTCCGGAAGATCAAATTTGGATTACTGAACTCGCAAAAGACAACAACAAGCGAATCCACAAATACTATGGGGAGATGACGCAAATTCCTCTCTACTCTGCATTCATGGCCTGGATGACTGACGATCCCGATGAGAAGCAGCGTTATATCGATCGAGCCAAAGCCGCTTTGATGCGAACTTTTGATGGTCCGATTTTCGACCTAGACCCCACAAAATCCGGAGTCGATAAATCGGTCGACGAAATCTATCGAGGCATCTGGTCTCAATCAATTTGCGCAGCCTATGATTTCGCCCAACCATTCCTTACTGCCGAAGAAGACGAGATCATCAGAGAGCGCCTTTTGAAGGAGGCGCGCTACACGCACGAACACCTGCGGTCCTGGGCTAGTGGTCCACACAATCATCTATCCAAGCCTGCATGGGGTCTCGCTGCTTTCGCTCTAACGTTTTCCGACGAACCGGAAGCTAAGGATTGGTTTCGCAATGCCATGGAAGCGGCAAACCAGAATACAAGCTACCACTTTAGTTCCGACGGGATCTATCGAGAAGGAGGAATGTATTACATCTTCTCATGGTTAAACTACGTTCCGTTTCTATATCATTACAAAAACGTATCCGGCGTCGATTATTTCAATGATTTCATGAAAACATTCGAATGGGGCGTTATCGGTAGAAACGCTCGTGGTTGGACAATGAATACTGAAGATTCGTTCATTCGTCCTGTGCCAACGCAGATGGTTTCGAAGGCATTCAAAGACCATCGATCATTTTTAGCTCCAGAAACTCCTTTTTCGGAAGTTCTTCAATGGAATTTCAAAAACACCGATTACCAGCCATTTAGGGATGTCGAAAAAATTAGTGGCTACAATTACACTGGAGCTACCTGGGATTACCCGAAAGAACTGTACGAGCTTATCTCCTACGACCCATCTATTCGAGCAAGTTCCCCCACTGTAGACCCGACTATATTTATGGAAGGAGGACAGACGTTTTTCAGAAATTCCTGGCTGAATCACCCTGACGAGCAAATGTACATGCTGTTCCATAATGTACCTCAGGCCGACAATCACGATCACAGCGATACTCTTAGCTTCATTGTCTACGCGAAGAACCAGATGATGGCCTCAGATAGCGGATACACGCGCTCAAGTTACGGCGACGATATACGCTACACCTACTACCGCCGTCCTCAGGCACACAACACGATTACTTTCGATGATGTCCCTTTAGGTGACTTTAATGAAAATCAACCAAATCCTTCGGAGGACAGATTGAATACAACGTTTTTCGATTTTGAAAAGAAAACCGCTCCATTCAGGCGGTATCTTGGTGAAGAGTTGGGTAGCGCAAAGCGATCTATTGCATTCATCCAGGACGAATACTTTCTCGTACTAGACGAAGTAAAAGGACAGGTCCGCAATTCCCAGAAGCTAGACGGAAAATTCGACGTCTACTTTCATGGTGGCCGAAGTTCGCTAGAGGCTGAAGGTAATAGCTATTTATGGTCGTATCAAAATGATAGGTACGGCGACGATTCTCAAATGCTAACTTATCAGCTGAATCCAGGGTCAGAGGTCGAAGTGATGACGATGGAAAGCACCTATTTGAAGCAAGACTATGCAGAATTTCCTGCAATCCGAACGTCAAAAGGCGGACACGAAGCTTTATTTGGGCAAATAATCTATCCACTTGGAAAGGGAGATGCAAAACCAGTAATAGTCGATCTTTCCACAGAAAAGCTACTGGGTGCAAAAATCTCCCATGACAACAAGCAGGATATTTTTCTGAAATCGTATACTGAAAAAACAAGCAACAATGCAGGCATCCAATTCAATGGAGATTTCGGATGGATCAGCTTAGTTTCTGGCAATCTTAAAAAGGCAGCAGGTCAATCGATCAAAAATTTTACTTATGATGAATCTTCCATAATCACTGCCGATCAACGGATTACATTTGCGATCGAATTGGGCGCGAAGGTCGAACTTGGATTGTCAGTGGAAAAAACGACCAACGTCACAGTCAATCCGCAAAAGCGGATCTCTTCGGTTACCTTCAATGGAGATGATGTTCCGTTTGAGACTATTGATCGTGTTGTTAAATTCGAGGTAAGCGAGAGCGGTAATTACATCCTGAACTAACTCATCCCCCATCACTTTTCAGCGATTCCATGACAACCAAAAAGGCACCAATAAGCGGTTCGAAACGAATACCACTCTCGGTTCTCCTTACGTGCGTTTCACTATACAAATTGGCGTTTGCAGATGCTTTATTCGTCGAGAATTTCGACTACGCTAATGGCGAGTTGCTAAACGTTTCCTCCAGCATATGGGCTCCGGCCCTGAGTGACGCAGCCAACCCGAACCTCTTGGTATCTGAAGGCGCCCTCAAATGGGACTTCACAAACGGGCGCACTGAACCGGTTAACAACGGATTCTACGCCGCTACGATTGATTCAAGTGGCATAGATTCAGGATCTTTGTATGCTCACTTTGATATCACAGTTGGCACGGCTCCTACAAGTTCCTCGTTGGTTGTGGGGCGAATCGCCTCTTTTTGGAACGGTTCAAACGGATACCGAGGCAGGCTGTGGATTGGAACTGGTTTCGATTCGGGGAATGATCCTGTGGCCAGAACATTTCGTATTGGACTGACGGAAGCAGCAGGCAGTCGCGCGGATGTAGTCTGGGATGATCGAAATTTTGAAGAAGGCGCAATGGTATCCATCGTCATTAAGTACGATTATGAAGCAGATGTGGCTTCTCTGTATTTGAATTCGACATCGGAGAGCGACCCGCACCTTGAGGTGAACGACGGAAATTCCCTTTCTACAAAAGGCTTCGCATTTCGCCACAAAGACGAGTCCTCCGGGTCATCGAACCTGGGAATATTCTCTATTGATAACCTAGCCATCACAAGAGCTTTTGGTGATGTTCAACAGGGAGAATCTCTAGGAGCTTCGAACCTTATTGCCGAGGGAGTCACTGGTGAATCCATTTTTCTCACCTGGGAGGATCATTCGTTCGATGAAGTCCTTTTTAGGATCGAGCGCCGCATTCAGGGCGAAGCGGTTTTCGACGTTCTTGGCACAACGGAACCGAATAGAAATTATTTCCTGGATACAATGTCTTCTGTAGGAGTTGAATACCAATATCAGGTTATTGCAAATAACGGAGTCGACCTTGTGGCATCCAATGTCGCAAGTGCCAATCCGTTCTCGTCGTCGCTACCGCTTAAAGCTCCTGGTCTCGTCGTTCGAAACGAACCTGCTGGTATTCTTGTGTGCTTTGAGGCCGAAGAAGGAGCGGCTTATCAGGTGGAACAGTCAGCCGATCTAGAAAATTGGAATTTCAACAATCGATTTTCGAGTGAGCAATCTGGACTTGTTAGTATTCCGCTAGAAAGCAATACAAGCACCCCACTCTTCGTTAGGTTGCAATCGAGCCGGTTCAATACACCTCGCGGCACAATTGGACTTCAGGGAGAATTCAAGCTTCCCGACAATGCGAATGGATCTGTATTCGAATTAACCGCCTTTGGAGCTACTCCAAACGATGACTCCGACGATGATGCCGGAGCCCTGCAAACCGCTCTATCGCAACTCAACCCGGGTGATGTGCTGACAGTTCCCTCGGGAGTATTTCATATTAAGACATCGGTTAGCGTTCCGAGCGGTATCACTCTTCGTGGCCAAGGAAGGGACATCACTCAGTTCACTGCCTCGGGAATAGCTAGTGCATTCACGATCAACGAAGGGAGGAGCGACATCACCTTGAGCGACTTTGGTATAGACGCGTCGGATTCGACATTGGCTTACGGCGTTTTCATTGGCGTTACCAACGGTATCAACGCTGAGAGAATCTGGATCGATAACCTTGAAATACAAAACTTCTCGAGTCGGGGCATTCAGATTCGCAATGCCAATCACGTTAAGGTCGAAAACTGCACTATCCACCATGCTACCAATTTGGGCGGTGGTGGATTCGGATATGCAATTACTTTAAACGACCCCAACAATCACAACAATTGGGTAACGCAATGTGAAATTGGCCCCGTGATCCGTCATGGCGTTTTGATCCAGTATTCAGCCCACAACAACCTTGTCGAGCTCAACACGTGTATTGAGACAACCGAAGACGCTTACGATCTCCATGGAGAAAACGAATATGCCAACGAGCTTAGGTTCAATCTTGCCTACTGGAGCCAAGGTTCGATCTTCGACGGTACGCCAGCAGGTTTTGGAATCGGAAATACTGGAGCAACACACGATAATTCCGGACCCAATAATTGGGTACACCACAATGAAGTCTATGGCTATGACATTGGGTTAGAGGTTATACAGCGCTCGCACGTTCAATACGTTGATGGTAATAATTTCCACCACAACGCAACCGGTATCAAAATTCATGATAGCGGCGGAAATCGCATCCATATTCGTGGCAATTCCATAGCGGATAACGTCACCGGAATCAGCACAACTCGCTCAGGAAACATTCAGATCGAACACAATAAAATCAATCGAAACGAACTTGGAATCTCGCTTACGCCTGACATCGATGACTATTCGATTCGATTTAATGACCTCTCGGGTAACGCAACTGGCAAAAACCTAGGTAGCGACTCTGGAGTTTTCGAAGGAAATCTCGAGTGACTCAACTTCCCCTCCCATATTCGCGATAAATCAACCCTTCATGAATAAGCTCTTTCAGTGCCATTCGAACTGTCGCAATGCTCACTTTGAATTTTTAACTAAGCATGCTCTCGGAATGAAAACGGTCGTGAGCTTCCATGCCCGCACCCTCTATCTCTTCGATGAGCATGATTTGCTTATACTTAGGGGCGTCAGAGTTCTGGAAGACCTTGAAACTGAGTAAGAGATTAACTCCTGTCTAGGAGTTTTCAATGGCTTTGAGCAGGGTTTGTCCGGTCGAGTACTTCCCCTAATCGCCCAGATTTCGCGCTAAGTACTTCCCCTAATCACCTAGGGCTCGCGCTATTTGGCGATCTTCAGTTCAGTTTCAATTACAAATTCGGCAAGGCATCGTCCTCGATGTTCCAATCGCCTAGAGTTTCGTGGGTTAAGCTCCACTTCCCTTGATTGAGCGAGTTAATTTGCCACGCTTTCTGATCGTCCCCCCTCGGGCCTGCCCAAGATAAACAGGCTAGAAAGCCTTTCTCTTTCTCAATATTCAATTCAAGCGTATTTAACATATGATAGGGTGCTTGAATGTGTGAACGAGGACCTGATTCATCGCTCAGTCGACTAACTTCTCGACAGGTTTCAAAACCATAAAGAGATTGAAGAGCGACACTCATTTCATCGGTTTTTACGACTGAATAGGCATCCTGAGAATACCACTTTATGGAATCCGCATCCTGGCTAGAAAGAGCATAACCTCCGTGCCTTAGAAGTGCAGGCTGCTTGGAATTGAATCGATGAAGAATCAATTGCCAACCTCCGAACCACCACATCCGAGTTTCTACTTCGATTTGAAATTGCTCATCCTTTTGACCTAAGCTGTAGAGGCATCCCATAGAGGACTCGTCTATATTAATCGGAGTTGTATAATGCCTACCATATATCCGTTTCGATGATACATTTTCAGCAGTCAGACCCCCGTCAAGTGGGTATTGATCTGGATTAACGGAAATCAAAAAACCAATGCCCGTTCGATAGCTCAATTTTCCCCATTTATAGGGGCCAAACCGAGTGTTGGTAGATGCAATTTGAGAACCAGCGTTTACTATTTCAACTGCCCCATTTGTTGAACGTACAATTAGCCCCGGAGCATTGTGCGGACGTGAAAAATCCGTCGATCGAACAGCAGGAAGTTCTTCTTTTGCGATATCCCAAAACGGATCATCGAATTCCATTAGCAACGGCGAGAAAGCCTTGGCCGCCCAATAAACCGACCCTCCGCAACTATACGATTCCACCATCTCCTTAAATTCGTCATGCCATCCAAGAGACAAACATCCCTGGGATTGGTAAATGGGCTTTTCCATGAAGAAATCTATGCTTCTCTCGCAAATTTGACGAGCCAACCCCGGATCCACCGGGCTCGCGTTTAAAAGCTGAGCTAGACCGAACGGCGCGTTCGCATTGAATCGGTACGTGATGGAACGTCCGAAAGCGGGATGCTCTCCTGATTCTGCGAAAAATTCAGGGTACACTTCAAGGAACTGCTTGGCATACTCTCTCCACCTATCCACACGATCAGTATCCGACTTTCCATACAATCGAATCCACCACAACCCATAAAAATGCCATGCGTATGCATTATAAAAATCGAAGGCTTGGTTCATTCCATCCATAAACCAACCGTCACTTCTGTACATCCCTTCAAGTTCATCGAACCATCTATTGATAACGGATCGAAACGAGGGACGACCACGCCCTTCTCGCTCGAGAAACTCCATTACGAATATCCCAAAAAACATATGGTTATTCCAATGATGCCCATTTCCGACATCGGACTCCAGCCAATCGAGGACCTGCTCTCGTTCTTTATCCGCCAAGGAGTCCCAGAGCCATCCTCTGCTGAGCTCCAAGCCGACTATCATCAATCCCATTTCAACCGAATGCTGATGAAAATTGGTAGAATACCCCCAAAATATAGCCGCGATTGGGTCGGTCCCCGCTACTAGTGCCGATCGAAGCCACTCCTCCATCGGTTCCGACAAATCGCGATCCTGCGATTCGGAGTATTTATCTAGCGATGATCTCCAGTGCGCGAACAAGACAAATGGGCGAGCGAACGATTCAAGCCTGTCTGCGTTATGATCATGATCGCTTGGCATTCCTTCAATCGGCATATCCGCTTCGCCACTACGCATCAATTCAGCTAAGGGAAGCAACAACCGACGAGCTCGATTCTGCCATTCACGATAGGGTGTTGGTACTCTCATCGAGTGAAATCGAATAGTAATCAGGTAGAGCGATCGTAGATCTTTAGATCGAATCCTCGAATTAATTCCTTAGCGTCTTTGTAGCGTCGTAGGTTTTCCAATGCATGATCCCCCGCATCAACTCTACGATCAGTCGTAGGGCCTCCTATGTGCGGCAGTAAAAGAACATTCGGCAACCCTCGAAATGGAGAGTCGGCGGCCAATGGCTCTTCCCCGTAAACGTCTAATCCAACTTGGAGCCTTCCCTCGCTGGCGACCCGAAATAGAGCGTCTTCATCGACAACCGCTCCACGACCGACGTTGACGAACGCACCCCCTACGGGAATCGACCTCAACAAGTCCTCGGTAACGATTCTATAGTTTTCATCCGTCAATGCGGCTAACTCGATGACCACATCGTTTTCAGAAAATAGGGTTTCGAGCGAATCGACCTGAGCTACTCCCAAATCATTGAATATCGATTGCGGGACTCCTGGGCTATGAGCACTGATCTTATTCGTAAAAGGCTTCAGCAACGGTATCAATTTTTGAGAAATCAGACCAAAGCCATGTATGCCAACGCGTCTCTCAAAGAGCGATTGCGTAGTAGTCTCAGGATTCTTCCATGCACCACTCGAGTGCATCTTCTGCGACCAGTGGCTTACTTGCCGCATGCAGCATAGAACTAGTAATAACGCACATTCGGAAATAGTGCGACTTATCGATGAATTCCAATTGCTCACCAGCAGCCCTTTATCAATCAGAGATCGGTCGATTTTCGACCGTACAGAGCCCGCTAGATAGCACACATATTTCAGGTTCGGGGCAGTATCGAGAATATCATGAGAAAGCGCCTGCATTTTCCATGCAGAGAGAATTATTTCCGCATCGCATTCTTTGATAAGGTTGTTCCATTCAGTTTCATTTTCGATATCCCCTGGATCAATCTCCAAACAAGGCCCCAAAAGCGCCTTCGCTTCGGCATGCCGTTCACCGGGAAGGAATGTCTCAATTTCGGCTTCAGTTAAACAAATAATATTCTTCATATGAAATTCTATTTATCGCTCTCCTCCCGGAGAGCACTCGAGAACAGTCATTTCTTCCGACGATTCGTACACCAATGTAACCACTCCATTGGGACAAAAAAAACGGTCCCATTGCTTCAATTCGAAATATTGACCATCGGCAATCGCTTTCCCACCACCGCTTACGACGATTCCAATGAAATAATCCTGAGGTTTTCTAAAGATAGTACCTAGTACGCACGTCTTTCGTACTGTAAAACAACTCGTTCGGCTCGATCCGATCAATTCCTCCCAGTGACCTCTTCCCCCATAAACCTCAATAATAGCAGGTTCACAACGAAACACGCTATTGATTGATTCACTGCTTACTGAATCTAGACTAAAAACATCCAACGCAGTTTCGAGATCGCGTCCCATAAACCTGGCTTTTTCGGGTATAACGAACCCTTCCCTTTCAAATTCAAATCGAACGGCAAGATCTGACGGTTCCATGATTTCGAGCATCAATATGCCTTCACCCAATGCATGTGGGCGACCACCCGTAATTAGGAAAACGTCCCCAACTTTGACTGGTATTTTGTCGAACCGTTCTTCGATTGCTTCTATGTCCTGGTCGAGAATCCAATGCTTTAACTGCTCTCGACTTGGTGCGCGCTGAAAGCCTGCGTATATGTAGGGTTCTTCAATTTCATCGCGTATATCCAAAATAACATACGCTTCCGTCTTTCCCCTAGGAGCGTTCAGCCTCTGCTGTGCGAATTCGGATGTTGGGTGAGCCTGGAAATGCAAACGCGTCGCGCTGTCCAAATACTTAACGAGAGGCATGTCATCAAGACTCCTGTGGCCATGCTCGTCGCTCCCAAGAAAATAGATGGGATCCGCCTCGATAAGCGACTTGAGAGATGTTTCTTGTCCATTCGAATCTACAAGCATCGCTAGGCCTTCGTTTGGAACGTCTCGGCCTGGATTTCGAGCTTCTACTGTAGAACCAATCCAATCCTCCGGAAAATGAGAATCTTCAGGCTCGCTTTTTCCTTGGATCGCATCGAGACGCTTTCCACCGCGATACGTACGCCATACGCGGTTCGGACCTAATTTAATAATGCTTTCTCGATTCGCCATGGCTCAACGATTCTTCCCTGAAGACTTCCACAATCCCCAACCAATGAGCAGCAGAACACTTCCGCAAAACGCAAACGCGAGTCTTCCCGAAGTTGGATTAGGCAAGACAGCCATCAATCCAACAAACGCTCCGTAGATTGCCGATAATATCCCCAATGCCTTGCTTTGCGACCGATCAACCTCGCTCACCTCGTCTCCAGATACGACTTCTGTATTCAAATTCTGGAAGAGCGTATCGACTTCCTCGGCACGCTTCGCCTCCGGTTCCTTATAGAATCGCATCGAGAAGAGGAAAAATGAAGACCCAACAGTTAAATTGATAACCACTCCTAAAATCATCGTCAAATCAGAGGCTTCTCTTCCAGAAAACGGCTCTGTTAGATTCAGTGCTTTTTGAAGGAATTCAGCAGTCAGAAAAGTCTTCACCAAAAATGAAGTGGTTAGTCCCAGAGCTATTGTTGCCCAACAAGCCCAATCCGGAGTCTTTTTTATCACGACACCCCAAATAAGAGGCACTTGCATGGGAATAGCGACCAAGGCACCGAACTGGAGCATCAAATCGAAAAGGCCGATATCCTTGAGTTGGCTGAATTTTATGCCCGCCAAAATAATAAGAACTCCGAAAATTGCCGTTGCGATCTTACCAGCGATCAAGAGCTCCTTATCTAAAGCGTGAGGCCTCAGAATGCTCTGGTAGTAATTTTTTACGAAGATGCCCGCATTGCGATTCAAACCGCTATCCATTGACGACATCGTTGCCGCGAAAATTCCCGACATCAGTAGGCCGAGCATTCCTGCTGGAAGTACCTTTATACACATGGCCACATAAGCTGCTTCCGAACCGTTCTTTAGCTGCGGAAACATTGCGTCAATATCGGGAATTAGAACCGCCGAGGTCATCGGAGGAATGAACCACACGAGTGGTCCGATAATAAATAACGACGAGGCGAGCAGAGCACCCTTACGAGCATGCCAAGTGTCTTTGGCACAAAGATAGCGCGACGCCTCCATCAAATTGTTGGTAGATGCGAATTGTTTAACGATTATAACGGCGATCCAAATCCAAATAATCGAAGCATAATTCGTACTTCCACCAAACATACGATCCGCAGGAAAGCGTTCGATTAACTGACCTAATCCACCAACTTCTCTCAGTGAAAACGCAGCAGCGACAATCGAGATCGGCATGAGCACCAGCACCTGCATGAAATCGCTAGCTACAACCGCCCAGCTTCCGCCAGTTATCGATAGCACGAGCACAACTAATCCAGTTGCCCAAATGGTCATTTCGATATCAAAACCAAAAACGGCAGCAAAGAAAACGCCTAGGCCATTCAACCATATGCCCGCATACAGGGTTCCAATCGGAATCTGTAGCCACGTAAAAACTTGCTCGGCTGTTTTCCCAAAGCGCTCTCGCATTGCTTGTACGGGAGTTATCACTCGCGATTGGCGAAACTTACCTGCGAAATACCAGTAGTTAATTAGGAATCCCAAAGCGTTGGCAAAAAAGATGACGAATATCAAAGTGCCATCATTGTATGCCTTGCTCGCCGCCCCAGTGAATGTCCAAGCACTGAATTGAACCATAAAGGCGGAGCTGCCGGTCATCCACCATGACATTTTTCCTCCTCCGCGGAAATAGTCGCTCGTATTGCTTACGAAGGAGCGGAACACGAAACCAATCACCATCATGAACACGAAATAAAAACCGATTACCGCGGAATCGTAGTTGGTGAGATAGGAGTCTGCTACCGTATTCATGTGGTATGGCTCTTGATCGTCCGCTCTAGAACAAACTACTGATCTATTTCGAAGACTTCAACAAGCGCAACGCCTCCGCCTCCATTGCCTGAAACGACCACTGTGTAAACGTCGTTCGGAGCCAAGGTCACAAGTACAGCTGCATCCATAGAACCGTCTGCAAGG
>JABITN010000015.1 GCA_018700525.1 Opitutales bacterium
AGCTTCAGCTTGCTTTCGATGAAATGAGCAGCGAAGCGAAGAGCGAACATTATCGTAGACGTCCAGATGAAGAGGTACTTGCCTTGTTCCGAAGTGAGAATGTTTCCAGTGATGTTCTGAATCCATCCATCGGTTCCCAGCTCTACGGCACCAACGAGGGCGTGAGCAACGAAAAGGACAAACAGGAGAATCGCTCCCATTGAGAATTTTGTGATAACGCTAATTAGGGCGAGAAGGGCAATTGCGATTATGTAACTACTGGTTTGGGAAAGTCCCAAAGAGGCGCTCATGAATAGGGACAGCAAATAGCAGATCACAAGCCCACCTAGAATGCCAACATCCTTGAGCATTCCTCCGAGACCAATACCCTTTTCGGATGCTTCTGAATTTGGGTATTTTTGGCCCATGAACATGATGCCATAGGCAACCGTAGGAACGAGGTAGAGGGCGAGCTGGTACTTCCAGTGCATGCCGATCTTGTCGTCCAGAACCCAGCCGATAGCGGAGCCGATGATCATGCCTAGAGGCCAAGAAGCGTGTAGGATATTGAGGTAGTGCGTTCGATTCTCAGGGTAGAGACGAGCGATGAGAGGATTGGCGACAGCTTCGAGTGTTCCGTTCGCGTACGCGAATATGAACATTCCCCAGAATAGGAAATTGAAGGCTGAACCAGTGGAAGCGTCTGCGCCTGGGGCGAACGTGACGAATGCTGAGAGCACGTGACAAACAAGAGCCACCATAACCAATTTGCCATAACCGATTTTGTCGACGACTACACCGCCGAGAATGATGCCAAAACAGAATCCGGAGAAACCGGCTCCTCCAATGGCTCCTAGCTGGGCTCCAGTAAAACCGTATTCTCCAGCCCAATTGTCAAAAATTCCGCCACGTATGGCGAAGCCCACTCCTGCTGCGAGGATGGCCATAAAGCCGGCCCACAGGAGTCTTTTGCGATGTACTTCATTCTCAGTCATATAAACAGAATCTCTTGATTAGTGTTAGTGTCGGATCCTCCACAAAATCGTTTACCGTCGTAAGGGTTTTGAATCGGGGAGATTCGACGGTGAGGAGAGGTGCGGAAAACCAATATTTGCTAAATATGGGAGGCAAACAGACGTAAAAAAATTGTCCAGCTTTTTAGTGCGGGGATAGTTGGGTGGAGCCGTTTCTTTTTATTGCTAATCAGGGGATTACCCAATTATTGGGTTGGTAAGTCATGAGTTTTGTCGAGTTTTGATCCGCTGCCAGGCTCCTTAATTCGAAAATAATGGAACACTCGGCCCCGTGAATCCATGGAATGGATGGAAAATTCTATTTGGGGATCGAAGCGAGATGTGTACGGTCGCCTTATAACGCTTTGGAATGAAGGGTACTATTTGGAGTTCAGCCGTCTACGTATTGCTCCAATTTCATCAGGGCCGATGATGTCGGTTGATTGTCCGAATCGGGCTTTGACGTAGTTTAACACGAGTGAGATGTCTTGGTTGGAGAGAAATGAGTAATTGGCCATGAGGTTCGGGTATTGGCGGTTTTCTATCCACGCGCTTCCTTCCAGTACAAGGCGGGCTATATGTTCGTTGTCATTTCCGGATAGTCGCTTGGAATGGATTAGGGATGGAAGCATGTTGGGAACGCCGCTACCATCGATTTGGTGACATGCGAGGCAGTGCTGGACGTAAAGCGCATGAGCTTGTGGATCGAGGTTTTGGGCAGGAGCGATTGAGCTCGAAATATCGGGGATTGCTGAGGTCTGGGTACTTTGCGTTGGAGTTTCTACGACGATGCCTTTCCCGCCTGTGTACATGATTTTCCAGATTCGTCCTACTTTATCTTCGGATACGAAGAGAGCTCCATCAGGCCCAACGGTTAGGCCAGTCGGGCGATATTTTGCGGCATTGGGGACATGGAGTACATCGGTTCCTTTGAAACCATCAGCGAATATTTCGTATCCACCGGCTGGAGCCTTCTCGTTAAAAGGAACGAAGGCGACATTGTAGCCTTGTTGTGGAAGCGGGGCTCGATTCCAGGAACCATGGAAAGCAACGAAGGCGCCTCCTTGGTATTTCGCGGGGAATTGAGCGGCGTTGTAGAATTGGAGTCCTACGGGAGCCCAGTGGCCGGGAAAACTTAGAATCGGGTCGTCGTATAGGCCTTCTTCGGGGCGTTTGAACTTATCGCCATCATATTCCGGATTGATGATACGCGTTTTTTGCTCGTGATCATAGTAGGTGTAGGGCCAGCCAAAGTTGGAGCCTTGCTTTATGTGGTGGAATTCCTCTGCGGGCAATTCGGCGCTTTCGCGTTCATTGTAAAGCTCGCCCCAGTTTTGCTTTAAGTTATCGCGTCCATTTTGAACTCCATAGAGTTCCTTCTTTTTAGGATCCCATTGGAAGGCGACGTTGTTTCGGATTCCGGTTGCGAATTTGAATCCGTCGTCCAATTGCGTTTGGTTAAGCGTTTCCGCATCGAACATCCACACTCCAGCGTATCGTTCAAGTTCGTCACAAGGGAATTTCCCAGTCGACCCTGCGGTACGATCAATCTCTTGACATGAATTTCCAGGCGAACCAGCTGAAACGTAGAGGTTGCCCGAATTGTCGAAAGTGATATTCTTGCTGCGGTGATTCTTAGGTGTCGGAAAACCGGATACGACGACTTCATAGGGACCGGTCGGGAGCAATTGAATGTTGTCTAGGGGGAATCGAACGATTTGTCGTGTTGAGCCGACGTAGAGGTATCCATTGTAGATTTCCAGGGATTTGCATTGGCTGTCTAGTTCGCCAAAATATTTGACGATATCCATTACTCCATCCCCGTTGGTGTCTCTCATCGCGACAACGTATCCGAGATCAATCGGGTCCATGAGAGCGGCAAAAATATCGCCATTGTCTCGCACCGCAATTCGTCGTGTCCTACCAACATTGTCGGCTACAACGAGGGCTTGAAATCCATCGGGTAGTTGCAGTCCGCCGTTTTCGGGTGAAACGAGGAATTGGGAGAAACTAGAAGGCGAGTTGCCTGCGAAAAGGGCGCATGCTACGATGAATGATGAGAATGATGAAGGTGAGCGTAGGGGCATGTGCGGTAACCGTAATCAGGCGTTTGCTAAGGGCAATTGAAATTTATTTTGAGAGAATGTAGTTACTAGTTCAGGAAACTATAAGTGGGTTAGAATAGGCACTTAGCTAACCTGTTTGGATCGCTGTACGGTATACCCTAGGTACCCGCTTAGTGACCGAGCATAGAACTTCCCATGAAATTGTGTTTGCCCAATCGCTGAATTCTTTGAGTTCGATTTCCGCAATTCCTTGGCGACCGATGAAAGTAACGGGATCGCCGCTTTGGGCGGGTTCTTCGAGGTCAGTGACGTCAACTATGGTTTGATCCATGGTTACGCGTCCTAGAATGGGGCAGCGTTTTCCTTTGATAAGTACTTCTCCTCGATTGCTGAGCGGTAGTGGAACGCCGTCTCCGTAGCCCGCGCATACAATGGCTATCTTGCTATCGCGTTCCAAAATACGCGTCCGCCCGTAGCTGATCGATGCTCCGTTTGGTAGATTTTTGACGATCCCGACGCGCGATTTAAACTGAAAAATCGGCGTGGTCTCCACTTGTGCGAATATTGATGTAGGGTAGGGGCGGATACCGAATTGAAGGAGTCCGATTCGAACGGCGTTGTAAACGCTTTCTGGAGCGAAGGTGGTTATCCCAGCACTGTTGTCTGCATGTATGAGCAGCTCGTTTAGGGGAAGCCAATCGATCCGTTTGATCGACTCCAGGAATATTTTTCGTTGGTATCGAGTGAAGTCCGGGTCTTGGTCGGCCGCGGCAAAATGGGTGTAGATGCCGTCTAGCTGGATAAACTCAGCCTGTTTGAAGGCGTCGAACAATTCGTCGGCATACTCGTGCCAAATACCAAGGCGACCCATGCCGGTATCGATTTTTAAGTGTGCTTTGAGTGGTTTGCCAAAGGCTTTCGCCTTTGCGTTTAAGCGAATGACCTCTTCAATTGTCGAGATTGTTGGGATGAGGTCGTATTCGAAGAGAAAGGACTCTTCGTTTTCAAGAGTGGCTCCGAGCACAATAATGGGCCAGCCGGTTCCGATTTCGCGAATATTGGCAGCTTCGACGATATTGGCGACGGCGAACATATCTACCCCGGCTTGCATGAGGCGAGCGACGGTTTGCTGCATTCCGTGGCCGTAGGCATCGGCTTTGACGACCGCGATGTACTTGATACGATCGGGCAGATTGGCCTGAATCGAAATTAAGTTGCGTTCGAGAGCGGCTAGGTCGATTTCGGCCCAGCAACGAAGCGGTATGTTGGTTGGGTCGTTCACGACTCGATTCGATCGGCGGTACGTGCTTGAGGGATCCATTTCGCGAATTCAAGCGTTCGCGTATTCAAGGGGTCGGCGGTTGGATTCGATCTTAGCAAATCTGGAAACGCTGAATTTTGAAAAATGCTTTCCGGGCGATAGGATAGGCGAATGATATTCGCTTGGGTTCTCGTCCAGTTTGGAAACTCGTTGAAGGAGTAGGTTACCTGGGGCGCTTGTTCTAGGGCGGTGTTTTCTATGAGTGCAACTTCGCTCGTGTTTTCATTGCTGCCATTGAGGCAATTCCAGCTTTGGCGTCGGGCATCGGTGACTACCAAATAATCTGTTGGAGGACTGGGGGAGTTTTTTACTAATTTGCTGCCAACTTGGAGGCTGTTGAATGAAAAGAAGTTGCAGTCATCGATTTGTCTGGTGGCAGCCCATACACGTATTCCCATGATAGCTGTACGGATGCCGAGAATCGAGCCAGGACCTTCGCAGAACGCAATCGATCGAAGTTGAGAGAGCTTGATCGCTTGCCCTTGGAGTAGGATTTTGATTGTTGGGAAGAGGGATAGCGATGCTTCCTCGTCGCTGAAGCTTGTGGCGACGTCTGTTCCGGGCTTCACTATCAAGGCTACGCAGATTCTGCGAGATGCAGTATCGATAACAAGCATTGGAAATCTAGACTTGGCGTCGGTCATGAGAGAGTAGCAGAACGCTTATTGCGAGGGTCTCAAGCGGGAAATTCAAGTAGACCTTGGAAAGACGTATTGAATGGTCCGTATATTATTGTAGCGCAATTATTGATGTCTCCAGGGAAAAATTAATTTCAAAGACGCGTCCTAATGCATTGACCGAATGGATTTCAGTCATCTACTGTCCGCGCTTTTCCAAGAAAAAGCGCAACAATTGAACGATCAAGCTCATTGAAAACCGAACTACAAGACGTCACAGACACACGAAAAACTCTCGCTGTAACGCTAGAGGCTAATGAAGTAGAAGCCGAAGAAAAAGGTCTTCTCGATCAATTTTCGAAAATGGCTAAAATTCCCGGGTTCCGCCCAGGAAAAGCGCCTCTGAGCATCGTGCGCCAGAAATACGCTAAGGATATCGCTGGCGAATTGAAGCAACGCGTGATGGCGAAGGCTTACCAAGATGGTTCGAAGGAAGCTAAGGTTGAGTTGGTCAATGTGATCGATGTTCAGGAAGGCGAGATTATAGCAGGTCAAGATACGCTGGTGACTTTCACTATCGACGTACGCCCGGAATTTACGGTCGAAAACTTCAAAGGTCTTGAGCTGGAAGGTCTTTCGGAAGCAGTCGAGGATAAGGATATCGACGAGGCTATCGATGGAATCCGTAAAGAAAAGGCGGAGTTTTCTCCTGTCGAACGCGGAGGGGACGAGGGCGATTACGTTAAGTTTTCCCATGAAGGATCGATCGACGGAACGCCGATCAGTGAAATCGCCGCCGATAAACCGGTTTACGCAAAGATGCCTCAGACTTGGGAAGAGATTGGCTCGGACCAAGGACTTATCCCCGGATTGGGCGATCAGTTGAAAGGCTTGAAAACTGGAGACAAGTCCGATTTGGACGTCGAATTTCCTGCGGATTTCACGGTCGAACAATTGCAAGGCAAGAAGGCGGTTTACTCTGTCGAGATTCTCGAAGTGCGTGAGCGCAAGCTTCCTGAAATGGACGACGCTTTTTTTGAATCACAGCAGGTCAAAACTCTGGAAGAGTTAAAAGAACGCGTTAAGGGCTGGATTGAAGGTCAGAAGAAGCAGGAGCGTAAAGCGGATTTGCGTCGCCAGGTTTCCGAGAAATTAACCGCGTCGGTTGACTTCTCTCTGCCGGAAAGTCTGGTCGAGGCGGAAACGGAAAACTCGATGCGCCAGGTGGTTATGGAAAATATGCAACGCGGTGTTACCCAGGATCACCTCGAAGCGAACAAGGACGATATTCATGCCCAATCTCGCAAGTCAGCCGAAAGTCGCGTTAAGCTTCAGCTAATCCTTTCTCAGATCGCCGAGAAGGAATCGGTTGAGGTTTCGGATCAGGATATGTCGCAATTCGTATTTTCCCAGGCATATCAAAGCGGTCAAAAGCCAGATCAGTTCGTTAAAGAGTTAAAGAAAGATCAAAACCGACTTAGAATGGCCCAACAATCTGTTCTTTTCGACAAGACGCTTGAAATGCTTTGCGACGAGGCTAAGGTTTCCGATGGTGAAAGCAGCGAAAGCTAAGTTTGAAAAGTCCATATATTTCAGAGTAAATTATTAGAATACCGTGTCTTACTATCTACCTCAAATTATCGAAAATACCGGACGCGGCGAGCAGTCCATGGATATTTATACCCGGTTGCTCAAAGACCGGATCTTGTTCATCGGCACGCCGATAAATGATGAGATCGCTAGCGCGATCGTCGCCCAGTTGCTGTTTTTGCAGATGGACGATCCTAAGAAGGATATCCATATGTACATCAACTCGCCCGGCGGAGTCGTAACTGGCGGGATGGCGATATACGATACGATGAATTATTTGAGCTGCGACGTGGCGACCTATTGCATCGGGATGGCGGCGAGTATGGGTACAGTGCTTTTGGCGGCCGGAACTAAAGGTAAGCGTTTTGCACTGCCGAATAGCCGGATCATGATTCATCAGCCATCGGGTGGGGCGACAGGACAAGCTTCGGATATTTCGATTGCCGCTAAGGAAATCATTCGCTGGCGCGAGAAGCTAAACGAAGTTTTGGCTGGTTGCACAGGGAAGTCGGAAGCGGATATCAAGAAGGATTCCGATCGCGATTTCTACATGAGCGCCGAAGAGGCGAAAGCGTATGGCTTGGTTGATCAGGTCATGGATCCTAATCCTAAGGAGGAGAAAAAGGATTAGTAGCAGGAGTTTTTAGATATGGCAAAATCGTCACGTATGACCCTTTGTTCGTTCTGCGGAAAGTCGCAGTCGGAAGTTCGTAAAATGATTGCGGGCCCAGGCGTTTACATTTGCGACGGTTGTGTTTCAGTCTGCAAGACGATCATCGACAGAGAACTTGGAGGAGCTGAAAATGGAGAAGAAGTTGCAGAGGGTTCGCCTTCGTTCAACCTCATCCGCCCATTGGAGATTAAACAATTTCTTGATGATTACGTGATTGGTCAAGATCACGCTAAGAAGGTTCTGTCAGTTGCGGTTTACAATCACTACAAGCGTCTTAATTTCGATGCGGAGCAGGTCACGGAAGCGAGTCTATTGACTCAGGGCTCTGAATACGAAGATGTTGAAGTCGAAAAGAGCAATATCTTGCTTGCCGGTCCAACAGGTTCGGGGAAGACTTTTTTAGCTCGTTCTTTAGCTCGAATCCTGGATGTGCCATTTGCGATCGCGGATGCGACGACATTAACGGAAGCTGGTTACGTTGGCGATGATGTGGAGAATATTGTGTTACGTCTCTTGCAAGCGGCGAATTACGACGCGAGCAAGGCGGAATGCGGGATTATCTATGTTGATGAAATCGATAAGATCGGTCGTAAGACGGACAACGTTTCCATCACTCGAGACGTATCGGGCGAAGGAGTTCAGCAAGCGCTGTTGAAGATATTGGAAGGAACCGTTTGCAATGTGCCGCCCCAGGGTGGTCGTAAGCACCCTAACCAGGAGTACGTGCAAATCGATACGTCGAAGATCCTATTTATTTGTGGAGGCGCATTCGTGGGATTGGATCATATTATCAAGAATCGTTCGGATGGAATCACCCTTGGTTTTGGGGCAGAGGTTAAGACGGAAATGAAGGGCGAGGAAGTGATGAAGCGAGTTGAGCCGGAAGATCTGGTGAAGTTCGGAATGATCCCCGAGTTCATCGGTCGCTTACCGGTTATCTCTGTTTTGGATCAACTGAGTGTGGACGATTTGGAAAGTATTTTGCTCAGCACCAAGAATTCCTTAGTTAAGCAGTACTCGAAACTTTTCGCGATGGATGGCGTTAAGCTTAAGATCACCAAAGACGGTGTTCGAGCAATCGCTGAAAAAGCTATCGAATTGAAAACGGGAGCGCGGGCTTTGCGTTCCATTATGGAAGGCATTACTTTGGATGTTATGTACGATGTGCCGTCTCGCGATGATGTGAAAGAGGTCGTGATCGATCGAGGGGTCGTCGAAGGCCGAAAGAGAGCTCAGCTCAAGAAGAAGACTCAGAAGTCCCAAAAGAAGGATGCAGCTTAAGCGAATGTAGTAGGGGCTTGCTTGCGAGGGTCTGAAGGCCTTTGGTTGTGGCTTTCGAGAACTTATCATTCGGGTTATGACTATTTGCATCTATCGTACCGCTTCAGGCGTCGTGGTTTCCCGTGGCGACGAATTCGGCTTCTGGGAAGTCGATTGGGATCAATTGTTTAAAGGCGACACGCTTCGCTCTGAATTGAAGGAATACAATCTCGTTAATGACGCTCGGGCTCGAGAGGCAGTCGAAAACGAATTGTTGCCCCCAGTTGGATCGCAAGAAATTTGGGCGGCTGGAGTTACGTATTTTTCGAGTCGTCTGGCTCGTATGGAGGAGTCGAAGACAGCGGGTGGAAGTGATTTCTATGCAAGCGTTTACAATGCGGATCGCCCAGAGCTTTTCTTCAAATCGGCAGCCCATCGGGTTAAAGGCGATGGTCAAGCGGTTCGAATCAGGGAAGATTCTAGTTGGGATGTGCCCGAG
>JABITN010000014.1 GCA_018700525.1 Opitutales bacterium
CTTCATGGGTCACTACAATCCCCGAGGAAATTTCTTCTGCGCCCAAGCCCTCAAGGACACCCTCGTAGAAGCCCTCGACCCAAAACCATTCGCCTACCGGGACAATCCGAACATCATGGAATAGGTGCTCAGAGCTTTAGCCTGAACCCTATTTCCAATCAATCAGTAGACGATTCAAATCATCGCCTGGCATAGCCAGGATCATCGCCCTGATTCATCAGGGATCAAGCGAGGCACGAGCGTTGTCCTTATCAATTCTCAACTCAGTAGCTCAGAGTTTTAGCCTGAGCCCCATTGCCAATCAGTTCGCTCAGGCTAAAGCACTGAGCTACCAATCAGTCCCCCACCCCTTCAATAAGGAGCGATCTTCAGGTCATCGATCAGATAGCGACTTCTCGCCTGTCTCACATCCGCTCCCGGCAAATCTTCCTGATCAATACCCGGATTGCCTGCGTAGCCATCGACTAACACCGAGCGGACATCCATCCGCCAAGGCCCTGTTCGAAGTACGAAGCGTTGAAGCTCCCCAATTTCTTCGGCAAACGGAATCGCTTCCTGAACCACTTTTCCATCGACGGAACAAGAATACTCACCCGCATTGGAATCGATATCGAGTTCAATGGAATACCACTTCTGCGTCTCAATCCGCGTGGGGAATGCTTCGACCATTTTATGATCGAACATCAGCCACTCTGAATCAAAACGGAGACGCAACGGACGTTCGCTCCTCGCCCCTTGAAGCTCAACCGCAAGCGCCCCATGCCCTACTTCCGCAACGTAAACGCGAAATCCCACTCGCACCCGATCGCTTTCCGGGAATGGACGTTCCACTTTCGAATAATCCCACGGTTCGTCATCCAACAATTCGAGACTACGATTACCCGCATCCCGAGGATCTTCTACCAACGATGCCGTAGCCCATTTGGGAAGATACAAATTCCAATCCTCTAGATCGGTAATCGTACTCACTTTCTCAAACGTTTCATTCACTGGCTCATCCACAGTGCTCCTGATCGGCACCTTCACTCGAGTTACCCAAATGTCTTCCTTGTTTACGCTATAAGTAAGCCAGAGGTCGCCATTCGACGGGTTTCCATTACCAGGAGTAATACCTCGAATGTATTGAGGTCCTTGATTTCGGTGAATAGCTTGGTAACGCATTGGCGGCACTTCGGCATGAACCGCTAAAAGGTCGTCATATTTTTCTCCATCCGTTCCGGTTATCATCGAAAGTGGATACCGACTACGTCCCGACGCGCTGTGATTATAAACAAGAGCATACGTATCGTCGCTCAAATGCTGTCCCCAAACCTTGGAATTAACTTCGGGAATATTGTGCCGGCCCCATTCCCAATTCCGACCCCGATCAGTTGTTAGTCCCGCAAAGCCGCCTTTCCACAGTCCAACCATCTTTCCATCAGCTCGTTCATAAAAGCTAAGCGCTTTCGGTTCAATTCCTTCGGGTATTTCAGGGAAAAATCCGTCGGATGCTCGATCTTCTTCCCACCACTGAAAGGTCACAAGCCTGTCTTTTAACAAGGCGTCGCATGCCGCGACGAAGCCACGATCCGAGTTCGATTCATAAAATGGAAACGGCAAATCCGATTCCGTCCACCCAGCTTCCTCATTGATACGAATCGAATGAATTGCTCCAAGAGATCCATTGGATTGAACTTCACGTACGACGCGACCTAAACCTTGGCCGCGATTCGGACCCCATCTGGGATTCGGTGTATACCCATAAAAACCCAGCATTAAAAGCCGACCATTTGGAGCAACGTACCACCCCATGCGCTGATGCATAATCGGTGGCCTTCCAGCTGGAATAACATCAAGGGTCTCACCGGCAAAGTATTGAGCCGGCGGCTTTATCTCCGGTAGTGGAAACGGAGGAAACCCAACCTCCGGCGCCGTCCAATTGAAACCATCGGAAGATGACATGAAAGCAGTCCTCCCCGGAATGCCGTGCTCCTCCTTCATATTACTCACGTATTCGACCCAATATCGTCCCTGCCAATACGCGATCATCGGCGCATGATTATACGTCCATCCAACATATTCGCTACTCACTTCAGGCGGATAGGTTCGATTAGCCCGTAATGCCTGTATTCGGTGAACGCCTACTGCATGTCGCAATCCGCCATGAAATGTATTCCGATCCGTATCCTCCGTGCCGACATATTCGGCGATAGTCGGACCGGAGAGTTTCAACTTAGGCGGAACCGCATCGATGGATCCAATCATACCAAATAAAGTGGCGAAAGCCACTACTCGAGCGACTATCTGGCCATTGAATTTTCGAGGGATATTTCTAATCAACTTCATCATTCTAATTCCATTTTCAATTTACTGTTTTTCTAAAAACTAACGTTCATTCAACCTGCCAGAAGCCGAGAGAAGCGTTTCATGGACACTCAGATCGTGAGCATACGTCCAAGCTAATTCCGATTCACCACGAATCGCTTTTGCCAGATCTTCAAATTCCCCACGGTATCGCCCGCCTTTAGGCGGCATGTGAAGCTTCTGCTCGCCTTCTTTGTACCTTCCGTGTGGCTCATCGAGATAAAGCGTAAGGTTACCTGATTCGAGCTGCTGGATCTCGATGGTTCCTTTGTCTCCTGAAATCTGAAAACGGCGTCGTGGAAATCCAAAGGGGTCCATGTGATTTATCCGAACTGTCGCAATCGCTTTTTCGAATTCGAAAACCGCAAACTGATTATCCGCCACGCCGTCAGACTTCGTTCTACGCGTATAAGCAGTTTCCGAATACGGTTTCCCCAGCATGTGAACAATCGGATCAATCACATGCCCAGCCAACTCGAACATGCCTCCGCCGGGGAAGAGACCAATATCTATTCGAGTCTGCTCCGACCCGAGTTTCCCCATCATGCAATCCACTTCCATGATTTCGCCAAGCCAACCCTTTTCAACGGCTGCAAACATAAATTGAAACGCGGGATTATAGCGTATGAAATAGCCCAACTGAACAATCCGTTTACTCGCTTCCGCCCGTTCAAGCAATTTTTGAAATGCCTCCAAAGAATCGCCTGGCGACTTATCGAGATGAATATGCATTCCCGCCGCTATTGCTCGATTTGCAGTAGGCACTAGCTCGGATACTTCCGTTTCAATCGCCACCACTTTCAATCCCTTGGTATTCAGCAACTGCTCTTCGCTCATCCAAGTGACGCCTCGATAAGCCTCGCTTTGCGCGACTTCTTTTCTGCGGGCTTCATCAGACTCCACGACTCCTACTAGTTCGTAGGTATCAGCCTGCTCACGGATTGCTTGGATTTTCCCAGAAGCATGCGCGTGCTTCGTCCCGATTTGACCAATCAGAATCTTCGGTTTCTTAGATGCCGCGTTGACGATGAACGGGACAGCTAAGGTTACTCCAGCAGATGATAATAGAAATTTGCGTCGATTCATATCCAAAGATTCTCTCCATAACTCCATCCTTTGCGCACAGGCTCCTTCACCCATTCGCTCAACTCCGGAGCATTTTTAACAACCATGTTTCCACCATCCCATTTCAGATTGCGACCCGATCGGATCGCCATCGCCCCCAAAAGAACAACCTCGGTCAATTGTGATGCGTAATCGAAATTCGAACCCGTCTTCGGACCTTCGTTTTTAATCCAACTAAAGAGTTCTTGAAAAGGCCCTCCTCCAATCCGAGCCAACGGTCGCTTCCTCAAAACATCTCTATAATTAGCCATTCGAGCACGCGGCCACAATTGCGGGCTCTCTGGAAAAATGCCTTCATTGTAGAGAATCTCCTTTGAGCCAATCATGTACATTCCATCCGCCGGAAGGTCTTTCATTCCATCCAACTTCGGCGGACGAGCACGCCCTTCGTACCAATGCAAAGTAACCGGAGGTTTTGCTCCGCGAGCTGGAAAATGAAACGTAACATGCGCTGCAAACGGAGTGTAGTGAAGATTGGCAGGTTTATCCAACTTCACATCCACCGCTGTAGGAATGCCCAAGTCCAATGCCCAGAAAGGCGCGTCCAAAGAATGACATCCGATATCGCCCAAGCAACCGACCCCATAGTCCCACCATCCGCGCCACCGTTTTGGAAGAAATTCGTTACTAAAACTCCGCGTCTTCGTTGGACCTTGCCACAGGTCCCAATCGATATTCTTCGGGACGTGTTCCGTCTTCGGCGGAATCGAATCCGGCTGTACGAACCATGGCAATCGAGGGCGGTCCGTCCAACAGTGGACCTCTCGAACCTCACCTAGGACACCTGCTTCGTACCATTCCTTTATCAATCGAATTCCTTCGGTCGTATGTCCTTGGTTCCCCATTACGGTTTTTACGCCGTAACGATGCATTGCTTTCCGTAGCGTACGGACTTGCCAAATATTATGAGCCAAGGGTTTCTGGAGAAATACTGGAATTCCATATTCCATTGCCGCCATCGCAATTGGAAAATGCGTATGATCAGGTGTGGATACCAATACGACATCGATCTCTTTGTGCATTTTGTCCAGCATCCGTCGAAAATCCGTGAACTGGGCAATATTCGACCGACTGGCGAAAGTCTCAGCAGGGCTCGGTTCATCATCGTCAAAGATGCCCGGCTGGTTCCGTAAATCCACATCACAGATTGCGACCAAGTTCTCTTTCTTCGCAGCCATGATGGCTTTATAGCCCTGGTGACCGATTCCAACACACGCCACATTCAACTTGCCCGTCGATCCCGCCGTTCGCGCAATGTAAGGGAATGCCATCGCCCCTGCTGCCCCAACGACGAAGTTCTGAAAAAATTCCCTACGCGCGATTGTGGTTTTCATCATTCAACAACCTCGATTTCAGCATAACGAACCGAATGAAATTCAGTCCCATAGTTCATTTCCAATAAATCTATCGTATTGCTAGGCGCACTACCTCCTCGCTGCGTATTTGTGAAATAATGCGAACCGAGAGGATTTGCCATGGGAATTTTCGTAACATCTTCAACAGAGCCATCTTTGCTCAAATGGGCGAGCCACATGGCGTCTCCATCCTTATCCGTTCCTGAATAGATCGCAACGATACCGCCATTTTCCAAACGATGCAAGCGACCCCACCTAAGACTTCCCGATTCGCCAAGAGCCAAATCCTTTAATTCGGTTTCCGAGTTTCCTTTCGCAATTGTCTGCAATCGAATCAATCGCCCATCTTTTACTTGAGCGTATCCAATTTCATCCGTCATTGGCTCACCTGGAAAAAACTCATCTCGAAGAAACTCATATTGAAACCGGTGTTTCACGTAGAGCAGATGAGCGGTTCCATCCTCATCTACCAGCAAGTCCAAATTCCGAGCGTTACCGGGCCGGTC
>JABITN010000141.1 GCA_018700525.1 Opitutales bacterium
TAAAACCTGACGGAGCGTAGCGGAGATGGCGAAGCAATCCTGAAATTGCTCGTTCTCCTGGTTTGTTTTTTGCGGGACAAGAAGAAGACGTGAGAGTCGCCAGGTAGGTCACCCTCTCGGAGGCTCAAGCACCGACCCATTTGACTGTTCTCTAGCGCCTGGACGCAAAAAGGGCCCCGCTAAGCGAGACCCTTTTAACAAACTACAAACTAGAAATGAACAAACCCACTTGTCCTGCTTAAGCTAGACGGAGTAGGGAGCGAGGCGTTCAAAATCGGGTAAGTTTTTTTGAAGAGAGCTCAGGATGCTTTAGAAGATGATGACCTGTGAGTCGCCAGGCGGGGCACTCCCTCAAGGCTCATGCGCTAACCTGTTTTGTCTCTATGATCTTTGTATCAAGTGATACGATGGATATCAAAATTTAAGTACTGGCCCTTTCTATCTCCCGCGGAGGGGCAGTCAGTTGACTAGCGGAGACCTAAGTTGTTTTTCTCTTTTACGTGTATAGCGGTTACAACACCGACGCCCTCTATGTTGAATTTATTCACTACTTCTTTCTGCTGATTCACTTCCACTACCTGGTAGTTGCCCTGGTAAACCGCGAGAACGGTGTTTCCATTGGACAGACGCTGCAGTCCACAGATGAAGGTAATTTCCACTCCGTATTTTTCCTTCAGCTCTTCGGGATCCAATCTCCAGACAACGTTATCCTGTTCATCGATTTCGAATACGACTTTTCCTGCGCCGGATGATATTAGCAGATTGCCGTTCTTCAGTTTTACAACTGCGTGTACTTTCTTGAAGGATACGCCTTCGGGTGGGCGCACGGTCCGGGTCTCGTTTCCATCGCGGTCGAATTCCTTGATGACCTGTTCGTCTGATAGGACCAGGACGAATCCGCCATCATCAAGCTTTCGACACATTCGGAAGCGCATGTGACTATTATCGCTCGCGCTATGAATGGGGGTCTCCTTAACCACTTGGCCCTGGGAATCGACTTCAATCACCCTCGATGGGCCGTTTTCCGCAATCAGTACGTTTCCATTTTCGAGAGGCTGGCAGGTGTGGATCTCGTTTTCCTCGGGCGACAATAAGGAACGGTATTCCCATACGATTCTTCCATCCGGGTGAACGCGTTTTACGCCATTGCCGTCATTGAACAAAAAGGTATTGTCCTCCAGTATCCAAACGTCGTTCGAGTTTCGTGCATAAAAGGACTTTTTGATTTTTCCTTCCGGGCTGATTAGATGCATTTTCTTGCTGGTGTAATCTCCGACCAGGTAGTCGCGATCGAAGGTGTCGCTAGCAGACAGCGCCAGATGGGGCATCAGGCCCGCCAGCATGAGGTATTGGACTAGCCGGTAGGTCTTGATTATGAATGTATTCATAGATTTCGTTCGATTCAATCCTTCGGTTTGCTGCCGCAGCTCTGGCGGACGAGCAGTTTAGGTGGAGGCATGATGTTTACAGGCATGCAACCTGGCTCTTTGATGCGCTTGATTATAAGTTGCCCCAGCTCGAAGCCGATGCGTTCTGGTGGGGTTGAGACCGTCGTAATCGGGATTGAGTGAATCGCAGCCTGGCGTATCCCGTCGAAGCCTATGACCGCGACATCCTTTCCGGCAACCAAACCTAAATCTCGCAAACCTCGAATAACCCCGCAGGCCACAATATCATTGTAAGCAATGATGGCGGTAGGATGGGGCTCTTCCGCGAAAAGCTGTGTCACGGAATCGCGCCCTGTATCGAAGACGGGAGCGCCTGAAAGGATCCATTCCGGCACGATAGGAATAGATTCCAAATTCATGAATGAGGTGAAGCTGGAAAGCCTTTCGATATAGGCGGTATTGTTTTGCTCGCCTCCGACGAAAGCGATAGCCTTGTAGTCCAGATCGATGAGGTGCCGCACTGCCTGTTGCATTCCGGAGAAGTAATTGGGGCCGACGTAATCGAATTCGCCAAAGCCGAGATGGCGGATTCCCATTATAAAGGGAATTCCCGTCGCTTTGATTTTCTTCAGGCTTTCCTCGTCGGTTCCCGATGCTGGAATGATGACCAAACCGCTTAGGTTGAGGTGGTCCAGCGATTCCAGCAAGTGATCCTGCCGTTTCTTGTCGCCATAGGTATTCAGAATAACCGACGCATAGCCCTCTTTGTTCAATACAGTCTCGAGGGGTTCTACCATTTCCGTGAAATAGGGGTTCTCCATGGTGTCGATCAGGACTCCAATGAAGCCGGTAGTTCGTTTCATGTCCGGACTGTTCGCGTATCGATAGCCTAGCTTTTGGCTGGCCGCGCGTACCTTCTTCCTGGTTTCTTCAGATATTTCGCCTTTGTTCTGAAGGACCAGGGAAACGGTTGTCGCCGATACTTCGGACGCTTTCGCGACGTCTTGTATCGTGACTTTCTTTAGCCGTCTGGGGCGTTTCTTCTTGCTGTCTGCGCTGTCGATGCTGCTTGCCATTTTTTCCAGTTTTCTATCGGAGCCTGTTGGATGTGGGTTTTAGGTCAGTCTCTCAGGCTTTGCCGCAAGGCTCGCTCGGTCGCAATCGTATTTTGGCGCGACAGCTTCTATGACCTCGGAGCGAACCAGGACGTTCGAGGCCCCGTGTGCAGCAGAACCGTTTTCAATTCCGTGTATTCCTCGATGCTGAAGCGGCCGTTTTCGCGTCCAATGCCGCTTTCCTTGAAGCCTCCGAAAGGCACTTCGACAGGGCATTCTAAGTAGGTGTTCATCCACACCGTTCCAGCCTTGAATCCGCGAGCGAACTCCATTCCGGTGTCGATGTTCGTGGTCCAGACAGAGGATGAAAGCCCGTAATCGACGCCATTGGCAATTCGAAGAGCCTCAGCCTTGTCTTTGAAAGTGAGGACGGAAAGCACTGGGCCGAATATTTCATGCTGGGCGATGTCCATGTTTTCGGTGACGTCATCGAAAACGGTTGGCGTGATGAACAAGCCCTCTTCGCCGACGCTTTCTCCACCGAGTCGAAGGGTTGCGCTCTGTTTCCCGTTTTCGATAAATTCTAATATTTTTTCGTGCTGCTTATCGTTGATGATCGCTCCCACTTGCGTATCGTCATCCAAGGGATCTCCCACCTTCACGCGCTGCATCAGTTCGATTACCTTCTCGGTGAAATCCTTGGCAATGCTCTCGTGGATAATCAGGCGACTTCCGCCCACGCAGCATTGCCCGGCATTGAAGAGGGCACCTAAGACAACCGCGTCAGCTGCTGCTTCGAGATCAGCGTCTGGAAATACAACTACAGGGTTTTTTCCGCCCAGTTCCGCCGTGACTTTCTTCAAGTTCGCAGAGCAGGCTTCTGCGGTTTTCTTGCCAACCGCCGTGGACCCAGTAAATGAAACCATATCGACGTCCGGATGGTTCACGATCCGCTTCCCGACTGGATCGCCGTAGCCCGTCACGCAATTCACTACGCCAGCCGGAAGTCCCGCTTCCGCTAGCAGTTCGCACAAACGCACAGTGGAGCTAGAGGTGAATTCGCTGGGTTTGATGACTGCCGTGCAACCTGCTGCCAGAGCGTAGGGCAGCTTTTGCGAAATGATGACTAGAGGAAAATTCCACGGCGTAATCATGCCGATCACGCCCACGGGTTCTCTCATTACGAATCCAAGCGTGTCGCTTCCAAGTTGGTTATAGCTGTCCCCGCTCAAAGTTCGCGCTAGGCCTGCGGCGTAATCCCAGGTATCAGCCGCGCCTCCCATTTCCGCGCGGGCTTGCCCAATTGGCTTTCCGCTTTCGAGGCAATCGTACAGCGCCAGTTCTTCCAAGTTCTCGCGGATTAAACTGGCAGTCTTCGCAAGTAGCTGAGCGCGTTCGCTCGCGGACGTGCCCGGCCAGGTGCCATCGTCAAACGTGCGGCGAGCGGCCGCAACCGCTGCGTCGACATTGGAAACGTCGCCCTCGGGGCTTAGGCTCACTAGAACATTATGAGCGGGGCTCTTTCGCTCAATGAGCTTGTCTCCTTCGACCCAGGCTCCGTCTATGAAATGGGCATTGCGCCGGGGCGTAACGGGGAGTTTCGGGTGGTTTTTGTTGGCGGTGATTTTGGTGGCTGTGGCGGTCGTCATGCGGTTCTCCTTTTTGGATGAGGGTTAGAAAGATTCGATGTTGTTGGAATATTTGAACGAGTAATGACTGAGAATGCAACTAAATTTAGTAAACGCTAAATCGCGTTGTCATTCAACGTGGGTAGCGACTCTTGGCAATGAGTGTTAATGTATCGGTAAATTGTTAAACAACAGTATCTAAAGATGCATTATAGTTTCGAATTTCGGTGGTTTTTTGCGTGAGTAAATACGTAATTCATGCTCTTTTTGCGAATTGTTTGCATGCAAATTGACTTGACGAGGTAAAGGCATCACTAAATATTTACTGAATAAATAAATAGTAACAGTAAAGAATAGTGCCCTTGGAAACCGATACCGTGAAATCTGCTGATAAAGCTGCAACGATTGAAACCGAAACGATCGAAGGCGTGATTCGTATCATACGAATTGCCCGTTATTCAGCTCGCAATGCCCTGGACGTCGCAACCGTAAGCGCTCTGGGGGCAGCCTTTGAATCGGCGGACAAGGATCCTGCCATTCGGGTGATTGTCATCGCGGGCCATGAAAAGGTTTTCTGCGTGGGATCGGATATCAAGGAAATGCTGAAGGATGGACTAGCTCCCCTCGTTTCGGATGAACGGGTCGCAGGCTGGGCATCGATCGAGCAAACCGCCAAACCGGTTATTGCAGCGGTAAATGGATACGCTCTGGGCGCGGGCTTCGAGCTGGCCCTGACGGCGGATTTTATCGTGGCGGATGCCGGGGCCCGTTTCGGGCTTCCGGAAGTCAAGATTGGCGTCATGCCTGGCGACGGTGGAACGCAGCGCCTTACTCGACTCGTGGGGCGTAGCGTAGCCCTGCGCATGATTCTGACCGGCGACTTCTTCGACTCGGATCAGGCCGTGACGGCTGGATTTGTAACCGATATAGCGGAAGTCGGCGGTGCTCTGCCATGCGCTCTTCAATTGGCCGCAAAAATTGCTGCCAATGCGCCTCTCGCGACTCTCATGGCGAAGAAGGCGGTAGGAGCCGCCGGGGAAGATTCCCTCAAGGAAGGCCTAGCGACCGAGAGCCGGGGGTTGCGGCATCTTTTTGAGACATCCGACCAGAAGGAAGGGATGCGGGCATTCGTCGAAAAACGGGAACCGCGTTTCAAGGGGAAGTAGAAACGCAATTTTCAAAGAAGGATAATCAATGAGCTTACTAGAAGGTATCAAAGTCATCAGTTTCAATCATTTCTTGATGGGGCCACTCGCCGCTCAATTCCTGGCGGACCAGGGCGCGGACGTGATCATGATTGAATCTCCCAAGGGCAGTTTTCAACGTACCTGGGCTACGGGAGACATCTGGGTGGGGGGCGAAAGCGCTATGTATTTCTGCGCCAACCGCAACAAGCGGAGCATTGCGATCGACCTGAAGAGCGAAGGAGGACGCGAGATCATCCAGAAGCTTGTCAAGGACGCCCATGTGGTCATGGAAAATTTTCGCCCAGGGGTCATGGAGCGCCTTGGTTTTGGCTATGATGCGATCAAGGCAGTCAACCCAGGCATCGTTTATGCGTCTGCATCGGGGTGGGGCAGTTCGGGGCCTTATGTTAAGAAACCCGGCCAGGACTTGCTCGCGCAGGCGTTTTCCGGCCTTGCCTATACTACGGGGCGCGATCGACCTACGGCAGCTTCCTCTTCCATCGTCGATCATCATGGAGGCACTATTCTAGCCGCAGCCATTCTCGGAGCTCTGGTTAAGCAAGCGCGAACGGGTGAGGGGACTCGCGTTGAAATCGACCTGCTTTCCGCCGCGCTCGATCTGCAGATGGAGCCGCTCACCGCCTATATGAATCAGAGCGATGGCAAGGATACCCGCCCGGCGGGTTACGCTTCCGGTTGGCATTATCCAGCCCCCTATGGAATCTACTCATGCAAAGACGGGCATGTTGGCATCTCGCTAGGACCTTTGGACGAAATGGCCAAGGCTCTAGAGGCTCCGGAATTAGGGGAATACGAACAGCATGAAACCTGGACGAAAACCGCGGAGATTTCGGAGATTATCGAACGGGAAACGGGAAAGTATGCGGTTGCTGAACTTATAGATCGTTTTGAATCGGCCGGACTCTGGATTTCCCCCGTCAATGACTATTCGGCAGTGGCAAAGGATCCCCAGGTTATTCATAACGAAACATTCGACAGCGCCGCGCTGGCAAGCGGGGAAGAGGCCACCTTTGTCAGGCATCCCGCGCGATATAATGAAAATCGTCCCGGCGTACGTATTGCCCCGCAGCCGCTTGGGGGGCAGTCAGGCGAAATTCTGAAGGAATTAGGGTATGGCGAAAGCGATATACAAAGCTATATAGAGAAAGGGGTCATCGCTATCGCGGGGGCGGTTAGTCAGAGCGATTAAATTAAAATGAGTACCGATAACTATAATTATACAGGGAAATCCGTTTTGGTTACGGGCAGCGCTCGGGGAATTGGTTTCGCCATTGCGGAAGGGTTCGCCAGAGCGGGTGCGACCGTCTTTGTCAATGATCGCTTAGCGGATTCCGTATCGTCGGCCATTGATCGAATATTGGCTTCCGTTGAAAATGCGAACGTATACCCATTGCCCTTTGATGTCACCGAAGAGTCTGCGGTCGTAGCGGCGTTTAAGGAAATCGAAGACAAAGCGGGTCAACTGGATATTTGTATCAGTAATGCGGGTACGCAGCACCGTGAAACGGTTGATACCCTCGATCGGGAAACCTTTTCCCGCATTGTAGATGAGAATTTGGTATCGCATTTTGGAATAGCCAAACATGCGGGCGCGGAAATGGTGAAGCGTGGAGGTGGCCGTCTTATCTTTATCGCATCCATGTTGGCACTGCATGGTCGGTCGGGCTTGGCCCCTTATTGCTCGGCCAAGGCGGGTCTTGTCAATCTGATCCGCGTCTTGTCAGCCGAATTCGGAGAATCGGGGGTGACGGTAAACGGGATTGGTCCTGGGTTTATCGAAACGGAATTAACCGCTGACATTCGTAAAGACCAGGAAGTCGTCGATAAGGTGAACGGCCGCACACCCGTCGCGCGTTGGGGACGTCCCGAGGATCTGGTGGGACCGGCCCTCTTCCTTGCCTCCGACACGAGCAGCTTTATTACCGGGCAGACGCTCTACGTTGATGGTGGGCTAACGTCCGTCTACATTTGATGGAACTAGGCATGACAGCGAAAAAGCGTAACTTAGGCGAGGGGCTGATGGCTTTCTATTCGGATATCGATGAAGCGTATATCCCTAGATACAGGCAGTGGCACAATTTAGAGCACATGCCGGAACGCGTATCCATTCCGGGTTTTATTGAAGGGCGTCGTTACTTGGGGGCTGAAGGGGCTCCCGGTTTTCTCATGATGTACGAAACCGAAGCGGTAGACGTTCTGGAAAGTCAGGCCTATCTTGGCTCTTTGGACGATCCTACTCCGTGGACAAGCGAAGCCTTGGCTCATTTTCGTAAACCCTTGCGAGGGATCTATAGGCTGCTTTCCTCATGTGGCGAAAGCGATTTTTTCAAGGCGACCTGGCTGCTGACGATTCGCCTGGATAGCGATGTGGAAATCACTGTCGAGCAGGCGGAAGCAATCCTCGAGGATCTTCAAGGGGAGGGCATTGGCTCTGTCCGGTTTTATGAAATCAACGACCACATTGCTCAGATAAAAACCGCTGAGAAGGCGATTTACGGCGAGAATAATTCCTACAAGCGATACCTGATTTTTATTGAGAATAGCTACTCTGCTGGGCGGAAAGCCATTGTTGAGGATCGGCATGAGGGAGCGTTTTCAGAACTCTTGAAGCGGGATGGAAAAGCCCTGGTCGATGAGTATTCAATCGAGTATTACCTTCGCTCTCCGGATGAATAAGCACTGGTAAGCAATAACAACTGAAGAATATATATGGATAAAGGAACTCGAATAAAGCTGAGCATAATGATGTTTCTTCAGTATGCGTTTAATGGGATATGGATAATTCCGCTAGCCACCTACTTGAGTTTCGTTGGATACAGCGCGGACAATATTGGCAATGTGTACGGCACCTTTGCCCTGGGCGGCATTATCGCTCCGTTTTTCATCGGCATGTTCGCGGATCGCTTCTTTCAGGCTCAGAAGCTGCTAGCGACGCTTAATATTGTCGCGGGCGTTCTTCTCATCTTTGCAGCGAAGGCCTCGGTCGGCCCGGATGGGCTGGCGGTAAAAAATGCCTCCGGCGAGCCTGTTCTGGGAGTGTTCTATTGGCTGTTGTTGGCTCATTTTATCTGCTACATGCCTACCTGGGCATTGACCAACAGCATTGCGTTTCGCCAGATGAAGAATACGGCCAAGGAATTCCCGGCCGTCCGCGTTATGGGTACCTTTGGCTGGATTACGGTCAGCGCGGTTACGCTTTTCAGCGATCAAATCAATGCGGCGCTTGGAAATTCGATTCCCTTTGAGCAATCGGTCATTCCGCTTTATTTTGGAGCCGCGATCGGAATTGCCGCAGGTCTATTCGCGTTTGCCCTTCCGCAGACGCTACCGGAAGGCAAGGGTGAAGAGGGCAGCTTCGCGGATATCCTGGGCTTGAAGGCCTTGCGTCTTTTCAAGGACAAGAACTTCGCCATCTTTGCGGTCTCGTCATTCCTCATCTTTTTTCCGGCAATGTTCTACTGGGCGTTCGCTAATATGTACCTCAATGAATTTCCCAGCATGAAGGGCGCTGCTTTCTGGCAAAGCACCGGACAGATGATGGAGGTTGTGTTTTTAGTCATCATGCCGTTCTTTTTCGTGCGTCTTGGGGTGAAGAAGATGTTGCTTATCGGCATGTTCGCGTGGATTGCCCGATTCGTCTGTTTCTCGTATGGCGATTGGGAAACCTCCGCTTGGATAATCGTCCTGATTGGCCTAATCCTGCACGGGCCGTGCTTCGATTTCTTCTTTGTCACCGGTCAATTGTATACGGACCAAAAGGCGGACAAGAGCATACAGTCTCAGGCCCAGGGTCTAAACTCGTTCATTACGTTTGGCCTTGGCTGGTTCTTGGGCAGCAAGGTGGCAGGACTTGTAGTGGATCATTACGCCATCGCGATTGGCGATGGAGTCGGGCATGACTGGCATACCATTTGGCTTATTCCCATCGGAATGGCGGCGGCATTGATCGTATTTTTCATGCTATTCTTTAAGGACAAAACCCTGATCGGACACGACTAAAACGAAAGCAGCCTATAATGAAATTAATAAGATTTGGCCCGTTTGGGCAGGAAAAGCCGGGGATTGAAATCGATGGCGTTCGAAAGGACGTTTCCGCTCATTTCAGCGACTACGATCATGCGTTCTTCAGTCATGATGGACTTCATAAGTTGAAGGATGTTATTAAAAACGATGAACTCCCCGATGTTTCGGAGAATGAACGTTGGGGCGCCCCGATTAAACGTCCCGGAAAGGTAGTATGCATCGGTCTCAATTATAGCGATCACGCCAAGGAGTCGGGTATGGCGATTCCCGAAGAGCCCATCGTTTTTCTCAAAGGGTCCAATACGGTTGTCGGTCCTTATGATGATGTCCAGATACCAAGAAATAGCAAAAAAACGGATTGGGAAGTGGAATTGGGTATCGTGATTGGGAAAGATGCCAGTTACCTGAACTCGGAAGCGGAGGCCGAGGACTGCATCGCTGGTTACGCTGTATCGCACGATGTTTCGGAGCGCGAATTCCAACTGGAGCGCGGCGGTCAATGGGTAAAAGGGAAGTCCTGCAATACCTTCAACCCTATCGGCCCTTACCTTGTGACGAAGGATGAGGTCCCTGATGTGAACGACCTCAAGATGAAGCTTCATGTGAACGGCGAGCAAATGCAGAATGGATCCTCATCTACGATGATTTTCAATTGCAATTTCATCGTTCATTATCTTTCGCAGTTCATGACGCTCGAAGCGGGCGACTTCGTCACTACTGGTACGCCGCCTGGTATTGGCGGTGGTATGAAACCGCCGCAGTTCCTGAAAAGGGGAGATGTCGTGGAACTTTATATCGATCATCTCGGGTCGCAAAAACAGCAGGTTAAGGCGTGGGATGAGGGGTCCGATTAAAAGTATCACTTGGTAGGACTGCTTGTCCCAAGCAGCCGTGAAAGCTACATCAAACACTGTGGTTCTTTGGAACAATGAACCCTACCACCTTACCCCTGTAAAATAATAGGTGACAGAAGTTATCGCACCCTGAGATGAGTAGCGGGGTATTATCTGAGATCCATAGCTTTAGATTTTACAGATCAATATTGGATATTAAATGCCAATATATTGGCTGGCATACGTTTTATTGGTGGCCTACGCGAAGATCATCACTCGCGAGTTCTACGACCATCGCGATGGCAGCTTTTTTGAAACCAAAAACGTGATTGCCCAACCCGGCTTCGAATCAGCTTTCGATGACCTGAAGCGTTAGCTGCATCGGATGGTTTCTCACAAGTAAAGGGTGCTGGATTTCTGCTGGGCGGCATGATTATTGCAGATTTCACGTCGCTATCGCGACGTAGCTACGTGGCGATAGCCGCGTGGTTTTCAGCCCCTGTAGCGATAGAGGTCGAAGATCCTATCGCAGTCGATGATTCAATAATCTATAATGCTTCGGCGAATATCCCATTTTCCGTTTGAACAAACGGGAGAAATAATAGGTATCCGAATAGCCCAGTTCATCTGCGATATCCCCGATGGACTTAGTAGTCGTGTCAAGGAGGAAGCAAGCGTGCTTTATCTTTCGAGAAATGAAATAGGCAATGGGAGAAGTGCCCGAGAGTTTCTGGTAGACTTTCGCGAAATTGAATCTCGACATATTGAAATGCGACGCCAGCTCATCAAGGTCCAGAGTTTTCCTGATTTCATGCTGCATGTAGGCATGCACTTCATCTAGATTTAGATTGACGTATTCGTTTGACTCTGGAGAAACCTGAATCTGGCCAAGGAAGCTGAGCATCTGCCTTAGTAGGCTGGATTCGTATATATAAGCGTCCATCCGATAGGATTTTTCTCTGATCTCAAATAGAGATTGGAAGCTTTCGATGAGATGCGCTTGTAGGCCTAAATGCCATACGGGGGAGTCGTCTGGTCTCTTTAGGTTTTGAAGGAAATCATTCGCTCTAATTCCTTCGAAATGAAGCCAGTAAACGGACCAGGGATCACCGTCATCTGCCCAGTACTTGTGGTTAAGTCCGAAGGGGAGGATAACCAAATCTCCCTTTTTGATAGAATACGTTTTCTCGTCCGCTTCGAGAGTGGCGCGACCTTCGACGCAATAGAGTAAAAGCCAGTCATCGTGAGCATTGCGCACCATTGAGTGCTCGGTTGCGTGCGGATAGTAGCCGAAACTCGTCGGGTATAATCCGGTGGTCAAGGGGTGTTTTTTCAATTCGTCCATCCATGTGCGAGGGATTATATGACGAATGGCGTCAGGGGTTAGCTTCCAATGTGAAGGGCGACTCATCTTATTTGTATGGATGCGATATTCGATTTATTGGACGGTTTTTACCAAGATAGTCCATTATGTAGTCAAAGTTATACAGTTTTACCAAGATAGTCCATTATTATGCCAACGATAGGCATTCATAATCAAGAATGATCTGATAAACTTTATGGCAATCACCTGTCCATGTCGCACCCGTAGCGATTTCCCTCTTTGGAATCGAAACGTGGATGCTCCTAATCAATACAAATAAGTCACGATTCATGAAAGAACTAACCCTAATAGGCCCAAATATTCAAAAAGAGGATACGAAGGCCAAAAAACTGATTTCCAAGACCCTGAAGGGTCTTGCAGCTCTCGCATTTGCGAGCAGTCTAGCAACCGTAAGCGCCCAAGACGAGTCAGGAGACGAAACCGTCTATGAGCTCTCCCCATTCGAAGTTAACGAGTCCAACTCGCTAAATTATCTAGCTCAGGAATCCGTATCGGGGACTCGCATATCAATTCCTCTAACGCGTATTCCACTAAAGATCACTACTCTGACCAAAGATTTGCTTGACGACGTCAATGCGTTTGGCACTGACGAGGCCATCCAATACGGGGGTGCCGAGCGTTTCCGTTTTCAACAATCCGGTGTGTCCATCCGCGGATTTCGCGCGTCCTTCCAGGTAGACAACCTCGATTGGGGTACGGATATAAAGATGGACAACATCATCACCGAACGTATTGACATTGCAAAGGGACCAGCTGGCACAATCTATGGCGTGGGTTCCCCGGGCGGTGCAATAAATCTCAGTACGAAAAAGACAAGTTTGGAAGAAAGTGGACACATCCGAGCCCTCTACGGAAGCAATGGTTCATACCGGATAGAGGGAGATGTTACCGGCTCATTCGATGAAGAAAAAAAATGGCGCTATCGGCTCTCTGGCGCGCGCAATAGAGAGGTGACGGACCTACTTTTCGGGGAAATGACCCTTGATACGCTCATGCCCCAGATCTCCTGGCATCCTTCAGACAAGACTAGTGTCGAGTTCCAGTTGATTTACCAAAATACGCCCGACTGGAATCCTTTTGACGAACGCTTTCCGACGATTAGGGGAACACGCCAGCCAGCCAATCAGGATTTAGCTCCCCGCAATGTCGCCGTCGGCTTGGCGCCGGGCGTTCCCGAAAACTTCAATGTTCCCGGACCGAACGCTGATCGGGCGGTTAAGACTTGGTGGTCAACGACAACGTTGAAACACCAATTCAACGAGTCCGTGAGCATGAAAGTGGCCCATCGAAAAACGTGGTTTGATGAAGAACGATGGACCCGTTTCCTGATGGGCGGCCCGAATTATGACGACTCGGGAAATATTACAAATCCCGACATTCGGATAGGAAACTGGTTTCAGGACAAGTATCGTACAACAGAGTCCATACAGGCCGATTTCAATATTGAGTGGGGAGGGCAAGGCGACATGCATGGCAGCATCGTAACAGGAGGAAATTACGCCTTGTTTGACCAGGATAATCTAATTTTTTGGGATATTGGGTGCTGCGGACAATCCACACCCCCGAGGGGCAACACTATCAATATCGTAAATCCGTCCACGGACCCGAATAACCCAGACTGGGGCTTCTCGACGTTCAAGGAAGATTATGAGAAGAATAACTGGGAGGACCAAATAATACACTCCGAGCGAGCCGGGCTCTGGGCGATAAGCAACACGTACTTCGCCGGCGACAGGGGAAATTTCGTCCTCGGCACGAGGCGCTCGTACTCAATAGCAGGTGAGAACTCTGTCTTACGCGGTACTCGATACGACAACCGAGGTAACCAGACTGACCAATTCGGAGGCAATACGCAAAGCCTTAATACCTACATGGCGGGGGGCACCTATGAGCTTGTCCGTAAGGAAAACGACTATGTCACCGCTTTTTTCGGCTATACCGAAACTAAGGATTTTAACAGATACCCGTACGAACCGAAGGCAGGTAGCGGCGTCGAGGGAGGTCTTCGCTTCTCAGGTATGGATCGGAAGTTTGTCGCCTCTGTTTCCTATTTTGATATCGATCAGGAAAATATCCTTCGAAGCGATCCCAATCTAGGAGGCGAATTAGTCCTCTCCGGAGCAGAATCTTCGAAAGGCCTTGAATTTGAGGCATTCTATTATCCCTTCGATGGAGCCACGCTCTTTTTCCAGTACGTAGATCAGGACACAGCCATAGTGAGCCATGTGCAGAGTCCCTGGTTGGAGGGCAATCCCGCTGGTGACGGCGGATATGAAACCGCCTTTAGCGGCGCCTTTACCTACAGGGTGCCAAAGGGAGAACATCAAGGTGCCGGTGTTACTCTGGGATTCATCAATCGTGGCGAAGTGGCTCCCTTTCCCGACAACAACAACTTGTGGGCATTGCGCCACCCTGGCTATACGGTGTTTAATCTGAATATGTGGTATCCGATTCCGGATACAAATGCCACTGTCGAGTTTTCCGTAAAGAACCTTACCGATGAGTTCTATTTCAGAGGAGCCATGATACCCGGCCCTCGGCAGCAGCTATACGCAGGCATGCGTTGGAGGTTCTAATTCATTCGGGCTAGCCAGCTTTTTAGTAGTAGTGTAGTTAAGTGTAGTTAAATGCCCCGACCGGGAATCCGGTCGGGGCATTTAGCCAGGTAATTTCGAACAATCAATTCGCGCTCCAATCTTGCAGTCGACGTTTTGAACAAAACATGTCTGAATTTATTTTTGTATGCATATTCAGCCTGCAATGTTTGCAGTCGAGTGGTTAAGCAGTCTGGGCAGACACCCTAGAGCGCATAGGTAATGCATCGCGTAAACTTCCAATTAGTACGAACTTTGTAATCGAAAAAATCGCCGGTGATTAAATATTATATAATCCCCCTTCTTCTATTTTCAATCCTACCCTTAACGGCAAAAGAGATTGAATCGCCTAACGTAATACTGATATTTACAGACGATCAGGGTTACAATGACCTTGGTTGCTATGGCTCAAAGACTATCAAAACGCCTAATCTGGACAAGATGGCAAACGAGGGCATCCGTTTCACGGATTTTTATGTAGGTTCCAGTTTTTGTTCTCCCTCAAGGGCGGCTTTGTTAACCGGTTGCTACCCTGGCAGAATTGGATTTGGACCCGGAGTGCTTCGTCCTGACGCGGACTATGGCCTGGCCAAAGATGAGTTCACTATGGCGGAAATGTTTAAGTCGAGAGGCTATGCGACAAAATGCATAGGGAAGTGGCATATTGGCTTTAAGAAACCATTTCTTCCTTTAGCTCAAGGATTCGATGAGTACTTTGGAATCCTTCACAATATGGACGCAAGGGAAGTGGATGATTTTGACGGAGTCATGCCATTGTATAGAAATGAGAAAATCATCAAAGAACTGGATACACCAGCAGAACTGACCGAGCTGTACACAAAAGAGGCCATCGAGTTCATTTCCAAGAACAAGAAGAAACCGTTCTTCCTGTACCTTCCTCACACCATGGCGCACAAGCCATTGGCTGTGACCAAACGATTTGAAGGTAAAAGCGAAGGCGGACTCTATGGCGATGTGTCCGAATGCCTTGACTGGAGCACCGGCGAAATCATCCGAGCGCTAAAGGAACACAAACTGGATAAAAACACCATTGTGCTGTATACCTCGGACAATGGTGGATATAATAATAACAATGCTCCATTGAGAGGAGGGAAAGGAAGCAGCTGGGAAGGAGGCATGCGAGTACCTGCTATATTATGGGGTCCTGGTTTAATACCTTCGGGAAAAGTGGTAGAAGATATTGCCAGCACCATCGATCTGATGCCTACCTTTGCCAGCTGGCTCGATGTCGCCCTACCCAATTCGATTGATGGACAGGATATCTCAGATCTATTAACCGGAAAAGAAAATGCCGGCCGGGAATATTTTCATTATTTCGAAGGAATCATAGGCACTGGCATTCGAGACAAACGATGGAAGCTGCATAAAAACATCCATGGAGATTTCTTACTGTACGATCTTGAAAATGACATCGGGGAGAAAAAAGACGTCCTGTTGGAGAATAAGGAAGTAGCAAAACGACTCATTAAAAAATTATTGGATTACGAAGCAGAACTAGGCATGAACCGACGGGTGGCTGAAAGATGGTAAGAGAGTGTCTAATAAGTCTCAATTAATCCTTCTTAAGACTCATCATGAATACAACACGTCGTTCTTTTCTTAAAACGTCTGGCTCAGGCCTGGCAGCTATCCTGGCAACGTCTACCGCTCCATCAATGCTCCGCGGCGCTCACCATGCGTCGCAAAAGAAGCTGGGGCTCGCAATTGTTGGTTTAGGCGGCTACGCCACCAGATGCATCGCCCCCGAGATGGCTTCCACAACCAACGTACGGGTCGCCGGGGTGGTCACCGGCAGTCCAGCCACCAAGGGCAAGGCCTGGGCGAAACAGTACGGTTTTGATGAGGATGCCATCTACACTTACGACACCATCGAGAAGATCGCAAATGATGATCGGATCGATCTCGTCCACATTGCCTTGCCAAACTCGATGCACGCCGAATTCGCAATACGTGCCGCCAAGGCCGGAAAGCACGTGATGGTCGAAAAGCCCATGGCTACATCCAGCAAGGATTGCCAAGCTATGATCGACGCAGCGAAAAAGGCGGGCGTTCTGCTCGGAGTCAACTACCGGCTCCACTGGGAGTCTCACCATGTCAAAGCAACCGAGCTGCTGGCTAGTGGCGCCCGGATAAATGCTCACGAGGTCCAAAGCCAGCTACGCGGATCCAACACCAAGTCTTTCGAGCGCGCGAAAGAGTGGAGCGAAGTAGAGATCACATTTAGTTCCATGGAACGCACCGCACTGACGATTAACTGTCTTTTCGGAGGCGGGGGTAGAGCAACCGGAACCGCCTGGTGGGACGACGTGGCCCTTCACGAAGTCGAATACGAAACCACCATCGTAGAACCGGAACTTACCGAGGGAGATACCGCTCGTGGAAAGGAAATTTTCCTCACTCACCCGATCGCCGCCTGCAATCGTTGTCATGTCCTCGATGGAATAGGGGGACCCATCGGTCCCGCTCTTGACGGCATCGCCACCCGGAAGGGCGAAGAATATATACTGGAAAGCCTCGTAGAACCACAGGCCGCCATCGCCGAAGGATACCAGTCCGAGGTCTCCCCCATGCCTCCCATGGGTGTACTACTCAATCAGCAGGAAATGCGAGATATCATGAGCTACCTGACGACCCTGAAATAATAATATAATGAAAGGTAATTTCATACAACAAATTGCGACCCAATGCGATTCAATAGTATCAAGTTTCGCATTCAATAGTATTAAATCGAAAGGTTGGGGTCTGCGTAGCGGGATTTGCATGGGCAAACCTAATATCATACAGATAAAAACTAAATTTTTAAAACCATGAAAACAACCGCTATCCTATCCCTTTTTCTGATTTTCTTAAATTCGTGTACTACTTCTGAAAACATATTCGAAAAAACAACCATCAAAGGGCTCGCCGATAGAGTGCGGAATTATAGAAATAAGCAATTGAATGATCCACCGCCCTACAACTGGGTAACTGGAACCTACTACACGGGGTTGGTGGCGATGTACGAAACCACTTCGGATGAGGAGTATTTGAACCAATGCTTGAAGTGGGGCAAGTCATGCCATTGGGAAATTCCCGACAAGACAGAGCAAGAGTGGGGCAGTGAGTTTTATTCGCTCGTCTGTGGACAGATCTGGTATGCCTGTTATCAGGCAGTACACGATGAATCCATGTTATCGCCGACATTCGGCTATCTGGAAAATCCAAATAGGCTAAATCCCATCTCCGCTCCATCCGAATGGTATTTGGAAAACTGCGGATTGCGGTTTGTTGACGGTCTCTTCACTTCACCCCCCTTGTTTGCGATGTTGTACCAGCTTACCGGGGAGGAGAAATACGTCCGCTGGATGGATGCTTGTTTCTGGGATACCTCCGAACCCCTGTATGACGAGGAAGAGGGGCTGTTTTATCGGGACGTTACTTACAGAAAAGGGTATCACAATAATTTCAAAGATGGATCCGATCCGGCCTCTGGCAGAATCAAAGGCTCCCATGAGAAACAAACTTCAAGGAATGGAAAGAAAGTGTTCTGGTCACGTGGAAATGGATGGGTTTTTGGTGGGCTGGTTAGGATTCTCACATACCTGCCAAAGGATCATTCTAGTTACGAACGATATAAGGCATTATATGTGCAAATGGCTAGTACCTTGAAAGCTTGCCAGCAAGCAGACGGGTTTTGGAGACCGAACCTTGCGGATCCGTTGGATTATGATATGAACGAAAGCAGTGGAACGGCCTTTTTTACTTACGGAATCGCGTGGGGAATCAACAACGGTATCCTTCCAGGTGAAAATTATCTTCCGATCGTAAGGAAGGGCTGGTCTAGCCTCGTTTCTGTTGTCGATGATAAAGGTGAGGTACAGTGGGGACAACGCCCCGGCACCGAGCCCGCTTCGGTTGTTCAAGAAGATTCAACGACATATGGCTCAGGTCTCTTTTTGCTTGCTGCGAGTGAAGTCTACAAACTGGAGATTGAATAGTGATCAAAGTGGATAACTTGTCTGCGCAGTACTACTTCAACTGCTATTGCTCTTATACAATGTTGAAAGAAGCCCTTTTTTCACAAACACTTCTTGCTGGATAGCATAGTTTAGCGCGATCAGAAGGGGTCGATCTCGTGCCTTACCTTACAGGAAAGCGTTCCGGCAACCCGCACGAGACTTTGTTCTGGCGCCAGGGTGGTAGAGCGGGCTTGTGTCACGGCGATTTGAAGTTGGTCCGCATGGGCGGGCGAAAGGATGTTGGCAATGCGAAGTGGGAACTCTACGATCTTTCGAAGGATATTTCGGAGGAGACCAACCTGGCGAAAGCCAATCCCGAGCGCCTCGCCGAACTCGTCGCCATCTGGGAAAAGATGAACGGCGAAATGCGCGAACCGATGTTTTAGATCAACAGTAGCACAGGCTTCCGCCTGTTTTTGCTGGAAAACCGCCGTGATGCATTCGAGTGATACTGTGGCTCCGAGAGGTTTAGCGAAGTAGACTTAATCTCCATTTGCTTTGTGGCTTTTGGGCCCTTGGAATTCAGAGCTGGATGATTGTCTGATCGGCGAACTGGCCTTAGCAAGATTATCCATCAATTATACCAACAATCGACATTTCAATAGAGGATATATCTGTTAGAATGTGGCAAGATAACGTTAATTTTTGTTTATGACAATACAAGCAACCGCTTCAAGCGTCCCTGTGTTAATCGGAGGTAATTGGGAAAATCTCAGCGCTGACGAGTACACGGATGTTTACAATCCGTCGACCGGCGAGGTCATCGCTCAAACCCCGCATTGTCGCTCGGGCGATGTTGGGAGAGCGATCAAGGCCGCGAGCAAAGCTTTCGAAACTTGGTCCGTAACGCCGGTTACCAAAAGAGGGAACTTGATGTTCCGATTTCGGGAGCTGCTGGTGGAGCATGCCGAAGAGTTGACTTGGCTAATCTGCAAGGAAAACGGAAAGACCTTTGACGAGGCAAAGGGCGATCTGGCTCGTGGAATGGAAACGGTCGAGTTTGCCTGTGGCATTGCCCACTTGTCCAAGGGGGAAGGACTGGGCCAGGTGGCTGCCCATATCGATGCAGTCACGACTCGGGAACCCCTGGGGGTCTGCGCTGGCATCACGCCATTTAATTTCCCGGCGATGATTCCGCTGTGGATGTTTCCGCTAGCAATCGCCACGGGTAATACATTCGTCTTGAAGCCTAGCCCGAAAGTGCCTCTCACGGTCAATCGCTTTGGCGAGCTTTTCCTGGAAGCCGGTTTCCCTGAAGGGGTCCTGAATATCGTGCAGGGCGGCAAGGAAGTGGTTGAAACCCTCTGCGAGCATCCTGATATCAAGGGAATCAGTTTTGTCGGATCCTCGCGGATTGCGAAGCAGGTCTACAGCCTCGGATGCCAGCATGGCAAGCGTGTCCAGGCGGCAGGCGAAGCGAAGAACGTTCTTCTGGTCATGCCCGATGCAGACGTGGATACCACGGTCCGGGCGATCATCGGTTCTGCATTCGGCTGCGCCGGACAGCGTTGTATGGCAGGATCGCTCCTGATGGGAATCGGCGATATTGGCGAGGTGAAGGATCATTTGCTGGGGGCGCTTTCCGATCTGAGCTTGGGAAATACTTCCGAAGACCAGCAGGTAGGCATGGGACCGGTCATTGACGGGCATTCCCGCAACCGCCTTCTCAAGGTCATTGAAGATACTGATGGGGCCGGCAGAAATCCCATAGTCCGGGATGGTCGCCAATCCTTGCCCGATTCCGGCTTTTTCGTCGGACCGACCTTGATAGATCAGGTCACGCCTGATCAGGACTTGTTTAAAACGGAACTCTTCGGGCCAATCCTGTCGGTGATGAATCCCAGTTCCCTAGATGAGGCGGTGGACTGGATGAATCGCCTGCCTTACGGAAACGGGGCCAGTATTTTCACTCAGAGTGGAGGCGCCGCCAGGGAGTTCGCCCGAACGATTCAGTGCGGCATGGTCGGCGTTAATATTGGAGTGCCGGCGCCGCCGCCATTGTTTCCCTTTGCGGGCTGGAATAATTCCTTCTTCGGAGATCTTCATATGCAGGGCACGGAAGGGGTGCAGTTTTATACGCGCCAGAAAGTAGTGCTCTCGCGTTGGGACAATACGTATAAACGGGTTAACGGATGGTGAAAGCTATGATTAATTTTAATGTACCTTCGACTCTGATCGTCGGTGGCGGCGCCAGCGGCGAAATCGGGAATCAGCTTCAACGTATTCGATGCAAACATGCGCTTATCGTAACGGATGCCTACATGCTCGAGTGTGGAATCGTCGATCGAATAGCGGGATATATAAAGGAAAAGGGCATATCGGTCAGCGTCTTCAGCGATGTCGTTCCGGATCCTACGGATAAGAATGTATACGACGGCCTGGATAAATACAAAACGGTCGGCGCGGATGCGATTGTGGGCCTAGGGGGCGGTAGTCCCATGGATACCGCCAAAGCCATCGCGATCCTGGCGAATAATCCGCCACCCATTTCCTTGTACGCGGGCCTCCATAAAGTGGCCAATGCCGGCGCTCCGTTGGTTCTTATTCCCACGACGGCGGGGACAGGCAGCGAGGTGACTAAGGTCACTGTGATTACGGATACGGAGAGAGATGTTAAGATGATGATGCTCGATGTCTCCTTGCTCGCGCAGATCGCGTTGGTGGATTACGAGCTGACGATGAGCATGCCTGCGACGCTTACCGCCCATGTCGGGATGGATACGTTTACGCATGGTCTTGAAGCCTACGTTTCTCAAAAGGCCAATCCCATCAGCGATCCGATAGCCTTGAGTTGCATGAAGCTGGTGGCGGATAACATCTGCACTGCCTTCAATGAGCCTGATAATGCAAAGGCCCGTGAGGCCATGATGCTGGCCGCTTGCCAAGGAGGTATGGCCTTTTCAAATAGCAGTGTCTGTTTGGTCCACGGAATGAGTAGGCCGATTGGCGCGAACTTTCACATTCCGCACGGATTATCCAATTCAGTTCTACTGTACGATATCACGAAGTACTCGATAAATGGAAACCTCGAGCGCTACGCGACGATAGCGCGGACCATTGGCGCTGCTGATGAAGGCGATTCGGATAAGGATGCATCGGAAGCCTTGCCGGCTTACATCGAATCGCTCAACCAGCGGCTAAATATCCCTCGCCTTCGGAACCTGCTTAACAATGACAAGGAGCTCTACGAGGGTAGGTTCGATTCCATGGCCCAAGCCGCCCTTGATTCCGGAAGCCCGCAGAACAATCCAGTGGTTCCCCTGCATTCGGAGATCGTCGAGTTGTATCAAGCCGCCTGGTAAGGATAATGGAAATCCGAATATCAAATTGAGAAGAGCGTGTTTATCGCTAATTTATAAAAGCAGGTACGAGAAAAAATCCCAATTGGAGAAAGTCGCAGTTATGAAAAGATATCTTATTCCCATCACCCTGTTATTGTTTTGGATATTGCAGGCAGGCGCTGTAGAAAATAGTGAGTTGCAAACGAGACTTGGTGAGGATTCCTCTGATTTGAATTGGCAGGTGAGGATCCTTGAGCAATCGATACGGAATCTCGATAAAAAATATCCCAATAGCTATGATGGCGAGCGCTATTTGAGGCGACTGAATAAACTCAAAAGGGACGCGCTGGGAGGATACGACATTGCGAGGAAGGATCTGGATGAATTGAAAAAGCAGGCGCTGCTCGCCCATCCAATGCTGAAGGATGCCTCTATTCTTGGGGTCAAGATGGCGATAATCAAGGGAACCCCCGGAAGCCCTACGCCATTCTATGAGGCTATGAACGGCATTGGCCTGCCCGCGCCCCATCTTTCCATTAGCAGTGTCCCTCAGACGGCTCTCGCGGGTGGAATCGTGAAGCTGAGTTCTGTCGGGTCTACCCTGGAGGAGGAATTGGTTGTTAAGCCCAGAAAAGGTGAACCGGTAGCGGGGCTGGACTTGAACTGGAATGGCGATCGCCTGCTTTTCGCGAGGCGGGCTAATGAATCCTGGAAGATATACGAAGTCAACGTGGATGGTTCGAACCTGCGACAAGTAAGCCAGCACGACGATGACATCAGCTCTCACGAGCCTTGCTATCTGCCCAATGGCGATATCGTTTTTGCGTCGGATGCCAATACTCAGGGAGTTCCCTGCTGGCACGGCATTCCCAATAAAGTGGCCAACCTCTATACCATGGACAGGGATGGCAAGGGCGTGCGTCAGCTTTGCTATGATCAGGGCCACAACGCGCAGCCGACTGTCCTCAAGGACGGCAGAGTCGTTTTCAATCGCTGGGATTACACCGGGATGAATCGCGTATTCAATCGTGTATCCATGGAAATGCGCCCGGACGGAACGGGGCAGAAGGCGTTTTTCGGGACGAATACTTGGTATCCGAATGGCGTTTACGGACATAAGGAGCTTCCCGGTTCAAGGAAGCTTGTCTGCATTGTGGGTGGTTATCATGATGGGAATCGCTGCGGGTATCTTGGAATTCTCGATCCTTCGAAAGGAGACCGGGGAGACTCCCCGCTGGTCAAGATCATTACCGGCACTCAATTAGGTCCCAAGAGAATTATCGAGGACAAATTGACTCAATCGGTTGTGCCTTTGTTTACCGATCCGGATCCGGTTGACGATGAATATTTCCTCGTGAGCGTAATGATGGAAAAGGGTTCCTACGAGTTTGGAATATACCTCGCGGATGTATTCGGAAATCTTGTTTTGATCAAGAACGATGACGACTATGCTTATCTTAAGCCGGCTCTTTTGAGGAAGCGTGAAACCCCGAAGGTTATTCCGAGTCTGGTTAATCTGGAGAAGGATGATGCCACCGTCTATATACAGGATGTCTATATGGGCCCCGGCCTTAAAGAGGTGGAAAGAGGCGTCATTAAAAAGGTACGCGTCGTCGGCTATGATTACGGATATCCCACGCTTGCCGGAGTGGACAAGATCGGGATGACGGGACCGTGGGACGTTATGCAAATGATTGGCGAAGCGAAGGTGCATGCCGATGGATCCGCCTTTTTCAAGATTCCGGCCGATACGCCGGTTGCGTTTCAATTGATTGACGAAGAGGGGCAGGCCGTGCAGCTTATGCGTACTTGGACAACGGCCATGCCGGGCGAACGGATGTCTTGCGTGGGGTGTCACGAAGAAAGCGATACGGCTCCGCTCGCGATCCCTACAATGGCGCTTCGGGACGTGCCGCAGGATTTGTATGAGTGGTTTGGTCCAGCGCGTGGTTTCGACTTCGCTCGAGAGATTCAACCTGTCCTTAATAAGAATTGCGTTAGTTGCCACGATGGGGGAAATGACGCGATCGATCTGAGGCCAAAGGATCAGGTTCCTGGATACGTTGGGACGGCTCCTTCGTGGTTCGATTATACACGCTTGAACCAAAAGTACAAAGATCTCTTCGATGGAAAGCCGATGGTGCCCTATACTCCGGCTTACGAGGCGCTGGTTCCTTATATCCGTCGCGTAGGCGCGGGCGATGATGTTTCCCTATTGGTTCCGGGCGAATATAAGGCGAACACCAGTCCGCTTATTCAGATCTTGAAAAAGGGTCACCACGGCCTTGAATTAAGCGCGGAGGATTTGGAACGCTTCTATGCGTGGATCGATCTCAACGGCCCTAGTCACGGCACTTGGAAGGAAGTCTATGGAGTGACGCCTGCGGACGGCATGTATGAACTGAGACGGAAATACAAAGATCTCTATGGAAGCAAGCAGGTGAATTTGGATACGCCGGAAAAGCTGGCCTACGATGAAACTCCTATTGCCGTGAAGAAGCCGAAGGGAGCAGCTCCTGTAAGCGTGAAGGGCTGGCCGTTCGATGCTTCGTCGCTTAAGCTAAAAACGATGGAGTTGGACATCGGGGATGGGGAGACAATTACCCTGAGCCGATTGCCGGCTTCCGCATTCGTGATGGGAGATGAGAAGGGTTTGCCCGACGAATTCCCTCTGTCAAAAGTGGATATTAGAAAGACTTACTGGATGTCGGAAACGGAAATCAGCAACGAGCAATTCAGAATCTTCAAGGCGGAGCATGACAGTCGCTATTATAGCAAACGGCATGTCGAACGAACCGATAACCAAGGAATCCCTATGGACCACGATGACCAGCCTGCTATAAGAGTGTCGTGGAACGATGCTATGGATTTCTGTAAGTGGCTGTCCGCTAAAACGGGTATGAAAGTGAACCTGCCTACTGAAGCCCAATGGGAATTCGCCTGCCGAGCGGGTTCGGATGAAGCGTTTTCATTTGGCGCTCTCGATGGAGATTATTCGAAATACGCGAATGTTGCCGATAAGACGTTTGCGACGGGTGGAATTACAGGGAGAAGCGATCGGGGTCTCTTCGTGATTGCGGCTGATCTTGAATCCCTGATTTCGGAAGGGGTCGATCTTGCGGATAGGACGTTCGATGATAAGACGATCGTCACCGCTGCAGTCGATCAATTTAGGCCGAATGCGTTTGGCTTGAAGAATATGCATGGAAATGTGGCGGAATGGACACGATCGCTTTACAAAGCTTATCCGTATGATGCGGATGACGGTCGCAATGACGAGAGCGCAATCGGCGATCGAGTCGTGCGTGGCGGCTCCTTCTTTGACCCGCCTCAGCGCAGTCGTTCCGCTTTTCGCCTTGCTTATCCTGCCTGGCAGGGCGTCCATAACGTTGGATTTAGAATCGTGATTGAAGGCGGTTCGCCGCCCTTATTGAGCATGAATGAACATGAGTAGACGTTTTCTCGGGTCTTTGCCGGTTTCGCTTGTTTTATTGCTGATTGCCAGTCTCCCTTCGCTTTTCGGAGGGGATGACGGAAGTCTGCCATTCTCGCCGACTGCGCTGGCCTTCGACGTTGACAGTCGTACGCTGGTCGTTGCTGAACAAACAGGAGCAAGCGTTGTCCTGCTTGACGAGCGAGGAAAGGAGCTAAAGCGCTATGACGTGCCGGGCCATCCTAGTGGCCTCTGCTCGTATGATGGGGATATCCTGCTGACCATCAAATCGGGGGCGGAGGGCTATCTCTTGCGCCTCGATCTGGGCAATGGTGAAATATTAAGCAAGCTCAGGCTTGGTCAGGGAGCTCGATCTCCCGTGGTCAATCCTGTGAAGAAGCAGGTTTACGTCTGCAATTATTTTGAAAACGACGTGTCGGTCGTCGATCTGGATACCTTTGAGGAAGTAGGTCGAGTCGCTGTCCCTCGAATGCCCGCTGGCGCGGTCGTGACCTTGGATGGAAGCCGCCTCTTCGTTACCAATTTTCTGCCGGACATGCGGGCTGATCTAGCGCATGTCGCATCCAAAATTACTGTTATCGATGCCGATACGCTGAGTGTGTTGAAGCACATTGCGCTGGAAAACGGGAGCAATGGACTGAGGGATATCGCGATAGCGCCAGATGGATCGACCGTGTATGTCACGCACAACCTCGGCCGCTATCAAGTGCCCACAACTCAGCTGGAGCGCGGCTGGATGGCCACGAACGCTCTGAGTGTGATCGATGTCGCCAGCCAGGAGTTGGAGGCTACGGTCCTGCTGGATGAAATGGATCGGGGAGCTGCGGGATCTTGGGGAGTAAGCGTGTCACCAGACAGTAAATACATTTATGTGGCTCATTCGGGGACGCATGATATCAGCGTTATTGATCGGGCGGGTATGCAAGCGAAAATCGGGGCGCATTCCAACCCGGCTTCTATCAACGCGGACCTCGGTTTTCTGGTCGGGTTGCGAAAGCGTTTTCCGCTTGGAGGGAACGGGCCGAGAGAGATTCTAGCAATTGGGAATCGGATTTATGTTGGGGAATATTTCAGTGATAGCATAAGCATCCTAGATGTCGTGTCGATTGATGAAGTTGATACAATGCGCGTTGAATTGAATCCCAATATTTTGGTTACCATTGAACGAGAAGGAGAAATACTGTTCAACGATGCTAGTCACTGCTTTCAAATGTGGCAGTCCTGCAATAGTTGCCATCCTGATGATGTTCGAGGTGACGGTCTTAACTGGGACATTCTGAATGACGGCCTGGGAAACCCGAAAAACGTCAAGAGTCTCGTCTTTTCCCATGTGACCCCGCCAACGACGATTACAGGTTGTCGGGCCAATGCGGAGGTATCCGTGCGGGCCGGTTTCAAATACATCCAATTCGCCGAAGTTCCCGAGGAGAAGGCTTTGGCGATGGATGCCTACCTCAAATCTCTGAGGCCTGAACCCAGTCCGTATCTTAGGAATGGCGAACTGAGCGAGGCTGCGAGGCTTGGGGAGGAACTGTTTCAAGGCAAGGCCCGGTGCAGCAAATGCCATAACGGAGAGTATCTAACCGACATGGAGATGCATGATCTTGAGAATGCAGGTCCTAAAGATAAAACATCCATCTGGGATACTCCGACATTGCGTGAGGTCTGGCGTACCGGACCATACATGCACGATGGAAGAGCGGCTTCCTTATATGATGTTTTAAAACAGGAAAATCATAATTACGCTGCAGATCGGCTTACAGAAGAAGAATTGCTGAATTTGGTGGAGTACGTTAAATCTCTGTAGTTTTATATGTAGAAAACGAATTTCTATGAAACCTTTGGATTATGTCGCTGCACGCAGAAAAAATAGCGAGAACTGCCAGTTTTCGATTTACGAAAACGATAAAGGAGCAAGCGAGGTGTTCATCACTATCGAAGCGCCTCGAAGACTGTCCTTCGCTGATTCCTTGGAAAATCTGACCGTTGAACTTGAACGTGTTTATGAGGAATGCGGGCTCACTGAACGTTCACTCGTTTTTTCACGTTTCTATCTCAGGAATATAGACGAACAACAGGATGAGCTGCTGCAGTCCAATCTCTACAGAAGGCTTAGGGGAGGAGTCGTTTCTATTGTGCAGCAACCGCCATTGGGAGAGGGTGATCTGGGCCTTTTTCTCTATCATATTAAGGGAAATGATTTTAAAAAGGAAGTTCTAGAATGGGGCGACGATCATTGGAAAAGCGGCATTAAGATTTCTGGCGCCAACTATCAATTGTTATATGCATCGAACTTAACCGCGAAAGGAGAGAGCTCCTATGAACAGACTGATGCTCTGTTCGCTTCCTACAGAGGATTGTTGGCGGAGCATGGGATGACTTTTGTCGAGAACGTGGTGCGTACTTGGATTTACATAAAGGATATTTACCAGCATTATGCCGGAGTGGTTGATGCTCGCAATCGCATTTTCGATGAACTGGGACTGAATAGAGATACCCATTATATAGCTAGTACCGGGATTGAAGGTCGGTTGAAGGAAGCGAGCGTGTTTGTCCAGATGGATACATTGGCTATAGGCGGAATCAAGGGAGAGCAGATTGTTTATATGGAGGCTCCCGATTACCTGAGTTCGACGGATGATTATGGAGTGGCTTTCGAGCGGGGAGCCAAATTGATGTTTGGAGACCGTAACCGTTTTTATATTTCAGGAACGGCGAGCATCGACAAGCGTGGGAATATCGTGCACCCGGAAGATGTATTGCTTCAGACTCGCAGAGCGCTCGAAAATATCAGAGCTCTTCTCAGACCCCATCAGGCAGACTTGAGCCATATGGCCCACCTTATCGTCTATCTTAAGGACTTCGATCAAGCTAATGCCGTAAATCAAATCATCCGCGAAGCAGTGGGCGGGGATATTCCTATCAATACCGTCCAGGGATCCATCTGCAGGCCCGGATGGCTTGTCGAAATAGAGGGCGTAGCCATCGTTGATGCTATGAATGCTTATCCGGATTACTTGTAGAGAGTTGCAATAGAACTCCACAAGCCAACCAGTAGCAGGCGTTGGCCCAACTTTTTCAGTGAATGCGATCTGACCAGATTCTTGAGCAAGAACTACGATTTTTCCGAGATTCCTGTTGAGCTGATCGGTCTAGGCAGGAGTTCCTATTCGGAAATATCCAACGGCTACGAGATGAGCGATTGCTAGAGAGAATTAGTCTTATCGTGTAAAAGTACCATTATTCGTCCGAACTTCTCGACGCCATGCCCGCCGCCGAGCGCTGTTTTCAAGTAGGTCTCCGCGTCGTTGTCCGATCTCTTTTTCGGGAGGCAGTGCCTGATATGTGGATAGGAGCAAGGGCTCCACTGCTTTTGCCAATTTGAACAATTTGGTAGTCGTTGCTGAGCTCTCAATGGGAGAGAGCGATTGAGTTTGCTTGATATCGGTTCGCTTTCCTATGATGCTCTTCGTCCTAGCAATGGAATCAAAGCAACCAGTTCGTTTCATTACCCATGAGGCTCTTTCTAAGCGTAAAGCAAAAGAGAGAAGGGAATCTGCGTCAGCGATTGCGAGCGGAAAATCGACGCGGAAAGAAATCCAGCTACGCAATGCTCCTTATAGCGAATCGGATATTCGAGTTTCCAAACTTTTCGGCGCTTGATGGAAGGCGAACCCAGGCCAGTTGAAGATTTCAATGAAGTCTTTGCTGCTTTCGGAGATTCGGATGAGCCGATATTGTTGGTTGGTGGGCATGCGGTAAATGTCTGGGCATTGAATTACTATGGACGGGTCCGGTCTGAGATAGTGCTCCACGAACCATTAACGAGTTCGGATATGGATATCTATGCGACTCGAAATGCGTTGGTTTGGCTGCATTCGGAGCTCGGGGGCAAGCTCTATTCTGGTGACCCGAGGGAGGTCGTTCTCGGCGCTATCGAACTGAAAGTCGGCAAAAATGATCTACTGATTGAAGCTCTTCGAAGTGTGAAGGGAGTTGAAGACAAGGAACTTGAAGATAGGGCGTCACTCTTTGTTGCGAGCCATGAAATATTGGTTCCGCTGCCGCATGTAATGCTGAAAGCCAAATTAGCAAATGCGGTCGAGTTGGATCAGCAAGATCGTCAAGACGTGAAGCACGTTCGCCTGTTAGCGATCGTTCTTCGTGAATACCTTATTGATCTTGCTCGGGCAGCGACCGAAGAAAATGAACGTGAGTCGCTTAGGATCGTGAGGGAAGCGGTCGAAGTTGCGAATTCCGCCAACTCGAAGAAGTTCGAGGAAGATTATGGCATTCGGTTCGGTGAATATATTCCGCTGGAGCGCTTGGAGAATTCGACCGCAAGACTAGCTTCTTTCGCTCGAATCGAATACAAGAAACGATTTGAATAGCCGAGGAAGGGTACGCTCTAGCGCAATTCAACCTCGGTGTTTCATATGACAATGGCGAAGGCGTCCTACAGGATGACGCTAAAGCTCATATGTGGCTCAATCTAGCCGCTGCCAATGGTATCGACGTAGGCAGCAAAGCCCGAGATCTCGTCGCCAAAGAAATGACCTCCGAGCAAATCGCCGAAGCCCAGAAGATGGCGCGGGAGTGGATGGAGGAGCATGAGAAGGATTAGTGAGGGCCGTGAGCATGGATGCTCAAACGACGTCATGCGTTCTCGGCTATGATTCTAACCGCTTGTCTTGGCGAATAGTTCAATTGTGTATGGGATTTGTGTGAACTAAATTCATTAATTCTCAAGTGGCTTATGAATAGCTACTTGCGAATTGAATTGGTGCCCAGGGGGGGACTCGAACCCCCACACCTCGCGGCACATGATTCTGAGTCATGCGTGTCTACCAATTCCACCACCTGGGCATTTAGTTGATGATGGGTGGGGAAAGAAGCGGATTTAACTGGGGCGAGCAAGGAAAATTGAATAGGGAATTCGAACATCATGCGACGAATCTTGCATCTTAAGTTTTCAATTCTAAATTGCGTGAATGTTCGAGTCATATGGAATGGCGATTTTAGGCGGAGCGCTAATTGGTGGAGCTGCTTCGCTGGCGCTTTTGAAGGTGGGGTATCCTGTGGGTATTTCTGGTTTTTTGAGTAAAGCGATTGGGACTCCTGGTTCGGCGGGTTGGCGATTGAGCTTTCTTGGGGGGATGTTGATTGTCGCTCTTGTCGTTGGCGTTGTTCAGGAAGGTGCACTGGTCACGGCATTGGATGGCGATTTATGGAAAGTCATTGTCGGCGCGGCATGTGTCGGATTGGGAGCTCGGCTGGCGGGTGGATGTACGAGTGGACACAGCCTGTGCGGCATGGCGCGAATGGATAGAGATTCGATCGTGGCAACTTTGGTCTTTATCGGAGCAGGAGCTTTAACGGTGATCGTTTTTGGAGCGTAGTATGACTTCTATGAAAACGCATTTTTGGGCGATGATATCGGGAGCGGTGTTTGGAGGTGGTTTGATTGCCTCTGGTATGACTGATCCGAATAAAGTGAAAGGTTTTTTGGATTTCTTCGGCAATTGGGATCCGACGCTGATGTTCGTGTTGGGAATCGCTGTTGGCATTTATTTGGTGGCAGCGAAAATCGCTCGGCTAATGTTAAAAACGAGACCGAAGCTTCCGTTTGTTTGGTTAGAGCCTGAGCGGATGACTCCGCGCTTTTTCGTGGGATCTATTCTGTTCGGGATTGGCTGGGGTTTAATGGGTCTGTGTCCGGGACCGGCTCTGATGTCTCTTGGCGGTTTGAGCGGCGATGCAGGGTTGTTCTTTCTGGTGATGCTCGTTAGTATTTGGCTAACCGATACTATATTAAAGCGACTGGGTTAGGTAGGTGCTTTATTTGGTTCAGGAAGAGGCGAACCACAGTAGCTGGTTTTATGGGCTTTTGCGCTTGGCTGATTGGATATTCTGGTCACTTTAGACTGGAAACCTATGTTTTTAGACGTTAACGATCTCAAAGTTTCATTTCATTCGCGCGATGGTGTGAATGAGGCGGTTAAGGGCATCTCGTTCCAGTTGGACGAGGGCAAAACGTTGGCGATCGTGGGTGAAAGCGGTAGCGGTAAGAGCGTTACTTCGATGGCTTTGACAAAGTTACTGCCTCCCGAACCGCTTTGTCGGGTGTCGGGAAAAGCGACTCTCGATGGGAAAAGCCTCTTTGATTTGTCAGCGAAGGAGATGCGTTCGGTTCGAGGCAAGGAGATCGCTTACATTTTCCAGGAGCCGGGGACGTCGTTGAACCCTTACTACACGGTGGGCAATCAGATTGCGGAGGCTATCAAGTATCACCGTACTGATGTGACGGATGTTTGGTCTGAAGTGGTTTCGCTACTCGATCAGGTGGGTATTCGCGATCCAGAGAAGCGTGCGAAGGATTACCCGCATCAAATGAGCGGGGGAATGAAGCAGCGCGTTATGATCGCGATCGCTTTGGCTTGTCGGCCCCGAATATTGGTGGCGGACGAACCGACTACGGCGCTGGATGTGACGATTGAGGCGCAGATAATCGATTTGCTTAAGGACCTGCGGACAAAGCTGAATATGTCGATCATCTTGATCACTCACAACTTTGGCATTGTGGACGAGTTTGCGGACGATATCGCGGTCATGTTTCGCGGCGAAATCGTAGAGACTGGGCCGGCGGAGTCGATTCTTGCGAATCCGCAGCACTCGTACACGAAGGCCTTGATCAAATGTATCCCGAAAATGGGGGCTAATCTAAAGCGGCTGCCTGTGGTAGACTACGCTAGCTTGGAAGGATGAGGGGGTGAGGGATGAAAGTTCAAGTATGAGGAATGAATTTTAGATGGTGAATGTTGAAATGGATTTGAATGGAGAGCCATTATTGGAGGTGAGGGACATGAAGGTGACTTACGAGGCTCAGCGTGGGTCGTTTTTCAAGCATGTCGAATATGTACATGCGGTGAAGGGGGTGTCGTTTAAGGTGGCTCGAGGCACGACCATGGGATTGGTCGGTGAAAGCGGCAGCGGCAAGAGTACGATTGGCAAGTCGATCTTGAGGCTGGCTCCGATGGCGAGTGGATCGATTAGCTATGAAGGCCAAGTGATTTCGTCGCTGAGCGATAAGGAATTCATGCCTTATCGAAAGAAGATCCAAACGATTTTTCAGGATCCGTATGCGTCGATGAATCCACGATTGACTATTGCGTCGATCGTAGCGGAGCCATTGATGGTGCATGCGAAGGAGATGTCGAAGTCACAGCGTCAGGAGCGGGTAGCGGATTTGCTGGAAAAGGTGGGATTACCATCGGATGCGATGAATCGGTACCCGCATCAATTTAGCGGCGGACAGCGCCAACGGATTTGCATTGCTCGGGCATTGAGCTCGAGTCCGGAATTCATTATCTGCGACGAATGCGTGAGCGCTCTCGATGTGAGTGTGCAGGCCCAGATCGTAAATTTGCTGCAGGACATTCAAGAGGAGATGGGGATTACCTACCTCTTCATTGCTCACGACCTGGCGGTCGTGGAGCATATTTGCCAGGAAGCTTTGGTGATGGAGTTGGGCGAAATCGTCGAGAAAGGGCCGACTGATACGCTTTACCATTCGCCACAACATCCATACACGCAGCGTTTGCTGAATGCCGTACCGAAAATGCCGACGATTGTTGGCGCGGGTTAGGAAAATCGAGCTCAGGCGGAATTGGTCGCCTATTTTTTATTCAGAAAGGGTCGTGCTGCTTATTTTTAAGCAATTGTGAGCGTTTTAAGTTACAACGGTTGCCTGGAACAGGGAGCCCTTCTTCCAGGCAAAACGGAAAGTCCCTGATTTTGGGCGCCGCCTCGGTTCTGGCTTGAATGGCGAGCGGCAATCAATCGTTATGGCGTTAACTTGCCAAAATTCATTTTTAAAATTAACTATGGACAACGATTGGACTGACTTAAAAACCCGTATTGGATTCGACCTGGAGACGGGCGAAAATTCTTATGACGAAGAGGCATTGGTAGAATACTTGAATATCAAGCTTCGCTCGAAGGGATACCCGATTTTTGGCGATGAGAAGGACTATCCTTTTCTTCAGATAGGCAGTTCGCTCTTACAGAGCGTAGCTGAGAAAAACCGGCTCCTTCGCGAACACCTTTGCCCTGTGGATCAGCGGATCCAGGATTACGTGACGCGCCTTTTCGCTGGATTGGACGTAGAGAATCGGAAGTGGGTGCCGACCGATTCCCTCATTTTGGAGCGCCATGGACTGGCTCGAGCGTTGTCGCTCGCTCCAGATGCCGATTCGTTCGAATCGAATATCGTGAGCAGCTATCGGGTGAAGCAGGGCGTCTTGAATAACCCTTCTAGCGATCGCAGAACGACCAAGGGCGTATTTCATGTCGCGGAAGGCGGTTTGCCGATTCCCGCGGACAAGAAGTCCGTTCCGCTTCCAGTATTCGCTAAGTTGCTCGAAAGGGCGCTGAATCCTCCGGAAGATCTCTTGGAGTTGCCGTTTACGTCGACGCAGGAAGACAAAGCTCGCTTGTTCGTCTCGCTCATGTTACGACCTATTGTACAGCCTGGAGTGGAGGACCTTACTGAGGAAAAACGGATGGAAGTTCGCTTTTTCGCGCCTGGCAACCTGACAAGTAATTTGGATTTCGTGGAGAGTATTTTCGGCAATGCCGGCGATCCGTACTTGTCTGAAAACGATAGCGGCTTGGATGTTAAGCGCTGGTCGGGACATACGGGTTGCGTGATTCTCGCTCCTCACCTGGTTACCTTCACTAAAAAGGAGTTAGGGTTGCCGAATATCGCTGACGCAACCGACCGCCAAAAGCAGGATAGCATGTACTGGGAGTCCGAGGACGAGCTCTACAATGACGGCGGCGCGTTTAAAGTCACTTCGCGCGACAGCAGTGGCGTGGTGGTCACGCTTATTGCAGATAATTATTACGGTTATTGCAAGAAGGAGGTTAAGACCCAGATATCCTATTCCGCTAATCTATTGGGCAACGTGGAAGAAGAGCATGCGGGTGGAGCTATTTCATTCGCGAGCTATGACTTGGGAGAAGAATTTCATTTGAGCGAGTATATCCAAGAAGTGGATCATACGTTCGAGGAAACAGTGGCTGCGTTAGAGGAAGAGATAGATGTGCATGACGATGGGTATGCTATTGATAAAAAGTATCCAAATATAAAATACATACCAAGTCGTTCTCATATTCAGCTGCATGATCAGACTATACAATGGGAGAAGGATGGAGCTCAGCGAACGTTGCAGCTCCAGTCGGATGTCACTTACATTTTGCCTTCTGGTTATAAGGTCGAAATGGTGAGGCCGATGGTCGGTCGGCGCTGGCGTTTGATTGGTACTGGCGCTGTGGGCACTTACTGTCACAAGCCATGCACGGTTTCAGGCGGGGGGAAGTCTGAGATTTCAAAGTCGCTTGCCGATGCGATTGTCGCAGGGCCTGTCTTTACGGCGGACATTAAAAAGGACTTCGATCTAGTCGAAGAAGTCGTTAACAGAGGATTTGGCTCACGCTTTAGAGATTCGTCCTTGAATAAGGATGACGGACGCCCGATTCTTGGCGATTCACGATCTCTTGGGTCGGTTATTAAATTACTCTCCGTGTCGCCTTCCTATAGCGACGAGTATAACGATTGGCTGAAGTCGATTCCTGGATACGTTATAGATATTGTGTTAGTGGTGAAGCGATTCTTCAAGCCTGATTGGGGAGAAGGGTGGCGCGATCGTTTCAGCGTGGATGTCGTCAATGGCAAGCCAGGCAACGAACTGAAGTATCGCGATCAGAAATTGATCAGCCAGTACTTGCGCGTCGGTTTCGCCGAGGATGGCTCTTGGCGCGTGTTTAGCTTGCGCAAGGACTTCTCTCCTGCTGCGAAAATTCAAACCGAAGACGATATTTCAGCTTCGGTGGTCGTGCCGGCTCAGCTTGTAAAAGGCTTGAATACCGGGATGGATAACGAGCGTTCGCTTAAATTTATTCTTAATTGCGAGTACCGATTATTCCAGCGCCCAGACGATGCTATTCATCGCGGTTACGATAAAACTACTGAGAAAGATTTTTCGCGTAACGGATTGTTCTTTTCCAATTTCGAACCGTTGACGCGCGAACAGACGCAGGCCATTGAGAACGATGCGATTCGATTCGGCAATTTCACCGAACCAATGCAGAAAGCGATTCGCGATTTCAACTGCGCTGAAAATCCAGAATTTGCGGTTTCTTCATCAGAACCTCGGATTGTGGATGGCTTGCCGTCTAAGAATCCTCGATACCTTCAGAATCGATTGGATATGGAGGATGGGCGCAAGACTTACATCGCGAAAGTGGGGGCGCGACTATATCGTAGATTGCCGAAAGGTAGAACTCCGCCGTTTCCGGTTAACGCTGTATTGCCGGGCCGGCGAAATAATCCGCCATCGAAAGGCGTACGCGCTTTGGCGGTTTACAATCCGATTCACTACCAGGAGCTGCCGGAACTGTTGATGGACTTCACTGCTAGTTTGACTGGCAAGTCGCCCTCGACTACAGGGGCTGGGTCCGAAGGCGCTTTGACGAAGGGACCATTTAATGCGCTGCTTCCGATCGTGGATTTGAATAACGCGTTGGTTTCCTATTTGACGACCGGTTATCAGTGCTTTACGTCATCGGCTGGTTGCATCGGACCGAAGTTTCGTTGCGATCATGATATTAGTTTGTTGATTCCCGAGTTGTGGAGTCGGATGCGTCCCGAGGAACGCAAAGCGGAATATATGCTTGAGAAGGGCTATTTGAAATCGTGTGAGGATTTTGAATACGAAGGTGAAAAGGTTCAGGCATCGCGCCTGGGTTATCGAATTACGAGCGAGTTTGTTCAGGAATTTGGGGGGAGGATCTTCAGTAATCCACGTTCAGTGTTTTCAGACGATATTTTGCGTCCGGAGTTGCAAGACCTGGATACGTTTGTCGATGGGATTCGCAATATAGTCGATACTCAGCGCCGCGTAGCATTGAACTACTTCAAGGACGGATCGATTGATGCGGCTTGTCCTCCGCTTAAGGCTCTGCTGCACGTGATGGCCCATGGCGAATATGAAGGGATGAAATATACCGATCCGGATTTTCGAGCGATGTTCTCCGTCGAGTCTTTCGAGTCTAGCGATTGGTATAAGGAACGTTTGGATGCGAAGCAGAAAGTCGATATTCAACTTTGGGAGCGTCACCAGGATTACTTGGAGGAATTTCTCAAGAAGGATATCAATGAAGGCATGGGAGAGCGTATCGATGAATCGGGACTGCGTCGTCGCATTGCGCGCCGGCTCAAGACCTTTCGGTCGCAGGAGTATAGGGACAACCTTGAGGGGTGCCTTGGGGTTGATCCGAGTTTGTTTCAATAGGCTGTTGAGAGAATCGATTCCTCGGGATCGATTCTTGCCCTCTGTAGACGAAGTAACATTGTCGCAGGTTATGAATCGAATTCTTGGCATGCGTGCGAATGACTGGCTAACCAGGGCTTCCATTTCCGTTCTCGGTTTTATGGGCCTCGCGTTATTGGCGGGTTGTTCGGGAGGGGGTGGTTCAGAGCGTTCGGACGTGTTCGTGTTTGCCCGTGGTAGCGATGCTCAGAAATTGGATCCGGCGGACGTGGATGATGGCGAATCGGTTAATACCTTGACCCAAATTTGCGAAGGTTTGGTTCGTTTCAAGAGCGGGACGTTAGAGATTGAGCCCTGCCTAGCGGAGTCGTATTCGATTTCCGAGGATGGGATGATCTACCGGTTTACGTTGCGCCCGAATGTACGATTCCATGATGGAACCCCTGTAAATGCGGAAACAGCTCTCTTTTCCTTTCATCGCCAAATGGATCCCGAGCATCCGGGGCATTTGAAGGAAGCGTCGTTTTCCTATTGGAAATATTTGTATCAGGATATTGAGGAAGTAAATGCGGTTGGTGAAATGGAGTTGGAGTTCAAGCTCTCAAAGCCAAATGCGTCGCTGCTTCATTCTTTGGCAGTTTTTCCTGCGTCCTTGCTAAGTCCTGCTTCTTTAGAAGCTCATGGGGCGGCTTTTCAACGGCATCCGGTGGGTACGGGACCTTACATATTTTTAGACTGGCGTCCGAACCAGGTGATCATGCTGGAGCGCAATGACGATTACTGGGGCGAAGCCCCGACTTTTAAGCGAATTGCGATGACGGTAGTCCCTGACAGCACGGTGAGATTGTTAAAACTGAAGACTGGAGAGATCCACGCAATGGATGGGGTACAACCTGCTGAATTGGCTGCACTGCAGAGCGACCCGAAGATTCAGGTGTTTCAAGAAGCGGGTCTCAATGTTGGCTATTTGGCGTTCAATATGGACAACGAACGCATGGCGAATCGTGAGTTTCGAGAAGCAGTAGCTTTGGCTATCGATCGAGAGACTTTGGCGAAAGTGGCTTTAAAGGGAGCTGGACGGTCGGCGAGCTATCCAGTGCCGAAAGGGTTTTTGGGTTATCCGGATCGCGAAGAGGGGATCCCGTTGAATGTCGAAAAGGCTCGAGAGATTGTAGCGGCCCATCCTAATTGGTTTTTGGAGCCATTGGAGATTCAAGTAATGAATGCGCCGCGACAGTACTTTCCGGATCCGGTGACGATCGCCACTTTCATTAAAGGGCAACTTGATGCGGTGGGTATTCCGACTAAGGTGGTTTCGAGCGATTTCAAAGCTCACTTGAACAACTTGCGCAATGGGGATTTCGAAGCAGGTTTGATTGGTTGGATGGGCGATAATGGAGATAGCGATAACTTTCTTAGCGTCTTTTTCGCTAGTTGGGCCGCCGAAAAGGGAACGGCCACGAATTACAGTTTTTATCGAAGCAACGAAATGGACCGTCTTCTGCTGTCTGGCAGGGTGGAGGCGGACCTTGAAAAACGGGCAGTAATTTATGGAGATGCTTTGAGACTTTGGAGGAAGGATCTGCCGATCCTTCCGCTAGTGCACGGTGATAATATCGTCGTCATGCAATCCGGATACGAAGGATTCGAACTTCAGAAAATCGGCGAATTGCGCCTAGGTTGGATCAAGAAGTCCAAGCCTGAAGAGTAAAGGGCGCGGCCGATCTCCGAGCGGTCATTTATAGTTGTTGCGGTGGCCGCTCGGAGATCGGCCGCTACCTAACGGTTAAACGAATTCTACTTGGCCAAATTCATAATAGGAAAATGCATCTATTTGATCGCCGTTTATTTGATGGCGAGCGGATCGCTATTTCTTGCGATGAAGGCGATCCCGGAAGATCCGATCGAATTGAAGTTCGAGAAATTTCCCGATCTAGAACAAATTGCTTCGGAGCGCGAGAGGATGGGGTTGAATCGGTCGTGGTTGTATCAATACGGGCTTTTTCACCTGAAATTCCTGACTGGCAATTGGGAGCGTAGCCTGCAGACGGGTCGGTTGGCTACGGATGATGTGAAGCTGTTTTTTCCCGCGACGTTAGAGCTTAGTTTGATCGCGATGGCGATTGGCATTTTTTTCGGATCGAGCGCGGCCTTATTCGCCCGAGTTAGTCCGAGTCGGTGGAGTCAAAACCTAGCGATGTCGTTTGGCACGATTGGTCTTACGGTCCCAATATTCTGGATTGGCTTGCTTGCGCTTGTAGTGGGTTCGCTTTGGCTTGGAATCTTTCCTCTGGGAGGGCGATTCGACCTAGCGGCAATTCCTCCGCCGGATCGTACGGGTTTCTTGCTAATCGATAGTTTGCTAGCCATGGATGGTAGGGCTCTGGGGATGACGGTTCGCTACCTGACCTTGCCAGCTCTTTGTCTGGCCGTGTTTCCAGCGGCCAACGTCTCTTCCGTTCTGTATGCGCGTTTGAACGAGCCAGAAGTGAACGCTCTGTATACCGCTTTGAGGGCGAGGGGGTTTGGGTCGGTTCGAATCGTGTTCAGGCATTTGTTGCGAGTGGCAGGAGCTCCGGTAGTCACTGTTATTGGAACCTCGATAGGTGCGTTGCTTGGGGGTGCGTTTTTGACCGAAACGGTTTTTTCGTGGCCAGGGATTGGGCGTTATGTGGTGACGGCGATTATCGACCGGGACCTATTTGTCGCTCAATACCTTTTGTTGATGTTAATCATGTTGGTATTTGGCGTCGCGTTTCTTTCGGATATCGTAGCTCGCTGGCTTGATGTGGTCAGCGATTCTCAGGAAGGTGGCAAGGGATGATTGAAGGACTGAAGCGCAATGCGGCGCCGGTAGTATTTTTGGTTTTCTGTATGCTTGGGTTCGCGCTGGTGCCGTTCGATCCTTACGGACAGATTTTCTTGGAAAAAGCCGACGGTGGATTTAGTTGGTCGCATTTATTCGGTATTGATGAATTGGGTCAGGATGTGACGAGTCGCGTTTGGCGTGGTTCGGCGAATACGATTAGCTATGCACTGTTGGCGAGTTTCGGGACATTGTTGTTGTCGAGCGGTTTATTGACTGTGGAGCGTAATGGTGGATCGAATGTTTCGAAATTAATCTTAGCTATGGTTTCTTTAGGGATTGCGGTTCCGGTGATGTTTTTGGGACTGCTTTTTATGATTTTTATGGATCGTTCTCCGGCGACGCTTTCGATCGCAATCGCTATTGCGGGAGTGCCGTTGGCGTTTCGGCAATTGCGAATATTGTGGATCGAGCAGAATACTGCGTTGCATGTCGAAGCGAGTCGGGCCATTGGCGGAAATAGGCGTCACCTTTTCTTCTTTAGTTTAATGCCGAACATACGGCCTCAGTTAGTGGAGATTTGGAAACTCGTATTTGCCATTGCTATACTTGAGCTAAGTGCTCTTACGTTTCTTGGTCTAGCGGGCGATCCGAATTGGGCAGAACTAGGAACGTTGTTGCATAAGCATCAGAAACACCTTCTTCAGCAGCCGACACTTGTGATTTGGCCGGGAGTAACCCTGTGTGCGATCCTCTGGACGATTCGAAGAATTAGAGCGGAGTAGGGGTGGCTTGAGGTTAATTGGAATCAGGCTAGTAACCACATAAATGAAATTTGGAGTGAATAAAAGCGGTGAGTATAGAGGTCGGATTGCTCCGACGCCGACCGGCTTGATGCACTTAGGGCATGCAAAAACCTTTCTGAAGGCTCAAACTCGGGCGAGAGATGCCAGCGGAACTCTAATATTGCGAGTGGAGGATTTGGATAAGGAGCGGTGCAAGAAAGAGTTTACTGGATCCTTGATTGAGGATTTGCGTTGGGCTGGCTTGGATTGGGAAGAGGGCCCGGATATTGGAGGAGATTGCGGTCCTTATCGTCAAAGTGAACGCGATGGAGTGTTTCGAAAGGCCTGGAATGCGTTGATAGCGAATGGAAGTGTCTTCCCGTGCAAGTGTTCTCGCAAAGATGTTCAAGAATCCGTCACGGCCCCTCATGAATCTACTGGAGAATTGATCTACCCTGGGACCTGTCGTGAACGGGCAATCGGTTTTGAATCTGAAGAATCGGCTGGTGCGATGAATTGGCGGTTTCGGGTTCCGGATGGCGAAGCGATAGAGTTCATCGATGGTAATTTGGGGGCTCAGTGTTTTGTTGCGGGTCGCGATTTCGGAGATTTTCTCGTGTGGCGCAAAGATGGGATGCCTTCTTATGAGTTGGCGGTAGTGGCGGATGATGTTGCGATGGGTATTACGGAAGTGGTTCGCGGTGAGGATCTACTCCTATCGACTGCCCGTCAGATTTTGTTGTATCGATCGCTTGGCTACGAGATTCCAGGTTATTTTCATTGCCCATTGGTTTTGGATGAATCGGGGAAACGGCTCGCTAAACGTCACAAATCGCTTGGACTACGCGAGCTGCGTGAACGTGGAGCGGACTTGGGTGCCTTGCTTAGTGTAAGCTGAAGAGCGGCGAGTCCGTAGAGTCGGCGCTTGTGCTGTTCAGCAATCGAAATATTTCTCTAACTACACGGTATGGGGCAAGCGCCAGCCCTGCGTAGAGTTCAGAGTCGCTAATTCGCCACTGCAGAGATGAGTTTAATCGTGTAGTCGTAGAAGGCGAAGTTGAGGTCACGTGGATCTTGGCCGACGCGAATGGGTGGTTGCGGGCTGGATATTCGTAAAACGTTGTCACCAGGTTTTAGGATAAAGGATGTGGTGTGAGTTTCGCTGTATCCTCCTGGGCTCTGATATTGCCAAACGCGTTTTCCGTTTACTTCGAGGTTTAATTCTCTAGAATCAATCGTTTTTGTGAGGAAAGAAATTGTCGCGTTGACGCTGCGTTCGCCGGGTATTCGAAAACTCATTTCTCCAGAACCGCTGGACCATCTCCAATAGCGTTTTGGGTTGCCTTGATATGGATGCCAACCGTTGTGGAATTCGAGTTGCTCGTATTCGTTGGTCTCTTCGACGTATGCGAGAATTCCTTGTCCCTTCACTGTAAATCGCTCTGGCACGCTAGGCGGTTGCATGGAAAAGAGACCGACAATCGAAAGCGTGTTCGCGAAAATGAGAATTGGTAGAAGAGCGAGTTTTCGTGAGAAAAGAAGATTAAAAGCGAATGTCATCGGTAGGAGGACGCGTGGGGCCGCTTCGATTCCCTCCCAAACCGCGTCGCCAAGTACGAGCATCAAAACAGCGAAGGTAGCGCCTACTCGCCACCAAGGACGATCTGGCTTCGGACGAAAGAGTATGTAGGCAGCTTGAATTAGCAGGCTGCCGAGCATCGCGAATTGAATGAAGGTGCTCGCGGGAAAACCAGTTTCGCCGCCTTTTTTGAGGATACCCAATGCGGTTGAGAAAATGCCGACGAGGGGTAGAGCGAAGTTATTGCTTCCTGCAGCTTGGGATAGTGATTCGGTATTCGAGTTTAGGATATAGGCGTACCAAAGGAGGAACGGCAAGCTTGCTAGGATTGCCTGGAAAGCGAAACGCGTCTTGGCGTTTTCGGTTCCTGGTTTCCATAAAGCCGAGATGGCGAGAAGATTGGTTTCTTTGCCAATGCCTGCAAGGCCAAGTATGGCTGTGCCGAGCCAAGAGCGATTGGCTTCTATGCAAGCGATACCAAGAGCTATTAGAAATAAGCTAGGTCCATCAAGGAGCGCTCTATTTAGACTATAAACTAGACCGGCTGTGAAGAGGCTAAATAGGTACCGCAAAGTGTTTTGCCAGGAATTGGGCGGGAGCCATCGGAGTAAGAGCGCTGCTATTAGGAGCCAGAATAGAGAATTTTGGATGCCATAAGCTTGAATGCTCCAGTAGGGATCACCTAGGCCGATTGCCCAGGCTGTCCAAGAAAATAGAATACGCCTTGCCCGGTAGTTGTAGTTGTCGAGGGCTTCTTGGATCTCTAGGCTGTTCGCTTTGGGTTCAAGTGCGAGTTGGGCATAGAACTGTCCATCATAACCAATGTCGCCTGGAAAGGTATAGTGAGAGGTGGTTTTGAGTGTCTCCACCGATTGCTCGTAGTTGTTTTGGCTGAACATCGGGAGGGCGCTGTAGCCGAAATCCGGATGTCGGTATTGGTATACTTTGAAGAGAAAGAATCCGAAGATGAAAATATATAGCGATTTGTATAGCAATCGCTGTGAATTCGTTATCAATGAGTTGGGCTGATGGGGTTTCACTGACTGTACTATGGCTGGAATTCGAATGCCGGAATGGCGTTGTGCTCTTTGAGCGTGGACATGGCATTAGTTTCGGCTTTTCGCATTTCTGATCGATCATCATCATTAATATCGTCGAATCCGCACAAATGTAAGTATCCATGAGTTAGGTACAATGAAAGTTCTTCGGAAAAATTTGTTTGATGGATTTTTGAGTAATCGAGAGCAACTTGCGGGCAAACGCAGATTTCACCGGCTATTCCATCTTTAGGGTCGCCTGGAAAGGTGATGACGTCCGTGACGGAATCGTCTTGCATGAATCGATGGTGGACTAGAGCTATTTCCTCTTTGGAGAGAAAGGCGATGGAGAGTTCTCCAGAAGGGGCATCGAAGCCTCCAAATCGATCGAGGACGGTAAAGAGGCGTTCTATTTGTTTTGGGTTCGCTTGAAGTTGAGGGCAGGCGTTACTGACTTGCACTCGCTTCGACTCGTTCGGACTTTCGTTCATGCGTCGTCTTTTTTCCGGATGCCGCATCCTGGCTCTTGGAGCCTGGGTAGGCGATGCGTGAGTGGAGCGAATTGAGCAATGTGAATATGAAGCTCTCTTTGACCTTCGCTAGTTCTGACATCGTTATGGAGCATTCGTCTAATTGTCCGTCGTCTAAGTTGGTCTTGAAAATGCGATCTACCAGTTCTTCGATGTTTTGAGGCGTTGCTTTGGGTAGCGAACGACTGGCGGCTTCGATGGAGTCGGCGAGAAGAATAACGGCGCTTTCTTTGAATTGCGGTTTGGGGCCGTCGTAGCGATAGGTCGATTCGAGGACAGCTACCTTGCCTGGGTCGCGGGCTTCTTCTTCGGCTTGCTGAACGGCTTTGTGGTAGAAATAGCGAACGAGGTTGGTTCCGTGATGTTGTCGTATGACGTCGATTATCGGGCGGGGAAGTTTGAAAGTGAGGCCGAGGTCGACGCCCTCTTTTACGTGGCTCTTGATTATCAGAGCGCTGAACGAGGCGGTCTTCCGGTCGTGCGGATTGTGTCCGTCTAGTTGGTTTTCGGTGAAGTATTCCGGTTTCACTATTTTTCCGATGTCGTGAAACATGCAACTGACGCGAGCGAGCAGGGCATTGCTCTCAATCGCGTTACAGGCGTTTTCGGCGAGATTGGCGACCATGAGACTGTGGTGCCACGTGCCGGGCGCTTCGAGTTGAAGGCGTCGCAGAATAGGGTGATTATAGTCGCTCAGCTCGAGCAGGGTGATGTCGGTGGTGCGGTTGAATAGTCCTTCGAGGATGGGTAGCACGCCTAGAATGATGACGCCTTCGAGCAATCCGGTAACGATGGCTGCTACGATCTGGCTGAGGATAGTTTCTATTGGGAGGCCTTCGGACCAGTTGAATAGGAAAGTGAAGACGGCTATGCATAATCCGCTTACGACACCGGCAGTCACGACGCGGCTACGTTTGCGGATATTACGGCAGATAAATATCGCTACGCAGGAAGCCAGGAACGTCATCACCATGAGTTCCAGCCGATTGCCGAACATAACGGCGGAAAATAGACTGACCATGAGCGCCGTTAGGAGTCCAGGTCCGCTTCCCATTAGAATGGCGATTAGTAGCGGAGCGAGTGTGGTTGGGGTGATGTATGGAAGAATAGCCGAGAGGCCGCTGTCGTAGAGAAATCGTTCTTGGTTTCCGAGTTCGAAGCAAAGACGGACGATTGCTAGATTGCAGACGACGACTAGAGCGAGCAGACCGAGGCGGGCGTTACTTTGCAGCGTGGGTCGGTCTTCGAGCCGAATGTAGAAGGTGGCCGCAATGAGCATGGCCATTACTATCAGGGCTCGGCCGATGAGCTGGTAATCGAGCAATTCTGCTTTTTTGCCGTCGAGGTGGCGTATGTAGGCGACGTGTTGCTCGTATTGCTCTTGGGTGACGCGCGTATTTGGTTCAATGATACTGGCTCCCTTGCGAACGCGAACGATGACGGGTTCGAAGGACTCGAGCATTTTGGTTCGAAGGGCTTGGATTTCAATTTCGTCGCGATCGAAGTTCGGCTGTACGCCATCTCGGAAAAAGCGTCCTAGAGCACTGGATACGAGAGGGGAAACGTTCTCTGCGTTAAAGGCGATACGAAGCGTGGTTAGCGTGGACTCGGTGGATTCGAGGCGACGTTGGCCGATGCCCCGTTCCGTTTTGAAAAGGGCGACGGATTGGTCGCCGAAGTCGAAGTTGGGATCGTCCTTGTCGTAGATGCCGATTTTGTAGCTTTCGCGCAGGCTAATGAGACCGGTCTGGATCAAGTCGCGGCGCGTTTCGGCGTCTCTGAATTCTACGATGGTCGTCAGGTCGGAATCGGAGAGGCGATAGTCGCCTTTCATATTGAACCGTTCGGCGATCCGATGAATGTAATCTTGAGCGCCTATAGCGGAAAGGTCGTGGGCTAACGCAGCGTAGGAATCCATATCCTTCAACAGTTCTTTCACGTGTTGGCTATAGCTGTTGAAGTAGCTCATGTTCGTCTTGTAGACGGGAGAGACATCTGTGAGCAGCTGTTCGCGCTTTCTGTCCGTGAGGATGGCGCTTTGGTAGGTGAAGTCCTCGGAGGCGGCGATCAGAATCGTTGCGAGCTGGTTGGGAAGGAACTTGAAGCCGGAATGCTTGATGCCAATAAAGCTGGTGACGACGATCGCCGCCACCGTGGTCACGAAGATTCCGAGCGAAATGGCCGAGCTTTTCTCGAGGAAAATCAGAACTGATGAAGACGCTTCGGTTTTGCGCTTCTTGTGCTTTTTTCGGAAAACCCGGTTTAGAAGCGCTTTAAACTGCTCGGAAAGTGGCATACGTGTTCGACGTTTGAACGACTAGAAGATTCAAAATCGATTAGAGACGCAACCTTTAGTTAGTGGCGCCCCGGGGGAAACTATCGGCATTTCTGTACTCCTCGTAAGCTTCTACGATCTTTTGAACGAGGTGATGTCGGACGACATCCTTGGCTTCGAATGTATGAAAGTTTATGCCTTCCAGGGATTTAAGTACTTTTTGGATTTCGAGTAGTCCCGAGGTCTTGGAGCGTGGAATATCAATCTGGGTGATGTCGCCAGTGATGACCATTTTACTTTCATTTCCTAAACGCGTGAGGAACATCATCATTTGTTCGGGGCTCGTATTTTGGGCTTCGTCGAGAATGATAAACGAATCGCTTAACGTACGGCCTCTCATGTAGGCAAGCGGGGCGATTTCAATGACCCCTTTTTCAATGAGTTTGTCGACGTCGCTACGGTCGATCATGTCGTAAAGCGCGTCATATAAGGGCCTTAGGTATGGAAGGATCTTTTCGTGCAGGTCGCCTGGAAGGAATCCGAGGGTTTCGCCGGCTTCCACGGCAGGGCGGCTAAGAATCAGGCGTTTGATATTGCCTGCGAGCAATTCCGAGACGGCGGCTGCCATAGCCAGATAGGTTTTTCCAGTTCCTGCGGGCCCGATCCCGAAGACGATATCGTTGTCGAAAATCGCTTGGAGGTACTTCTTTTGGCTGATCGTTTTAGGAACGATGCTTCCGCGGCGCGTTTTGATGATCGTTTTATGATCAAATAGGCTCCGCAGTTCTTCTTCCTTATTTTCCGAGACACCGGTGACCATATTCAAGAAATCAGGCCGTTTAATATTAAGTCCCTGTTCTCGAGCAAGTTGGAGAAGTTCGAAAACGATCGTCACTCGTTCGATAGCTCTTTCTTCACCATCGACCTGGAGCCAGCCATCGCGTGTGACTACTGTGACGCCAAAGAGCTCCTCAACGAGGCTGAGGTTCTCCTCTTTGCTGCAATAAAGTTGCGAGAGCTGTCTTGGGTTTTGAAAATGTAGCTTGCTAGTAGCCATAAAGGAATCGGCGAAGATAGGAGCCGAAAGCGCTTAGTCGAGCTTTTCGGAAACCGATTTCAAATGATTCCACATGGCTTCGAGCGATTGGGGAAGCACCCGCGTAGAGCCAAGTACTGGCATGAAGTTGGTGTCGCCCATCCAGCGTGGCACTACGTGCTGGTGCAGGTGGCGAGGTATTCCCGCACCTGCGGCTTCGCCCAAATTGATGCCGATATTGAATCCGTCTGGCTTGAGAGCAGCTTTGAGAATGCGTTTAGCTTTGATTGTGGTGTCGGCGAAGCAAACGCGTTCTTCTGCGGTCAAGTCTTCAATGTCGGGGATTTCGCGATAGGGTAGAATGAGCAAGTGCCCGGCGTTGTAAGGGTAGCGATTCATGAGGATGAAGCTGTGCACTTCGCGAGCGATGATGAGCGTGGTTTTGTCGTCATCCATTTTCGGAAGATCGACGAAGGGGCGGCGGGACTCGGGAGATTTCTCCTGAGTGACGTATTCCATTCTCCAGTAGGCGTGCAGGTGATCCATAGGTATGGGCGGAAACTGGTGGATTGAATGGGGCCTGTCAAAGGCATCGTGGGGATAAAAGAGGTAGGGCTTGCATTCGCTGTAGGAAGTGGGTTTCTAAGCGGGAGTTGTTTATTTGGATCTACAGGCTGATTTTCGCGCCTTTCGCCTTATTATTGTCGCCGAAGTACCTGCTCAAGATGAAGCAGAGGGGCGACTATGAAGGGGCGTTTTCGATGCGTTTGGGGATGGGACTCGAGGCGTGGCCTAAGCGGGAAGGGCATTATCGGGTTTGGATTCAGGCGGTCAGTTTGGGCGAAATGTTGGTGATTGAATCGTTGCTCAGAAAATTGGCTTCGGACGATAGCATAGAGATTTTCTTGACGACGACGACGAGTACGGGTTATCGTTTGGCGAAGGAGAGGTATTCGGAAATTTGTGACCGAATTGTTTATTTCCCCTTGGACTTTTGGCCATTCAGTCGCCGCGTTTGGAAACACGTTCAACCGGATTTGGCGATTTGCGCGGAAACGGAATTGTGGCCGGAGCATATTCAACAGGCTTTGAATTCGAATACGCCGATGATTTTGGTCAATGGCCGCTTGTCGGACAATTCCTTTCGATACGCGCGGCGCTTGGCTTTTTTGTTTCGCAGCCACTTCGTTGGCATCAGTCGAGTTTTGGCGATTTCGGAGCACGATGCACAGCGATTCGAAGTGATTGGCGTAAACCGGAGTAAAATGGTCGTTACTGGGAATTTGAAACTGGATGTCTCGATTGGCGAACGTCTGGGTACAAGCGAGCGGGCGGAGATGAAAGCGCGTTTGGGTTTGGGCGATGGGTTCGTGCTTTTAGGTTCGTCGACTTGGCCAGGCGAGGAAACGATGTTGCTCGAAGCGTTCAAGCGTTTGCGGAAAAAGCTTCCGAAGAGCCGTTTGATGTTGGTGCCGCGCCACGCGGAGCGTCGCGGGGAGGTACGTTCGCTTCTTGAAAGCGCTAGCGAGGGATTGAATTGGCATTTCAGGTCGGAGGGCGATCCATTTGGGGATGTCGATATCTTGGTAGGCGACACGAGTGGAGAGCTACGTGTCTTGACGCAATTGGCGGACTTGGCATTTGTCGGCAAGAGCTTGGCGCCCCATAAGGAAGGGCAAACGCCGATTGAATGCGGTTTGCTGGGAGTACCGATGGTTTTCGGCCCGGGCATGAATAATTTTCGGAGCATTCGAGATGGCTTGCTGGAATCGGGCTCTGCAGAAAGCTTGACTGATGCTGAGGCGCTCAAGATGAGGTTAGTTGCACTCGCCCTAGACGATGAGGCTCGGGAGAAGCAGAAACGCAATCAGGCGATTTGGGTGAAGAATAGTCGGGGGGCCTTGGAGCGTACGTTCGAGGAGATTGATAAAGTATTGCGCCAGAAAGGCCGATAGGCCTCGAATGGCGAAAGTACGTCGGAATTCCTTCGCTTAAGTGAAATTGAAGGCAAATTCGCGAAAACGGCTCTCTCTCCGCTTGACAGGTCACATCCATATTGGATTTATACGCGTTATGGCAGATAAAGAAGAAAAGTGGGCAGATAACGTCGCAGGAAAATTCTACGTCGACGAACAGTGCATCGATTGCGATCTCTGTCGTGAGACCGCGCCGGATTTCTTTACTCGGAATGACGACGAAGCATTTTCATTTGTCCATAAGCAACCTACGACTCAAGAAGACATCGATCTTTGTATGGAAGCTCTCGAAGGCTGTCCAGTAGAGGCTATTGGCGACGACGGTTCTGAGTAGTCGACTGTTTAGCTATTTGAATTTTTAAAGCGCGTTCCGGACGGAACGTGCTTTTTTTGCGTCCGTAGACCAGAGCCGAGACGGTATACGCTGCTTGCCGTGATCCACGCGAGTCCCTCGCGCAGCTAGAATGTAGCGTTTTGATGCGAGATCAGTCCAAGCTGCGCCAAAGGGATGGGGCGAAGAGGGCTAGGATGGCGTAGAGTTCGAGTCTCCCCATAATCATCAGGAGGGAAAGCAGAAGCTTGGTGCGGGTATGGAACGGGGCGTAGGTCTCGGTCGGGCCCACCTCGGCGAACCCAGGGCCGATGTTGAAGAAACAGGCGTGTACCGCGCTGAGATTCGTACCCATTTGGAAGTTGGTTTCAAATAGGGATGCGAGCTGAACTGAAAAAAGGAAAATAACACCGGTCAATATGAGATACATGACGATGTCTTGAGTGGCTTGTTCGCTCAGGACTCGATTGTTCATGCGTACTTGACGCACCACGCGGGAGCGAAAGGACCGTTCGATTGTGAGCGCACAAAGGCGCAGGGCGACGATTAACCGGTTTACTTTGATGCCGCCAGCAGTTGACCCAGAGCAGCCGCCGATGACCATCAGAACGAGCAACAACGACTGAGGTAGGGCTGACCATTGCGCGAAATCCTCGGAGGCGAATCCGGTCGTGGTCATGATGGAAACCGTTTGGAAAGTACTGGATCGGAGGGAGTGAAGCAGGTTTTGATCGGTACCATCAATGATGATTACACCTGCGATAGTGACTACCGATAGTCCGAGGATTAGGAAGAAACCAATGAGTTCGGTGTTTGATTTAACACGATTCCAGCGTCCGTAAAGCATGCTGAGGATTAAGGGAAAGCTGATTGCTGCCAGGATCATGAATACTATCCCCACCATTTCAATGGCTGGGCTGTGGAAATCCATAATGCTGCCTGAGCGTGTGCTGAATCCTCCCGAAGCGACGGTGGCGAACATGTGGCAGATCGAGTCGAACCAGTTCATGCCGGCGAGCCGGTAGGCAATGGCACAGGCAACCGATAGGCCGGCGTAAATGTAAATGAGCTTAAGGATCGTCGATTGGACGCGGCTTTCCTCGAATTCGCTGGTCGATCCGGAGGCTTCGTTGGAGTAGAGCAGTTTTGCTCCGGCTCCGAGAAAACCGAGAATGGCGACGAAGAAGACAACGACTCCCATCCCTCCGATCCATTGGCTGAGGCTGCGCCAAAATAGTAGGCTCTTCGGAAGTTCTTCTAGGTTGGTGAGAACGCTGGCGCCTGTAGTGGTCAATCCAGACACGCTCTCGAAAATCGCGCCGGCTATGCCGATTTCGGGTGTGATGAGTAGGTAGGGGACGCACCCGACCAGGCTAGATAGAATCCAGCCGAGGCCGATTATACTGAGTGCCTCGCGTCTGAAGAACCGGGAAGAGGCTTTACGTCCGATGAAGTAGAGTCCTAATGCGGCGACTATTGAGATCGCGATGGAAAAAAGAAAAGCATTACTTGTGACCGGTTCTTCCGATCCGGTATCCAACAAAAGGGTAACGGCGTAGCAGGTAGCGAAGGCCAGGGCCAGAATGACCATGACGACGCTCAATAATCTGGATACGAGCGCGAAATTCATTTGATGAGCTTCAGCAGTTCTTTGATCTTGGACTTGCTGATGATGGCGATAATCGAGTCGCCTGCTTGGATGATGTCGTCGCCGGTAGGTGTCTTGGGGTTGTAGTTGCTTTCTTGGCCGACGATTACGCACTCATCGGGCCAGCTGATGTCCCGTATCCGTTTTCCGGTGATGGACGATTTCGAGCTGATATCAAGTTCGATGATACAGCTCTTTTCTGCGTTGTTGCCTTCTTCGAGTTCGATGAAGGACTTCTTGCCGATGTAGCGTAGGATTTCGTTGGCGGTAGCAACCCGCGGCGAAACTGCGAGTTCGAGCCCGAGGGTCCAGCTGAGCTTGTCGATTACTTCGATGTAGTCTGCTCGATTGATTGCGAGCATCGTATGTTGTGCTCCAAGTTTAAAGGCCTGCAGGCAGGTCATGATGTTGTCTTCGTCATCTTTTGAACAGGCGACGAAGAAGTCGGAACTGCCAATTTCCTCTTCTTCCAAAACGCGTAAAGAAGTACCTGCTCCGTGAATAAACGTGACCGCGGGGTGTTGGTCAGCGAGGTCGCGACAGATTTTGATATCTTTCTCGATAACTCGGATTTTAAATCGTGGATTGCTGAGCAGGCGAATCAGTGAAATAGCGATTTCGCTGCCGCTGAGCAAGGTGACTGAGATTTTTTTTGATAGTTTGGAATCCGGTCGAAAGAAGGGTTTGGCTTCGAAAAGGGAATCGGGATGACCGAATAGAGTGACGTGGTCGCCTTCTTGGATGACTGATTCAGCGTGTGCGACGCATGTATTGGTACCGCAATTTATCAGTCCGATTCGAATATTTCCAGGGAGTCGGATTTCTTTAAGTGGTACGCCGATGACCTTGGAGCCTTTTCGGATTTCGATCGACTGGACTTCGATTTGGCCGCGACCGAAGCCTTCGACAGCCACGCGGCCAGGATTGCGAATACACTTGGCAAGTTCAACGGCAGCAAGGGCTTCGGGATTGACGAGATGGTCAATGCCGAAGTGGCTTTGGTGATTGATAAGCGAGTTGTCGCGGAAAGTGGTGTCGTGAACGCGAGCGAAAGTCGTCTTGGCTCCGAGGGCCTTGGCGAGCGATGAGGAAACGAGATTCGTTTCGTCGCTACTAGTCATCGCCAGGAAAAAGTCGCATTTTTTCACGCCAGCATTGAGCAGGGCGTTCGCGGAGCTGCCGTTGGCTGTAATGACGCGAACATCGAGTTGCTCGTGCAAGGTTTGCGCGAGTTGTTTGTCCCTTTCGATGACGGTTACGTCATGGTTGGCTAGACTAAGCGTTTCGCTCAAATGAGAGCCAACTTCGCCAGCTCCTACGATTACGATTTTCATTGGAAAAGCCTCTAGGCTAAAGTTTTGAGCCAAGCAAGCGTGTTTGCGTCCATATTAGCCCACCTATGCGGAGAATCCTTCTTTACTTCGGGCTTTGGGGCAGCGTCTCGCAAAGCAGGGCGATTGCTCAAGAATGCCAAAATTAGGCAAGAAAGCGTTTCAGCTTAAAGCTGTTGCGGTGACTTCGATATCGATCGAAGATTCGTTTCTCAATGTGCCTGAAGACTTCAAACTTCAAGGCGGAGGCATTCGGGCCCGTCCGTCCGTGCCCGGTCCGGTTAATAGTTCAAGAGAGGAAAAGGACGCCAAGGCGGCCGATGGCCAAGGTAAGAGGGTGAAGGGTTTGCGAATTGTTTTGGCCGCAAAAAGCCGCAAAAAGGCACAAGAAAAGTAAAGAACGAGGAATGATAGTTTCTGTATCCGTTATTCAACTATAGTGTCTTGATTCGGTAGGGAGGACTGAGCCGGTCCTCCTGCTTTTGATTGCTATATTGGATTCGCCTGGTTGGTCATGCGAGTCCGTCGCGTACCTACTTGTCTAGGAATCGTTCTTGATTTCGTTTGAATTCGGCGGGTTTGTCGTGATTGGCTTTTGCCGATCCGTAGGCTGGCAATCCTTCCCAGACTACGGAGTCCTTTTGGGTGGCTTCGAATAAGGCGAGGTAGCGGGCCTTCATTTCGCCGAGCTTTTCGGGCGACTTGAAGGCTAGGTCATTTTTCTGACTGGGGTCTTTGACGACGTTGTACAGCTCGAAAAAGTCGGCTTTGAAATTTTCGATGAACGGCATGTCGAGGTCGGACAATCCGTGCGTGCGAGGAGTCGAGTCATTGGAGCGAGCGGTCAGAATGTAGTTGCCGTGGCACATGGCGACTTCTGGCGAACCGCGATAGAAAAACCATAACATGGGTTGCTTACGCGTTTTCAATTTTCGTCCTTTGAGAAGCGGGAGCAGGCTCATTCCATCATAAGCCCGGTCCTTGGGGAGTTTTGCGCCAACCAAGGAGCTGACAGTGGGAAGGAGATCGGGAAACCAAACGGCATCGTCGAGTTCGCGTTTTCCGGGGAATGCATCTGGGTAGGAGACGATAAGTGGAACGCGGATACCGCCATCGTAGACGTCGGCTTTCAATCCGCGAAAATTCCGGTTGGAACCCATTCGGTAGGATCCGTGATCGGAGGCGAAAAGGACCAATGTATTTTTATCGAGGCCATTCGCTTTCAAAGTAGCAAGTACGCGACCGACCGCTTTATCCAGGTTTTCCACACTGGCGAAGTAGTTGGCGGATTTGTCGTCGACGTCAGGGTAGTGGGCAATCAGTTCCGGGGGAGAGACGATTTTCGCGTGTGGCTCGTGAAAGGGAAGGTAGACGAAGAACGGTTGGTCGGCTTTGCGTTCGGTCTTGAACCAAAGCTGAAATTCGTCGGCCAGCAA
>JABITN010000013.1 GCA_018700525.1 Opitutales bacterium
AAATCCTCATGAAAACATATACTAGAAAAGACTTCCTTAAATCTGTTGGAGCCGGATTAGCTCTTTCACCCATTCTATTTTCAAGTGGATGTAGCAGAAAAGAACCTCTAAAGATATCGCTGGCAGAATGGTCCCTTCATCGCAGCCTCATGGGCAAAGCGGGCTATGAAAAAATCGCCTTCCTGGATTTCCCCAAGGTCACCCGGGGGCTGGGAATCGAAGCCTGCGAATATGTCAATGCGTTCTTTCCCAATCGAGAAACGGACAAAGCCTTCATAAAAGAACTTACCAAACGCTCGAAGGAAGAAGGCATCAGCAACCTACTCATCATGATTGATAAGAAAGGTTCTCTGGGCGACCCGGACAAAAAAGCGCGAATGGAATCCGTCAAGCTGCACAAAGCATGGGTAGATGCGGCCGCTGAAATGGGCTGCCACAGTATACGTGTCAATGCCTCCAGCGCCGGCTCCCGGGAAGAACAATTAAAACTCCTCACCGATGGCGTCACAGCGCTCTGCGAATATTCCGAGAAGCTTGGAATCAATATACTCTTTGAAAACCACGGCGGTTTTTCTAGCGATGGCACGTTTCTAGCAAAACTTGTAGATACGATCGACCGCCCCAACTGCGGCAACTTGCCGGATTTCGGAAACTTCTACGACCGCACGTCCGAGACCCAATACCCGATGTATGAGGGCACTGAGGCAATGCTCAAAAAAGCCATGGCCGTCAGCGCCAAAGCCTATGATCCGGTTCCCAATAAACCGTACTACACCCAACACTACATAACGCCTGTCGTACTCGATTTCCGAAAAATGATGCACCTCGTCTTTGAGAGTGGCTACACGGGCTACTACGGCATCGAATACGAAGGGGAAAATCTGGAAAAAAATGAACAAGCAGGCATTCTTCGCACTAAGAAATGGATAGAAGAAATCTGGGCAGCCTATTGAGGCTCTCTCATTTCTCGAAGACAATAATCCTGTAGGTATAAGCTGGGAGATCCAACCCTACCCTAGCGGTAAAAGAGAGATTCATCAGTCCATCTCTCGCCGGAGCGCATTTGTTTATTATGAGTCAAAGTCATGTTCAGAGAAACCCGAAAAAGCATCGCTATGATGCTATCGTAGTAGGGTCAGGAATTACGGGCGGTTGGGCCGCCAAGGAACTTTGCGAGAACGGTTTGGAAACGCTGGTGTTGGAGCGTGGGAAAAACGTGGAGCACATTAAGGACTATACAACGGCTCTCTCGGAACCCTGGGAATTGCCTAACCGGGGAAACGTCACCCCCCAGTGGCAGGCCCGCAATCCGATCATGGCGCATAAGGGGTCAGTGAATGCTGCCAATCAGCGCTTCTTTCTGGAGGATGCGGCCCATCCTTATGTGCAGAGCAAGCCTTTCCATTGGATACGCGGTTATCAAGTCGGCGGGAAGTCTCTGATGTGGGCGCGAATGACTCAGCGCTGGGGCGAGATGGATTTCGCGGCGAATGCGAAAGATGGGCACGGGGTGGACTGGCCGATACGTTATAAGGACTTGGCTCCTTGGTATTCTCATGTCGAGAAGTTCGCCGGTATTAGCGGGAGCAAGGAAGGTCTGCCGCAACTTCCCGATGGAGAGTTTCTTCCTCCGATGGAATTCACCTGCATGGAAGCTCACGTGAAGAAAATCGTCGAAAAGAAGTTCAAGGGAAGGAATGTCATCAACCCGCGTTGCGCGAATTTGACCCAGCATCACAAAGGCAGGGGACCGTGCCAATTTCGTAATCGCTGCAACCGAGGCTGTCCCTTTACGGGCTATTTTAGTAGCAATGGAGCGAGTTTGCCTGCGGCGGCCACCACTGGAAAACTGACGCTTCGCCCTGAATCGGTGGTCCATTCGATTATCTACGATAAAGAGAGCGGAAAGGCGAAAGGCGTACGGGTCATCGATGCGGAAACCAAGGAGACTACAGAATATTTTTCACGTATCGTGTTTTTGAATGCAGGGACGTTGAACTCGTTGTTAATTCTCATGAATTCAACCTCCGATCGCTTCCCGAATGGTTTAGGAAACGATCACGATGTATTAGGTCGCTACATAATGGACCATAACTACCGAGCAAAGGTCTCGGGCACTTTTACAGGCCTTCAGGACAAATATCATTTTGGAGGGCGCCCTGCAGGAGCTTATGTCCCGCGTTTTAGAAATGTGGGGTCAGATAAACAGTCCTTCTTGAGAGGGTACTGCTACGGATTCAGAGGACTAAGAAGTTCGAGTAATGTAAATAAGGATACGCCTCCTATTGGAGCGGGCCTAAAGCTTGCGATGAGCGAACCGGGCGTGTGGAACGTAGGGCTAAACGGAATGGGTGAGCACCTTCCCTACTACGATAACCGGATGACGCTTTCCAAACGCGAAGTCGATCCCTGGGGGATTCCGCAAGTGAAGGTCGATTGTACTTACCGGGAAAATGAAGAGGAAATGATAAAGGATATCCATGCATCGGGAATAGAGATGCTAGAAGCCGTGGGTTGTGAGAATATTAAGACGAGAAACACGCAACAGCCTCCAGGGCAGGCGATTCACGAAATGGGTGGAGCCCCAATGGGACGAGATGCGAAGACCTCGATGTTGAATTTTAGAAATCAACTTCACAGCGTTTCCAATGTATTCGTGAGCGACGGCGCCTGCATGAATTCATCAGCCTGCCAGAACCCTTCTTTAACCTACATGGCTTTAACGGCTCGGGCCGCGAATTTGGCGGTAGGCGAACTGAAGAAGGGCAATCTATAAACTGCAAAAGAGAGCGATGAACCGAAGAGACGCATTGAAATTTATAGCCACCGCTTGCGGTGGGGTCATTTACGGAGCGGACGCCTTCTCTCAAGGGAAGTCGAACGACAATTCAGCGAAAAAGGCATTTGTTCTCTCGAGGGACGATTATGATTTGTTGGATGAAATTGCCGAAACGATTATACCTACGAATCCAGATTCTCCAGGGGCGAAAGCAGCGAAGATCGGAGCGTTTATGGGCGAAATCGTTGGATCCTATTACAGTCCAAACCAACAAAAGGTGTTCTCTCAAGGCTTAGTGAGCTTCAGGGAACGCTGCCAAAAGGAAACGGGCCGCTCGTTCTTGGATTTAAGCGATGAAGAGAGCCATGCGTTCTTGCTCGCTGTGGCACGCGCTCCGAAGGGCAAGTATTACAGCATGTACAGGCAGCTGACCTTATGGGGTTATTTCTCCTCGGAGATCGGTACCACTAAGGCGCGAAGGTACGCTCCGATTCCGGGCCGCTTTGAGGGCTGCATCAATTACAAAAAGGGAGAGAAATCATGGTCGTGACACTTCGCGTATTTTCCCTCAAAAGATCACTCCTTGAGCTGCTTTTGCTGTTCTCAAAATTCCAAAGACAATAGACTTTTAGGTATTAAAAACATACAACCACCCAATTCACTGAGCTCAAAGACATGACGATTAACAAATATCTATTTTCTCTCGTATTTCTAATCCTATCCATAACGGCGAAAGCGGTCGAAACGCCCAACGTCATACTGATCTTTACAGACGATCAGGGTTACAATGATCTGGGTTGCTATGGCTCAAAAACCATAAAAACGCCGCACTTGGATAAGATGGCCCAAGAGGGCATCCGTTTCACGGACTTTTATGTGGGCGCCAGTTTCTGTTCTCCCTCGAGGGCGGCTTTGTTAACCGGTTGCTATCCTGGCAGAATTGGGTTTGGGCCAGGAGTCCTGCGTCCTGACGCCGACTATGGTCTGGCCAAGAATGAATTCACCATGGCGGAGATGTTTAAGTCCAAAGGCTATGCGACAAAATGCATCGGCAAATGGCACATCGGTTTCAAGAAGCCCTTTCTCCCTATGGCCCAAGGCTTCGATGAGTATTTTGGAATCCGTCACAACATGGACCCGAAGGAGGTAGACGATTTCGACGGACTCATGCCATTGTACAGAAATAAAAAGATCATCAAGGAATTGGATACGCCCGCAGAACTAACCGAGCTGTACACGAAAGAAGCCATCGATTTCATTTCCAAGAACAAGGAGAAACCCTTCTTCTTATACCTTCCCCACACCATGGCCCATAAGCCACTCGCCGTGACCAAACGGTTTGAAGGAAAAAGCGAAGGAGGACTCTATGGCGATGTGGTAGAATGCCTGGACTGGAGTACTGGCGAAATCATCAAAGCTCTAAAGGAGCTCAACTTGAATAAAAACACCCTTGTAATATATACCACAGACAATGGTGGGTATAATAAAAACAATGCTCCGTTGAGAGCGGGGAAAGGAAGCAGTTGGGAAGGCGGCATGCGAGTACCCGCTATCATGTGGGGTCCGGGCTTAATACCTTCAGGCAAAGTGGTTAATGACATTGCCAGCACCGTCGACCTGATGCCTACCTTTGCCAGCTGGCTTGATGTCCCCTTGCCTAATGCGATTGATGGACAGGACATCTCAGATCTACTAAACGGAAAAGCAAATGCCGGCCGGGAATATTTTCACTACTTCGAAGGAATCATAGGCACCGCCATACGGGACGAACGATGGAAACTGCACAAAAACATCCACGGTGATTTTCTATTATACGACCTTGAGAATGACATCGGGGAAGAAGAAGACGTCCTACTGAAAAACAAAGACGTAGCGAATCGGCTAAGTAAAAAGCTGTTAGATTACGAAGCAGAACTAGGCAAAAATCGCCGAGTGGCTGGAAGACTTTAAGATATTCTGTGCGACGAACAGCAGGGGTCAGCGATTGAATTCGACCAAAGGTACCAATAAAGCCTTGTGACCCATCCCAACCCACGGGATTTCTAACTTGATAGGGCGACGCAACGGAGTGAAGATGGCGAAGCAAACCAACCTTTAGCCTCCCCTCCGAATCAAATCGGAACAATCGATCAATCGCGGCACGATTTCACTTTCCGGCAATCAACGCCGCCTCGCAATTGCGCAGGAGTCCCTCATTAAGGACATCCTCGCCTAACTCTCATGAAACACATCCTCTTCTCCCTCCTCGCGGTCATACCCCTCGCCACGTTGGCCCAACCGGC
>JABITN010000116.1 GCA_018700525.1 Opitutales bacterium
CAAATCCATTGAACTGATTTAAACCAATCGACTAAATCGAACGAGTAAACCAAGCAGCTTATCTTCGAAAGAAGGTGGCCATTGTCACAAAAAACCTATCATCAAAATCGCACTATCCGCGATTTCTTTGGCAGGGCTTGTATTCGCAACTCAACTTCACTTTGGCTTCATCAACGTGGGCCAGCAATTCGAAACCCTTGGGCCCTACAAATCATCATCCCTCGATAAAACGAGTATTGCATTTCCCGAAACAAGCACGCGATAACACTCAAGCGTCAATTCCCATCGATAATCAGAACCCCTTTCATGATTTCCCAATCCCCGGAAAGCTACAGAAATACGGGTACTTTCCTGGCTCGTTCGGCACCTTCAAATAAATAGTCGTCTTTTCGCGCGGAAAAACAATCGGCGTATTCGCAATCACATCGGGTGAATCCCATTCCTACGCCGCAACCAACTTCTCTAGTGAAGCTGCAGAAGAGACCTGCATTTTGAATCATCAACCCCAATTGGACAAAGGGTGCTATCCCAGACGAAACGCAATGGTACGCCATCCAAGCAAATCAGCCAATTCGACAAGCTATTGAACGTATGGACGAAGATCCTCAATGGCTTCGCTAATATCCGCGCCAGTTAGATCGACTCGCAACGGCTCGTCTACCGGCAACTCTTCCTCAAGCTCCTCAGCGTTTTCTCGGAGTCTTTCGTACTCGCTGGAAGTAAGGAGCCGATCGGCCAACACGACCGTTTCCGGACGTCCATCAATCATCGAAACAATATGTCTTCTTACGTTTTCTTTCATAAAAAAAGCGTAGCAAAACGACAGGAATTAGCAAAACCAAAAGAGCCCTCAAACGGATACTCGAGGTCCCAACGCGATGTTATTAGTAACGCTCCACAGTTCGATTAGGAAAGTTGTTTAGATTGTACGCTTCCGAGCCAAAAGCGAATAAACGCCGCCCTCACCCTACTCAATATGAAGAATCTAACGGTTTGGTTACCAATGATTTTTCTCATACTTATGAATTCGCTTTTTATATCCATGAAACTCACCATACTCTACCAATCACTCACCTATGAGAGTACTACTCGTCGAAGATCAAGCCGACCTCGCCAGGCAGGTTAAGCGAGCCCTTGAGCGATCGGACCATGAGGTTTCAATCACATCGGATGGACCATCCGCAGTCTCAGCTGCGACCGAAAGGCATTTTGATCTCATCGTATTGGATGTTAACCTACCGGGCTTCGATGGATTTGAAGTTCTGCGACAGGCCAAAAGCAAAGGCGTCCTATCGCGCGTCATCATGCTAACGGCGCGTGGCGAGGTACGCGACCGCGTAGCGGGCTTAAAAGCGGGGGCCGACGACTATTTGACTAAGCCATTCGCTCTTGAGGAATTACTGGCTCGCATCGATGCCCTCGGGCGAAGAAGTGGCTCGACGAAAAATGCCGCGGTTCTCGATATCGGAAATATCATCATGGACCTAGACCGCAGAAAAGTTTCTCAAGCAGGCGAACCAGTTGAGCTTTCGCCTCGAGAGTTCGAAGTCTTTCAGATTTTGATGCAAGAGCCCGGTCGCACGTTTTCTAGAGACGAAATATGCGAACGGATTTGGGAACGCGAACATGAGTACGATACGCGTACCGTAGAGATTTTCATTATGCGCCTTCGAAAAAAGCTTAAAAGAGATAACCAACCCTCTATCATTAAAACCGTTCGCGGCGTTGGCTATTGCATAGACGAAGAACAGTAGTCAGTCTGTATTTCGATGATTACGCGATGAGACATTGGTCGCTAAAACTAAAGTTCGGCGTTTACGCTGCCACACTTTCGTTCATTGCATTGCTAGCAGGCGCAGCGTTGATCCTTCCAACTGTATATTTCCGCCAACGGGCCGAACTCGATAGACAACTCACTCAAGATGCAGGCGAGCTCTTCAGAGACCTGGAAAACTTCAAAGGAGCTCCGGTTAATGCTCGCAGCCCGCTCGGAGCGAAGTTCATTCCGCTCGCAATGCAGCAAGACCGATACGTCATCTTCAAAGGGCCCGAAGGTCAGATCCTTTACGAAACCCCTGGCCTGCAAACGGGATCGTTTACCGATCAATCGAGCGGATACGCAAACGCTCAACTTGGGGATAAGCATCTACGGGTTGGCATCTTCAACAACCCTCCCTATCATCTTCAAGTAGGCGCTGACCTCGATCAGCTGAAATCCATGCAAAAGGATTTGCTCGCGGGAATCGCCCTGGCGGCGCCGCTAACCGCTCTCTTCGTTTTTGCAGGAGGATTCTTCCTGGGGAAATACGCATTGCGCCCAATAGCCGACATAACGGCGGCGGCAGAGCAAATTTCAATCAACCGACTCGACGATCGCCTACCCATGCCCTTGTCGAAAGACGAAGTCGCCCGCTTGACCGAAGTACTCAATGACGCATTCGACCGGCTGAAAAATTCGTACGAAGCCGCCATTCGCTTCTCGGCCGATGCATCCCATCAGCTAAAAACGCCCATATCGATAATGCGAGCAGGACTTGAAAACCTTCGTAGCGAGAAATCGCTTACAGATTCTCAACGGGATGAGGTCGACTTGCTACTTCAACAAACTCGACGACTTACAGCCCTCATCCTAGACTTGCTGCTCCTCGCCCAGGCTGACTCCGGTCGATTGATTCTGGACGCGGAAGAGGTAAACCTTAGCCGAATGCTCGAATCAAGTATTGATGATCTCGAAGCCCTAACATTCGACAAATCGATTTCCATCACGCGCGAAATACCAGCCGACGTACTCGTACAAATCGACGAACGAAGAATTCGACTCGCTCTGCAGAACCTAATCGAAAACGCAGCGAAATACACACCTCCAAACGGAGAGATCTCCATTCGATCCAGTATCCAAAAAGATCACGTCCATATTTGCATTTCCAATACAGGAAAACCCATAGACGCCGAAGACCAACCCATAATATTCAAACGGTTTCGTCGCGGAAAACAAGTGGGAGAAAATATACCAGGCCACGGACTCGGCCTAAATATCGCACGGACCTTAATCGTCGCCCACGGAGGCGATCTCGAGCTCACGCAGTCAGACGACTTGAAAACCGAATTTCGACTGAGCCTGCCACTGGCGTAATCTCATACATAGAAATCGCGGGATAAACCCGCTCCTACAGATTAAACGAGTCGAGAATCGTAGGGCCGGCGCTTGCGCCGTGCCGCGATACAAAATCCTTTCCCAACTACGCGGCGTGGGGCAAGCGCCAGCCCCACGTCGAAATTGGTCTGTTCAACCGACTTTTCCATAGATTTCATAACCCCCGAATAACAAGCCCAATTCAATCATATCAGTGTTCATCAGTGTCATCAGTGGTTAAAAAAACCTAGCCAACCAGATCAGTTCCGCGGAACCACAATCGCCTTCTGCTCTTGATCCAGTCTTTCCTGGAGCTCCGCTGGCGCTTCGCTCCAAACTTCATTGAGCCATTCTTGAGCTGATGCATCATCGAGTTTTCGCCAGTGTCGAAAATATCGAGCCACCGCATCTACTCTCGCAGTCTCATCCGAAATACCCATCGAGAGATCGATAGCCAAAAGAAGATCATCCTGACTCACGACATCGGCCAAGCTTCTGCGGGCTTGATCGACGATCG
>JABITN010000012.1 GCA_018700525.1 Opitutales bacterium
CAAGGCCTTAGGATAAGAAATGACATTTCTTTCAGAACAACTCCAACTCGTTGCATCGGGAACCTCTTGGATAGACCCACTGTCTTCGTTGCTTGGTGCATTCGTATTGGGCCAGCTTCTCGCATGGACCTACGAACGAACCTATGCGGGCCTGAGCTATTCACGAGGGTTCAGTCATACCCTCGTTCTGGTCAGCATCTGCGCTGCGATTCTAGTGCTCTCCATGAGCTACTCGATTTTCGCGGGTCTTGGGCTTTTCGGCGTTTTGTCGATGATTCGATTTCGCACTGATCTCAAAACATCTCGTGATCTGGTCTTTGTCATGGGCTCAGCCTGTCTCGGGGTTAGCTGTGGAGTCAACGCATGGACGGTGGCTCTTCTCGGTGGGGGGCTTCTCTGTGGGGTTGCTCTCTACTTGGCTGCGGGACCCTTCGGATCCCGAGCGAGATTCGACGGAGTATTGAGGTTCCGAGTTGAGGATGAGATCGAGGACGCCGATCGGGAACTGAAGCGCCTGCTCGAGCAATATTGCCGGAGGATTATGCTCCTCAGCAGTGTTGAGCAGGATGGTGGTCGATCCATCGAGCACGTTTACCAAGTTAAATTTTTCAAAAATTCGGACCGATCCGAAATCATGGAAGCCCTGCGAGAGCGAATTCAGGCGCATGATACCCGATTGATGCTGCAGGACTCCTCCGCAGAATACTAGAGCTTGCAGGTTATTTGCAGAAACTGGAACAGCCAAGAGAAAACAGGAAGAGGGAAGTTGCACATGTCTCGAAAAAATCGAAGTTTCCGAAGAAAACTGCTCCGAGCAACCGATCGATTCTTCGACTTTATCGGAATTCGTCCGTTGGGAATATTGGTCTTCTTTTCGAGTCTTCTGCTTCTGGTGCAACTGGTAGGCATCTCCAATTCAGTCATTCGAGTCGAGGCGGTGGCCGTCGGAACGGTTGTTGAGCATCCCTCCCTGGTCTCGTCGTTTGCTACTAGCGTTTTTGTTCAACCCGGAGACTATGTCGAGGTTGGTACAGTCCTTGTTGAGCTTTCCTCCCACTTCGTTGATCAGAAAATTTCTCGAATCGATGCAGACGTGGAGCAGTTGATCAACGAGTACAAGCTCGCCCAGGCTCGACTTTTGGTGAAAGAGGAGAGATGGGTGGAACCTTCCATGCGCCTCCGTCCGAACCGACCCTCGCTTGAACAGCAAACATCCGAACTTTACGAGAAGCAGCTCGAATCTCTACGAGCACGAAGAAATACGCTGGTCGAGGATCGAAATTCTTTGGTTGTACGAAGCAGCTATCGGGGAATTGTCAGGGAAGTTGCCAGGATTGGATCCTCTGTCGCCGAAGGACAGTCGGTCGCGGCTGTTATGCCCGAGTTCGCCGAGGAAATCGTCGCATTCGTGAAGCCCACCACCGATCCGGATGCGATCGCCACGGGCGCATCTGTCGTTATCGTCGGAGCCAAGGGGCTCGGCTGCGATGCCGTGGCCCTCGTAGAGCGCCGAGGTGCCACCGTCGCACAAGCGCCTCCCCAGCTTCGAAACTTCATAGGCGGCAGAATTCATGGAATGCCGATTCATATATCGGTGCCCGAATCGTGTCAGCTTGGAAATGGACAGGTCGTGACTCTTGATTTCATCAAGACCGGGGTCAGCTGATGTCAGAGACCCGCAAGGGCATTCCACCCATTTCGGGATGTTTGATGGGTCTCATGACTCTGGCAGCACTCACTTGGGCGTGCGCGAGCCCATCGGGACCGGATCTGACTTCTCGGCAGAAGCAGGTAGAAGCGCGCATAGCCGAAGCTGGGCTTGAAGATGACCCGAGGGTGGAGGCTGCGCGTTCAAGATTAGAAGCCGCCCTGGAACGTGAGCATGATCGGGTGCTTTTGGACAGCGTCGAATTGCGCGCAGCTGCGGTCAACGAAGAAGAGACCAAGATGGACGCGCTAGTTCGGGTTCCGATTGGAAATGCGCTGTCCTTGTCTGCCGAGCGGGAGGCTCGACGAGCTGGATCGCGGGTGGCTTTAGCCGAACTATCGGAGGCGATGATAAAGAGTCGAGCGAACCTCTGCATGCCCTCACTGGAATACGAGGCTCGAATCGAAGCTAGAAAAATCTTTTCCGAGTACGCGAAGCAAAACCGATCCCTGCTCAAGTGGAATGAAGAGCTTCGCCAGTCGGGATCGGTAAACGAGATGGATTGGAGTGTCTTTAAGCTGTCCAATCGTATCCGGCTGGAAAATAGATCAGTCCCAGAGACTGATGTGCCCCTAGCTGTATTCGGACTCGAGCAGCCATTCGGTGTATTGCCAACGATTGATCACGACGGCTCTCTTCTGGACAGCAGCTTCGGAGTGTTGAGAGAGAAAGTCCTGGTTTACCAACCGGAAGTCGAAGTTCATAAAGCCAAGGAAGAACGTTACCAGGCGATGGCCAAGGGTGAGGCCATGAAGCGATTGCCCTCTATCCGGTTTGTTGATTTCGGTTTTGAGCCCGTGCCTTACCCGGGGCAGGAAAGAGAATACTCGGCAAGAGTTGCCTTTGAAATTCCTTTTGGTCGCGAGGCAGGAGCCCGAAAGAAGCGTTACGAAGCCCTGGCCCGCGCCGAGGTGAATGGTCAAAGAATGGTTTTAGATGATCAAGTCAAAACCGCGAAGGTGGCTATCGATGAAGTAAATGTTTTTCGCGCTAAAGCGCAAGATTGGAAAGATCTTCTTCAGCTCGCAGATGCTACGGAAAAGGTTGCAGCGGACTGGTGGCGAAATCGCCGTGCAAAGCCAGAGGAGATCGCAAAACTTCTGGATACGGTCTATTCGGCCCGGGTGACAGTCTTGCAGGCGCGGAAGCGAGCAGGCAATGCGGTCTGCACACTTCTTTCGGCGACCGGAATCTTTATTACTGATTGGTAGGGCTGATTGCAAACCGAGTATTCGAGTTCGCTGGCGATCAACCTCCAATCAAGCGGATTCGTTTGAAAAATTTCGGACCGTACCCATTCTGAAATGCTTCGTTCTGGCCAAGCTTAATGCATAGGGAAATAATGAAACTTACGATCACGATTCTTTGCGGACTGATGATTATTTTCGCCGGTCGGATTCAGGCAGCGGATGTTGTGCTTAACGAGTACAACGCGGTTGCAGAAGTTTTGGGATTTCTTCAGGGAGGGAAGTCCGATTCCAGGCTGGGCCGTCGGGAGGGAAATGGCGGAGACTGGTTCGAATTGGTGGTAGTTGCTGATCATCTGGATATGAGGGGTTGGGAGATCGTAATTTCTCATCGAACGGGTGAGCCCGCTCTTCCCGGACCAGGCGAGACGATTTATTCGCTTACCTTGACCGACGAATCTGCCTGGGCCGATCTCAGGGCTGGAACCATAGTTACAATCTCAGAGGATATTCCGTCAAATGTTGGCGACTATCGGCCAGAGATCGGCGAGTGGTGGATCAATGTTCGAGCATCGAACACAACCAACGGGAGATATATCTCGGCGAAAAATTTTGCAGTTTCCAATGACAAGACTCAGCTGACGATCTTTGACTCGCTGGGTGGGGTGGTTTACGGCCCCAGTGGTGAAGGGATTTCGCCGCTGGCGGGCGTAGGGAGCGCAGAAGTATTCAAGCTGGAAGACACTCCGTTTCCCGGGACGACTGCAGACTCGATTTGGTACACCGATGGCGGATCCAGCAGCTTCGGTCTTCCCAACGAGTGGACCGATTTACAAGGCCCAATGGCGCAGGATTTCAGCCTGCTCCGTTCGGTTGTCCCGTATTTCCCCTTGGAGTCGGTTGTCATCAACGAAGTCAATACGCATAGCGACGCTCCTGAGCAGGACTGGATTGAACTGTTCAATACCACCGGGACCGCTATAGACCTGAGCGGATGGTTCCTCAGCGACGGTTCGGTGAATCTCATGCAGTATCAAATTCCCGCTGGGACGACGATTCCCGGCAATGGCTACCTCGTTTTCCTCGAAGCCAACCTGCCGTTTTCGTTGAATGCTGAATTTGGAGAAAGTGTTTATCTCTCGGAGGGAAATGGTGCGGGAGGCATGACGGGTGGCCGCACATTCGTTGAAGTTGGGGCGATCGAAAATGGCGTCTCGTTCGGTCGATTCCCGGACGGAATCGGTCCTTTTTTTCGAATGGTTTCCAGAACTCGGGGGACCGCCAATAGCGAACCCCAGG
>JABITN010000091.1 GCA_018700525.1 Opitutales bacterium
AGTTGTGTCTGAGCAATTGGCACAGGCAGTTCCCAATTGGAATCCTCGTTCATTGCCGCTCAGTCATCCTATCTTTAACGTCGTGTATAAGCTCAAAGAAAAACCGCAGGTGCCGGGCATTCGCCACTGGCGAACGGGAGAAACCTTCGAGGACCACGGCCCCGGAAGCGATGATGGTCCGGATTTCAAGGGTCTATTCGACAACAATGGCCGCCTCGCCGTCTTATTGTGCCACAACAACGATCTCGGCGACGGTTGGGAACGCGAAGGCGAAGACGAAGAATACTTCCACAATTACTCGGAAAAATGGTCGTATCCCATGGGTATTAATATCGTCTTCTACGTGATGACCCATTGACGTTCTGCAAAGGGCAGAACTGTCGTTAAGGTCGACTGCATTACGCTCTAAAAGTCGCCTCTCTTCCAATCAACGCTTGCTTGCGCGGAAGCCCCCATCGGTATCCGCCCAACGCGCCGCTTTCCCGAATCACTCGGTGACAAGGTATCAAAACCGCGATCGGGTTTCGTCCGATCGCAGTACCTACCGTTCGAACCGCCCCTGGTCGACCAATCGACGACGCCACTCGTTTGTATGTACTCACATCCCCTGCTGGAATCCGCAACAAAGCCTGCCACACCTGTATTTGAAAAACGGATCCCGCCACACACGCCCGCAACGAAGTCGCACCCGTCTCATTTGGATCGTTCGAAAACACGCGTTTACATAAGGCAACCGCAACACCGTCATCACGCTCGAAATCCGCTGCAGCCCAGTCTCCACGCAGATTCACGATAGCCTCAGCATTCGACTGCGAATCGACAAACGAAAGATGGCAAATCCCTCGAGGCCCCGAAGCAACCAAAACGCGACCAAAATCGCTAACGGCAAATCCATAAACAATCTTCCAGCCCGCACCTCCTGACTTAATTTCACCCGGAGTCGCCGCCTCGAGCTTTATACACAGGTCGTGCAAGCGACCAGGACCCGAAAGTCCGGAATCCAAAGCCGCATCCAACACGCTCTCACCTCGATCCAAAAGCCGCTTGGCATGAGAATGCGTGAGGCACTGCAAAAATTCTTTCGGCGTCACCCCCGCCCAGCGCAGAAACAAACGCTGAAAATGAGAATCGCTCAACCCAACTCGTTTCGCCAACGCCGACAAACTCGGCTGAGACTGAAAGTCTTCACCCAAAAACCGAATCACCTCCTCAATACGTCGATAATCGTCCATCGCCCAATCCTACTCCATCCGCTCGAAACGTCCCACCCGTTTCTTGCGAATAGCAGGTAAAAGGCAAAGTATCAAATAGTACTCGAACGAAAAACTTCTTCCAAACTAACGAAGAACGGACGTTTTCTACAATACGAACTCAAATACGGTCCAATCTCCATCCGAGCGAATGAGCTTCAAGTCGCCCCCATGCGCTCGGGTGATCTCCCGTGATAAACTCAGACCTAACCCTACACCTCCCGCCTGCTCGCTGCGAGAGAAGTCTCGCTGGTAAAATCTTTCGAAAACCTGCTCCCACTCTGCCTCCGGAATCGCTTTCCCTTCATTCGCGATCTCGACAATTTTTCGCCCAAGATTTTGGCGAAGAGAGATTTTAACCACTCCATTACGGGACCCATGCTTCAACGCATTGCTGCAGACATTCTGCAATGCCTGTTCAAGCAATACGCGATCCGCTTGAACGCTAACTCCCGGCTCGATCGACAATTCAAAGCACCTCCCCTCAGACATCGCCTCGCAATCCTCGACCACATTCTCGAGCACTTCGCTCAAATTCACATCGCTCAAGCTCACCTCGAGTTTTCCTGCATCCGAAGAGGAAAGTAACGTCAACTTATCCACTACCCCGCCAAGACGCGCCATTTCGTCCAACAAGTTTGAATACGTAACTTGCTCCTTCGAACCAAGATCAGCTTCTTTCAACGCAACTTCCAATTCCATCTGCAATCGAGCCAAAGGAGTTTTTAGCTCGTGAGACGCATCAGCGCTAAAACGCCGAGCCTGATGGAATGACTTTCCCAAACGAGCCACCATCTCATTGAACATTCCCAATAACCGCTGAAACTCCTTTTCGTGTCCGACCTCCTCAATCCGCTCGTCAAGCCTCTCGGCCGACAATCCCTCGACAGCCAAGGTGAGCTTCTCAACTGGACGCAATGAACGCTTCGCAACAAACCATGCTCCCGAAAACGCTAAAACCAGGGCCAAAGGAGCGACAAAGTAGTAACGCGATTTCAGTCGATCCATACGGGCATCGAAACTATCTAGATCTACCGCGATGACTAGATTTCCATAAAAGTTATCGAATACGCCAACGCGCCACAACGTCCCATTCGCGTATTCATTAACGAACGACCAATCG
>JABITN010000011.1 GCA_018700525.1 Opitutales bacterium
GCCGGTTACCGGACAGGTATCATCGGCAAGTGGGGTTTGGGATTGTCCGACACTCCCGGGGCGCCGTGGAAACAAGGATTCGATTTTTTCTTCGGCTATCTGAATCAAATCCGTGCCCATAATTATTATCCCAATTGGCTTTGGAAAAACCAGGAAAAGGTTCCTTTGCAAAATGAGGAGATCATAACCCAGACCACGTATGCTGCTGGAATCGGCAGCGTATCCAGCAAGCGGATTGAATACTCGCACGATCTGATGGCCCGGGAGGCCTTGGGTTTCATCGAACGCAATCGGAATGATCCCTTTTTCCTCTACCTGGCCTTTACTGTGCCTCACGCGAACAACGAGGCGGTGGCTGGTCGCATTCCGGGTCCTGATGTAGCGCCCACCGAGCAAGAGCGGGCTCGTCAGGGATTGGAGGTGCCCGATCTCGGTATCTACCAAAACAAGGATTGGCCCGAGCCGCAGAAAGGCCTCGCAGCGATGATTACTCGGATGGATGGGGACGTTGGGCGAATCATGGCTAAGCTTATCGACTTGAAGCTGGATGAGGAAACCATTGTCTTTTTCACTTCCGATAATGGTCCTCATAGCGAAGGGGGGAACGATCATCAGTTCTTCGATTCGAACGGAGCTTTGCGGGAGAAGAAGGGTTACCTTTTCGATGGAGGTATTCGCGTGCCGATGATCGTTCGTTGGCCGGGCAAGGTAAAGGCCGGCACGCTGAGCGATCAAGTGTGGTCTTTCATGGACTTCATGCCCACAGCGGCGGATCTGGCTGGGGTGGAAGCTCCCGGCAATATTGATGGCGTGAGCGTTTTGCCGACGCTGCAGGGGAACGCTCAAGATCTTTCAAAGAGATTTTTGTATTGGGAATTCAACGCCAAACTGAATGGGATCGCAGCACGCCACGGAAAATGGAAGGCCGTCCAATACTATGGTCGTTCTCTGGAGCTTTTCGATATGGAGCGTGACATGGGCGAGCAGAACGATGTTAGTGCCCTATACCCCGAGGTCGTAAGCAGAATCAGCGCTTATCTTTCGACTGCTCGCAAGAGCTCCGTATTTTGGCCGGAGCCCATGTCGGGAAAACCAGCCGATTTCAGTTCGGTTGAACAAGCGTTAACGCCTTGAATGATATGAATCGGTATTTCATAAGAAAGTGTTTATCATTTGGTCTTGGACTCGTGCTGGCCATCCTGATTGCCAATGCGGTCACCGCAGCGCCAGCGCAGCCGAACATAATTCTGCTGTTCGCGGATGATCTGGGCTACGGCGACCTGGGCTGTTTCGGAGCGGAAGGATACAGCACCCCGCATCTTGATCGGGTCGCGGCTGAGGGCACGAAGTTCACCAGCTTCTATGTGGCGGCGGCGGGCTGCGCCCCATCGCGGGCTGCCTTGTTGACGGGTTGCTATCCGCCACGCGTTGCCGGAACGGGACTAGGCTCGCCTTTTGTTCGAACCGGACTGAATCCAGATGAAGTGACCCTAGCTGAAATGCTTAAGCAAGTGGGCTACCGCACGGCTTGCATCGGCAAGTGGCACCAAGGTTGGGCCTATCAGTTCCTGCCACTGCAGCAGGGTTTCGACTCTTTTTACGGTCTGCCTTATTCGCACGACATGTCGCCTCTGCATGCGGTGATTTTCGATAAGTATCCGCTGCTTCCGCTATTGCGTGACAATGATATTCTGCAACTCAGTCCCAACCCGAATCGGTTCACTGCCGATTACACGGATGAAGCGATATATTTTATAAAGGAGAATCGTGAGAAGCCGTTTTTCCTCTATCTTTGTTATTCATTGCCCCATGTGCCGCTACATGTATCCGATGCATTTCGCGGCAAAACCGAACGCGGTATGTATGGGGATGTGGTGACGGAAATCGATGCTTCGGTGGGTCGGATAAGCGATACGCTCAGGCAGTTTGACCTGTATGAAAATACATTGGTTGTATTCACTTCCGACAACGGGCCGTGGCTGTCTTATGGCGATCACGGGGGGTCAGCCGGGCCTTTGCGAGAAGGCAAGGGCACGACCTTCGAAGGGGGCATGCGCGAGCCGTGCGTGATGCGGTGGCCCGCGAAAATGCCTGCCGGCCAGGTATGCGACGAAGTGGTCAGTACGATGGATTTCATGCCGACCTTTGCGGCGATTTCCGGTGGCCAGTCGCCGACGGATCGCGTGATCGATGGCAAGGATATCACGCCCTTGTTTGAAGGTCGTCCCGACGCCCAGTCGCCCCATGAAGCCTTCTATTATTTCAATCGCGGAGACCTGCAGGCGGTGCGCAGCGGGCGCTGGAAACTGCATTTTCCTCACTCGTATCGAGCGGGCAAAGGCAAGCGTCCCAGCCATGGAATACCTGTGCCATATAGTCACCCTAAGATTGGGCTGTCGCTTTTCGATTTGGAGGCGGATATCGGTGAGACGAACAATATTGCCGACCAGCATCCAGACGTAGTAGCGAGATTGACGCTCCTGGCAGATAAGATACGGATTAGGCTCGGCGACGAAGCGACGGGTATCAGGGGAACGGAGGTACGCCCAGTGGGGCGCATGAGCCAGGAACAATTCGATAATCGCCGATGGTAAGGGATCTTGCAGAGAAGAGGTTTGGTATGGCACGGATCGAAGATGAATGAACAATCACGTGAGTTAACTAAGAGAAATCGAAAATGAACAAAACAGAATATCCCATTCGCTTTGCTATGATAGGAACGTTTATGATCGCGGCGCTTTTCGACTCACTAGCTGCCGAAAAACCCGAACACCCGCCAGCCAATGTCTTTGATATGACGGAGATTAAGAATCCGGATACATTGGATCTTGGGGTCCTTTCGGATGAAGTTGTCCCGGTTGCGGAAAACTATGCAAAGACTGTTCGCCGGATCGAGTTGGAGTTCACTTCTCAAACGTGGGGAGGGGAATTGGTTCGACATCTGGCGTATGTTTATTTGCCGGTCGGCGGTATCGATGCGTCGAAACGCGGAATTGCCCTTATTAATCAGGGAGCCAGTTCAAATCTAGAAGAAGGTTTTGACGTTGATCGGGATTACGGAGCCCTCACCGCGATCGAGTTGGGGATTCCTTCGATGCTGCTTAAAACTAATATGCCGGGGGACCATTGGGGCGTTACGGGGCAAGGTCCAATTCGACGCTATACGGCGGCGAAGTTTTTCGAAACGGGCGATCCGAATTGGATCCACTGGATTGCGTTGGCGAAGACCTATATGCGAGCCATGACCGTGTTCGGAGAACTCGAGGATGTTCAAGCGACTCAGTTCGTTTTGGCCGGCAGTTCGAAGCGAGCTCAGGCGATCTGGGTCGCTGCCGCCGTAGATGACCGTATCAGCGGTTTTGTTTCGATCGCCCGCCCAGGCAATTTTGCTCACCTGATCCAAGAGCACAGTCCCGCTCCTGGAGCTTTGCCCAAACCGGGATCGGTTTGGACGAATCACGAAGGATCGAAGCACGACTACATGGTTCATTTCGAAGATATGTACACGACTCGTGGATACGAATACATGGCCTATATCGATGCCTACCAATTTCTTTCCCGAGTGAACGTTCCCATGATGTATGTCATCGGAACCAATGATAATCTATTCCACAGTTTCGACGATCACGGTTTCTATCCGTTTTACAAAGGCGACAAAAGTTTTGCCTATGTACTCAACTATGCCCACGGCATGGGGACCTCGAAACATGTCGATGCCGTGCGGGCCTGGGTAGCCCATTGTTTTTGGGAGCGACCAGTTACAACTGTGAGTGCTTTGGGGTCAATGGATGCAGGAATATTGAACGTGAGCGCGGTGGTGCACAGTCAATCCGATATCGAAAGCGTGAGCGTTCACTACTGTTACCTGCAAGGCCCGCGCTTTCGAGATGTCAAGGATCGCTATCAATCGACCCCTATGAAACGGATGGGGGAATCCTCATTATGGGAAGCGACTTTGCCGCCAAGTGAATCAGCGGGTCAGGAGGTGTATTGGTATGTCGAAGTCAATGACCGGGTTCATGGTCTCGAATCGACTGTTACGACATTATTGGAGCGCACTCGATTGCCTTAGTTCTCCCTTTCCTAAGTGAGCGCTAGCTAATTTTAGTAGGGCAGCGACGTCCGGGCGTGCCGCATATGATGATCATTGAATTCAGAGGTAGGGCAGACCGTCCCGGTTAGCCGCGTTGGTTGAGAGATGGGTGACTGCGGCAGAGATGACATAGCTCGTAATCGGAAATGCTAAATATTGGAGGCAATTCGATTAGTTTGCACAAATGCGAATGTGTTATCTTGATGGTACGAGTATCCTAAAGTTTACGAGAATGAAAACAGGAACATCGAATATGTCGTTTTTTAGAACCTGCGTCCAATCTGTATCCCCAATTGTCAAATGAGTGATTTTATGGCTAATAAAAATACCCCTCTTAAAGCTACACGACTTCTATCCTTAGACGCCTATCGTGGATTGATCATGGTAACGCTGGCGTTTAGCGGTTTCGGGATTGCCCGAACGGCTGCGCTGCAGCTTAAGGAAAATCCGGAATCTTGGTTCTGGTCGATTATGAAGTTTCAGACCTCTCATGCCGAGTGGGTGGGCGGCGGTTATTGGGATATGATCCAGCCGGCGTTTATGTTCATGGTCGGACTGTCCATGGCTTACTCCTATGTAAAGCGTCAGCGGGAAGGTCAGTCTTACCGGCGTATGCTGGGTCACGCTGTGAGTCGCTCGCTCATTTTGATATTTTTGGGAATCTTTTTGACTTCGCATGGTCCGCTTACGCGCTGGTGGATGACGAACGTTCTGACGCAGATGGGGTTGGGGTATACGTTTCTGTTTTTACTATGGGGGCGAGGCGTCCGCGTTCAGTCAATCGCGGTTGGATCGATTTTGGTTTTTACTTGGTTGCTATTTGTTCTGTATCCGAATTCTGGTTTGGACTTGGCGAAAGGCACCCCGGAATTGAACGTGAGTCCTACCTGGGCTCAGGAGCATTTGGAAGGGATTGATCCTTCTTGGCACAAAAATGCGAACGTTGCCCATGCTTTCGATGCTTGGTTTTTGAATCTCATGCCTTCGAGCGCTCCGTTTGCCAAGGAGGGTTCCGCTCAAATGGCGAAACCTTTTGTCGCAAATGGAGGGGGGTATCACACCCTGAGTTTCATTCCGTCTTTGGCGACGATGTTGTTGGGTCTGATGTGCGGGGAACTAATGCGTTCGAAGCGATCTCAAGAGGAAAAATTGAAGCTTCTCATTATTGGGGGCATTGGTGGAATTCTTGTTGGTTGGTTATTGGGAGTTACGGGTATTTGTCCGGTTGTTAAGCGTATTTGGACTCCGTCTTGGGCTTTA
>JABITN010000197.1 GCA_018700525.1 Opitutales bacterium
AACTGAAAACGCACTTACCGCCCAACCGCTCCAAGCCAATCCGAAACCCGCCAATACCTGCAAAAAGATCGATAAACGTAAACATAATCTAAATTCCTAAACCATTCGATCCAAAGCCTCAGGAGATACTTCGCGCACATCCCTCAAAACCGTCTCGCTCCCAGCAAGCCGCTTTCGAAATGCATCCCTATCTTCATTCGATTCGAAATCGAATCCAATCATGGCCCGCCCCACGCGTTCGCCCGTGTAGCTATAATTAAAGTACACAATGCTCGCTCCCTTGCAACTGTCCTGTAAAAAGTCATGCAAAGCTCCCGCCCGTTCCGGAAATTCAATCTTTATGAAGCAGGGCCGTTTGATCAACGACGCGTCATAGCGGATAATCCGAAACTCCACGTCCTCGTCGCCCGTCGCGTCTTCGAATTCAATTCCGAGATTCTTCAACTGCTCTTCCAGGACCGCAAATTGATTTGGCATCGCATCGATACCAATTACCGGACACGCCATATCCTCGCCAGTTAAACCATGCTGGAATTCGATGATGTTAACCGAATCCAAAAACGTCTCCAACAAATGAAGCAACGCTCCTGAGCGTTCCGGAATCCGAAAACGATAGTATCGTCTGTGAGCCGAACCGATTCCAGCATGCCTAACGACGTAAGAAAGCTGACCAAAATCCATATTCGAGCCGCAAATAATAGCCAAAGCTCGCTTACTCCCGACCGACTCCTTCTCTTTAAGCCAACCCGCCATACCAATAGCTCCAGCCGGCTCAGGAATTAGGCGCTGACTTTCCCAGAGCATTTGAATCGCCGCGCAGACCTCGTCATTCGTCACGCTGATGAAGCGATCCACCAATTGTTCGCAAAAATGTCGCGTAATTTGCCCCGCTTTCTTAACCGCAGTGCCGTCGCAAAAGACGTCGAGATAATCCAATTCTATTGGTTCCCCGTTCTTCACCGCGGCCGCCATCGAAGCCTGGTCCTCCCCCTCCACGCCAACGATCTCGATATTCGGGTAATAACGCTTCAACCAGCACGCTACGCCAGCAGCCATGCCGCCGCCGCCGATCTGCAAATAGGCAATGTCAAAATCGCCTTCCCCAGACATGACAATCTCATCCGCCAATGTTCCCTGTCCAGCCATGACCATGAGATCGTCGTAGGGATGGATAAATGTCTTGCCGGTTTCCTGCGAATAAACGTGTGCCGATTTGGAAGCATCGTCATACGAATCGCCTTCCAGCCGAACGTTCGCCGCGACGCCGCCTAAGGTTCGAACCGCCTTTTGCTTCATCATCGGCGTAGAGCGCGGCATGAAAATTTCCGCTCGGGTTCTCAGCTTCTGCGCAGCAAGAGCGACGCCTTGAGCATGATTGCCAGCCGATGCGCAGACAACGCCTTGAGCCTTCTCCTCGTCGCTCAGAAGGCTCATTCGGTTATAGGCACCACGCCATTTATAAGCGTGGATTGGAGACAAATCCTCGCGTTTGATGAACAAATTCTCAGTCGGGCTCAAGCGATGCAGCGGCGTCGGGCAAGCGATCTCGTAGACGCGCTGACGCGCTTTGAGAATTTCCTGAAAAAGGTCTTCAACCGATGGATACTTCATTTTCGATAGTCTGGCTCTGCATCCAAGGGCTCACTTATTCCGTTCGTATTTGAGCAGTCCCCAAATCGTCAAAACCAAAATCGTTCCTATCCAAGCGGACACGTAACCGGACGGCCCCACTTCCGGCGTAAAGTATGCAATCGCCGCGGCAAGACCTGTGGCGAACAAAAACGGGAAAAGAATGATTTTCCTCAATGGCGGAGGGGTGTACATGAATCTCGATCCAAACAGCTTTAATCCGCTTGGCCACCCTTTTTGTGCCTTGCAATCATTCGCCCCAAAATAGCTCTTCAATTTCGCGGCGTTCCTTTTTCGTCGGCCGTCCCGATCCTCGATCCCTGCGTAAAATCGCTTGAGCGGCGGTTTGCCGGAGCAGCTCGTATTCTTCCGGCGGCGTCATGTCATCCATGAAATCCGACACGAGCTTCGCCCCGACACGCTTTTCAATCAATCCCAGTACTCCCAGTCGCTTGGTTATCGGCCCTTGCTGGATCTCAATCAACTCCCCGATTTTCACCCCATACGAAGGTTTCACCTTCTCATTGCGAACCCGTACCTTACCGCCCCGGCACGCTTCAGTCGCTTGAGTCCGCGTCTTGAACTGACGCACAGCCCAAAGCCAGCGATCGATTCTCGTTCTCTCTGCGATCGGTCCGCTCATCGCCCACCACATTGGCGAAGCTATAATGCGACTCAATGGCCAAAACGAAAAAAGACTCCCACGAATCGCGAGAGTCTTTTTCAACGCCGAATATCGGCTCCAACACTTACCTGCCCATTAGGCCTTCGAGCGATCGGGATGACTTTAACCGAGCCCTCTAAAACCTATACGACCCAAGCAGCCCATTTAGTTTCCAAAAATCGCGATTTTCCTTCCAACGACCCCATGGCTCCTTCAGAAAAACTGCGCACCCATCTTTTTCGCTTTACGTGTCCCGCTCATCCTTCAGCTACGAGCACTCCCGCTTCGATCTCATTTCTCCGTTTTGCATCATCGCCCTGTCGATCATCGGAGTTTTTTTCATCTACAGCGCCCAGCACTATCAGCAGACCGACGATTGGACTGGGGTTATCAATTGGATTCTGAATAACGACTGGCTACGACAGATCATTTGGATGGGCATCGGATTGACGGCCTACTTCGTCATTTCATTGATCGACTACAAAATTTTTCTCAAATACTCTCACTGGATTTACTTTCTCGCGCTAGGCCTTCTGGCTCTGGTTCCCTGGAGCCCCCTTGGCGTAATCATCTTGGGAGCCAAGCGCTGGCTCGACGTAGGAGTCACAACCGTCCAGCCTAGCGAATTGGCCAAGCTAGCCTGCCTCGTCATCAGTGCGAGTATGCTTACCGGTTCTAAAATAGGAACTGTTCGCGATTCTCGCCAAACACTTGCCAAAATGGCGCTTGCGGTTTCGCTGCCATTCTTATTCATCTTGTTCCAGCCCGATCTTGGATCGGCACTCGTGATACCTTCAGTCGTGCTCGCTCAGCTTTACGCATCTAATTTATCGAAATCTTTCTTCACGACCGCATTCGCCATTTTTGCGGTCATCGTGGGGTTGGTAGTGCTCGATACTCACAACTATGGCGAGTATGTGGCAGCGAAAATGGAAGCGACCGAAGAACAAGTGGTTGAAAAGCCCCATTATTGGATTCCAATAAAGGACTATCAACGACAACGAGTCATGGGATTTATTTTTCCCGACAAGGTCAATCGTCGCGACGAGGGCTGGAATCGGGAGCAATCAATTATATCCGTTGGATCTGGAGGAATGTTCGGCAAAGGCTGGCTGAACGGAAACCAGGCCCAACTGGGTTATCTGCCTCGAGCAGTTGCCCATAACGACTTCATTTTTTCCGTCATAGCGGAGGAAACCGGATTTCTGGGAAGCGTAGTCGTGGTATCACTATTCGGCTTGCTACTGGCAAACAGTATTCGCATCGCCACAATCGCCCGCGACCGCTTCGGCACGTTGCTTGTGATTGGCGTCGCAACGCTGTTTTCCATTCATATTTTTGTGAATATAGCAATGACGATTGGATTGATGCCAATCACCGGACTACCGCTCCCGTTCTTAAGTCACGGAGGCACCTTCATGGTGAGCTGCTGCGTCCTGCAAGGACTAGCGCAAAGCGTGTATCGATTTCGAAAGGAGTTCTAACAATGTACCAATTGCTAAAGAACCACCTAGCTGAAACGCTAACACCCCATGAAAAGGCGTCTTCTGTAAAAACCAAAACCTTACAGAATGAGCGAAAAAAATACCAACACCGAGTCATCGGATTCTTCCAGGGAGCATGAAGAGGAGCTTAGAAAGCCCCCCTCGCGCAAGCCCTTAGTACCGGTCGATCAAGCGGAACTCAAACGCGAGGCTAACAAGCGCTCCAAAAAGCGTCCGTTGATGACCAAGATCATCGAAAAGTTTACAAAAGAGAAGCTACCCTACCGGGAGCTGATCATTAACGCGGAACCCCTGGAAACGCGGGTCGGACTTTTAATAGATGGAGTTCTAGACAAATTCGATATCGAACGCCGCAGCAGCGCCCAACGCATAGTCGGAGGCATTTTCAAGGGACGGATCAAGAATCTCGACCCTGGCCTGAAAGCTGCCTTCGTCGATATCGGTCTTCCGAAAAATGCCTTCCTCCACTACTGGGACATCTTGCCGCAGGCCGTCGACTCGTCGGTCGAAGTCGTTCGCGTAAACCGATCGAGCAAGAAAAAGAGCCAGAAGAAGATCACCATCAAAGATATTCCGCAGCACTATCCAATAGGCACGGAAATTGTCATTCAAGTCACCAAGGGACCGATCGGCACCAAAGGTCCCCGTACCACGACCAACCTTTCTCTGCCAGGGCGCTTTCTCGTTTTGATGCCCTACTCGGACCAGTGCGGCATCTCGCGCAAGATCGAGGACGTCAAAGAGCGCAACCGCCTCAAGAAGATCATCCGCGACCTCACGATTCCCGAAGGCATGGGCATCATCGTCCGCACTGCGGGCGAAGGAAAGAAGTCACGCTACTTCGTCCGCGATCTGCACATAATGCTCAAAACTTGGCAGAAAATCCAAGACAAGATGGATTCGGTCAAAGCTCCCTCCTGCCTTTATAAAGAACCGGATTTGAGCGAGCGCACCGTACGCGATTTCCTAACGGAAAACATTGACCGCGTCCTAATCGACAATCCCGAAGATCATCAGAACATTATCGAGGACGTCAGCCAAATCTCCAAACGCTCGTCTAACAAGATTCAGCTCTACCAGGATAGCATTCCGATTTTCGAACGCTACAATATCGAGAATCAGATCGAGCAGACCTTTCAGCGGGCCGTTCCATTGCCCTCGGGCGGCGCCATCGTTATTGACGAAACCGAGGCCCTCATCGCCATCGACGTCAATACCGGTTCCCACAAGAACAAGGGCAAAGAGAACGACACTATCTTCCAGGTGAACTGCGAAGCGGCGGCCGAAATCGCCCGCCAAATTCGCCTGCGTAACATCGGTGGCCTCATAGTCATCGACTTCATCGACATGAAGCAGCGACGTCACCGCAATGCCGTTCTCAGCCGCATGAAAACGCACATGGGAGTGGATAAGGCAAAGAATCACATCTTGCCGATCTCGCCATTGGGCATCATGCAGATGACTCGCCAGCGAATGCAGGAAAGCGTTTCTTCAGGATTATACACCGATTGCCCCTACTGTCGCGGCAAAGGAATCGTCAAATCCGCCACGACCGTAAGCGTCGAACTCCAACGCAAACTCTCCGGGATCGTTCGCCGAGCTCGCAACCGGACCCAAGACCAAAACAAAGCCATCAAGCTGCGCGTACTTGTTAATCCGGCCATACTCGATCGCTTGCGCGAAGAAGACGCCGATTTGCTCATCAGTCTCGAAAAAGACTACAATGCTCAGCTAACCTTCCGCTCCGATCCGCACTTCCACGTCGAGAACTATCGGATTATCGACGTAGAGACCGGCGCAGCTTACGGTTGATTGATGGAATCCAACTCTCCTAAAAATAACCAAGCAAAAAAACACGAACTAATAGACCCGAAGCGCCTCATGGAGGAGCTGAGCGTCGAGCAGTTCAACCAGTTCTCCGACGACTATTACAAAAGGCTGCCGAGCCCCGAAAACCAACTCGGCAAGCCTTTTTCCATGGAGATGCATGCGCCGCAACTCCTCCTTCGATTGGGACTCATGTTGGAAAGTCTCCGGCTTGCTCCTGGCATGAAGGTACTGGATTTTGGAGCGGGAACTTGCTGGATCTCCAAAGCGCTTTGGCAAATGGGCTATTCCGTGATCGCTACCGATGTCTCCGAAGAAGCTCTAGCCCTCGGTCGACGTCTCTTCGAGGAATATCCAATTCCGAACAATCCTCCCTGCGGCTGGGAGACCCGCCTATTCGATGGCAAGCACCTCCCAATCGCAGATAGCGAGATCGATCGAATCGTATGCTTCGACGCATTCCACCACGTCCCCAATCAGGAAGTTGCCATCAAGGAATTCTACCGCGTACTTCGAAACGGCGGAACCATCGCCTTTAACGAACCTCTGGGCCCGCACTCGATCACCTCGGCATCCCAAAGCGAAATGCGCGAGTTCAATGTCCTGGAAAACGACTTGGATATGGAAGCCCTCAAAACGCTCTTTCGCGACGCCGGTTTCGAAGGGCCGACATTCAAGGTCGCAGCATCTCCAGGCTACATGCTAAACTACGACGAATGGCTACAATGCAAGGAAGGCGAAGCGCCTCCTTCCATGACGACAGCCATCATGCAATTTCAGCAAAACAGCGGTATCTTCTATTTCCAAAAAGGCACAATTTTGAATGATAGCCGTCAGAGCCATGGTTTGAAACACGATTTACAGTGCGAACCGAAGCGCCTTGAACTCAAAGTCGGCGAAACCAAAGAGATCCATATCAGTGTCGGAAACATCGGCGAAGCTCGCTGGCTCAATAAGAACGATATGCACCTCGGCGTTGTCCATGTCGCCTCCCGATTGCTCGATTTTGAAAGCCAGGAACTAATAAAGGACAATACTCGATTCCGGCTTCCCTCCGAAATGGAACCAGGCGACCGATTCGAAGGAGACATCCCGATTTTCGTAGATCGCCCCGGAAGGTATTGGCTAAAAATCGACCTCGTGGCCGAGCTCGTTGGCTGGTTCGAAAGTATCGGTTCGGAGCCGATTCTAATCGAAGTGAATATAGTGCCCTAAGAATCTATTTTTCTTCGGACTCTTTCACGGTCGCGACGACTTCAATGTCGCCTAGCTCTACATCTCCAGTGCCTAAATGGGTTTTGGTTTTACCCAAATCTCCGTCAAGATTAGTGCCTATATAGTTCGCAGCCCCTCTGCTTAAAGCATAATGGGCGTCGCGAAAGTTCGTGCCGATCGCATCCAAACTAAAACGCGTCGACCACACCAAATCGAATTTATTTTCGAGCCGCATTTTCTGCCAATCATACGCCATGAGAACGATGAAATAGCGTTCGTCTCGGAGCATGGACTCAAGTTCGTATGCATCCTGAGAAGTCAGCTCTTTCCGGTCTAAGGTACGGTCAAAACCAATCAATGAGGCGTTGTCCTTATCCGATCGCCTTGAACTGGTCGAATCGTATGATTCAAAATCATTCGAATAATCCTGCGAAAAGTCGGAGGTCCCTTCACCCAAGGAAGGATCTGAAACGGTTCCGCTATCCCAAACACCGAATCCTCCCGATTCGTTCATCATAAGTTCGTCCAACGACTATTCGATTCCCGTCACTCCCCAGTGAACCACGATCAGGAAATCTCCCTCGTCTTGCCCCATTACGGAATAATAGTTTCGAGCTTTCATTTCCTCAGCCAACCCAACGGCCATTTCCTCGAACGTCACCTATCTCAAACTAGGATCACGCATATTTCCGCCAAAATGCCGCACTTTGAAAAATGGTAGGTTTCATATCGAGCTTCGCCATCAACCACCTTCGATTCTTCGTATTCGTCTCGGGCATAGAAATCGACCAAAACGCGGGCATTTTTCTTCGCTATCGCTGATGCGCTAACTAGCCCCCAAATTGATAAATATACCGCAAAACGTCCCACACGTTTGAGGAAATCTAAGTTTAAGTCCCTTTTCATTTCTTTTCCAAAAACAATTTATCGGCCATTCCAACGTATCCGGGCAGTCAAAGTTGTGCATTCAATGGAATAATAAATTCAATTCCGCTTCCTATAGAATTCTAGATCCGCAAAATCTAAAACCCAATTCCCTTTGCCTTCGTGCGAATCCGGCAAAGGTACATGTCAATTGTGATGTAAAGCGTGGACCCGTCATCGCCCCAAGCGCAATTGCTCGCATGCTCGCCAGTTTCCAGTCGCCCCAGCAAATCGCCTTTCGGCGAAAAAACGTATAAGCCTCCAGGGCCAGTTGCCCAAAGGTTCCCTTGATCGTCGACCTTCATTCCGTCGGGATTCCCTACGCCGCCCGCTTGCTTTTGCTTCGTCGCATCGTAGAAAACCTTGCCTTTCCCCAACGTCCCATCGCGCCGCACAGAATACGACCTCCAAATTGGAGCCGCCGTATCGGACTGCGCCACGTAGAGCGTTTTTTCGTCAGGAGACAATGCAATCCCATTAGGTCGCGTAAAGTCTTTCGTCAAAAGAACGACTTCACCATCCGTTTTCCGCAAGTAGACACCGCAGAAATCAAGTTCCCGGCGATGATCGTCCTGCCATTTCGGAAGTCCGTAAATTGGATCCGTAAAATACAGATTACCATTCGAATGATAGATCAAATCATTCGGACTATTGAAACGCTTCCCCTGAAAATTATCTGCCAAAGTCCTCTTCCCTCCATTCTTCGTGACCACCGCTATGCGCCGATCCCCGTGCTCGCAAAGGGTCAAGCGTCCCATCGAATCGAATACCAACCCATTGCTCCCCGGCTCAGCTCCGTAATCAACGACCCCCGTATACCCGGAAGGGCTCATATACTCGCTCACTCCTTCGTCCTGACTCCATTTCATGACCCGGTTGCGTGGAATATCCGAAAACACCAAAAACCCATCTTCCCGATTCCAAGCTGGTCCCTCCGTCCAATCGAATCCCGACGCTATCACTTCGATCTTAGCATCCGGGTCGATTAACTTATCTAACCGATTATCGTACTTGGCGATCTTGCCAATCGTAGGGTAACTGCTGGGAACCACCGCACCGCCAAACAAATTCAAACTCAAAGCCGCGAAAGCTAGCAACAAAAGGGGTGGTCGAAGGGTTTTCATAAACGCATTCTTTTTCGCCGCCTCCGTTATGTCCATCTCAATATCCCCGCAGCCAGGCGGTACGCAAAGCGATCGCTCATTGACTATCTCCAACAGAGAAACGAAGATTAGCAGCTTTCTAGAACCCACACCATTACGCATGAAAACATTTTTCGTAGCACTCATCCTTGGAATTTTCATAGGCGCCATGATCACCGCCTACTACAATTCGCCCGAAGCGTTCCATTCCTTTTTTCCCCCTTCCGCGGAATCCGCAGAGGCGAAAACGGACGCACCTATAGCCGAACCGAAATCGGAAGGGCTCAAACCGGAACTAGAAAAATCGTCCGACGAAAAAGACGAAACAGATTTGAAAGCGAAAGCGAGCGAAGGCGCCAAGGTGGTAGCTGAAAAAAGCAAGGAGCTTTTCGCCTCCACGAAGGACCTTGGTATTGGAACCGCCGTTCGCGGTAAATTCAAACTAGACAAATCAATCGATCCCAGTCGCATAAAAATCGACGTCAGCAATGGCTCGGTTACGCTTTCGGGAGAAGTCTCCTCCAGAGCGGAAGAGCGCAAAGCCAGAGACGTCGCCCTCGACACAAACGGCGTAAAAGACGTCATTTCCAATCTCGCAATCGAGTCTAAACCTTAATCGTTTTACGTATTGAACTGGCAATTACGCATTTGTCTTCACTAGCTCCCTCCTCGTAAACCGCGAATATGCGCGTCCTCATCGCATTCGATAAATTCAAAGATGCCTTAACCGCCAGGGATGCCTGCCGCGTCGCGTCCGCAACTCTGGCCAAATGCCAGCCTACCTGGGAAATCGAAACCGCCCCCCTCGCGGATGGAGGCGACGGATTTTGCGACATGTTAACCGGATACGTCGATGGAACTTTTCACTCCGCCAAAGTCACCGGCCCAACAGGTGAAGCAGTGACCGCCCGATTCGGAATTGTATCTAAGATTCAATTACATAAATTCGCCCAAGCCCTATTGGGATTCCAAACAATCACTCAAAAAATAGCCATCATTGAAATGGCCGAATGCAGCGGAATAGCTCTCACCCCCGTCTACGGTCGCTCTCCATGGAATACGAGTAGCGCCGGACTCGGAGAACTTATAACCGCCGCCATCCAACACGGAGCCCAAGGCGCCGTCATAGGGCTCGGCGGGTCAGCAACTCACGACCTCGCACTCGGTGCCCTCGAACGTTTAGGCGTTTCCTTTATCGATGCCAATGGCGTGGTCGTACCCGGTTCGCCTACTCCCGATACTTGGTCCAAAATCGAGCGTATCGACCCCTCCCGCTCAACCTTGCCCGCTAATTTTGAAATTCGCCTGGCCTGCGACGTGGAAAATCCCTTGCTCGGCCCATCCGGGGCAGCCGCCGTTTTCGGACCTCAAAAAGGGCTCTTCCCCGAACGCTTCGAAGAAATCGAATCCCTGACTCAGAAAATGGCAAAACGTCTTTGCGACGCTTGCGCGGCCGAACCAGGGACAATGAAAATTCCTGGTACCGGTGCGGCTGGCGGTGCCGCATTCGGATTGAAAGTCGGGCTCGGAGCGACAATCGTCTCCGGCTACGAATTGGTCAAAACCTGGATAAACTTGGCGCCTAAATTCGAAAATGCCCAATGCGTCATTACCGGAGAAGGTCGCTTCGATGCCTCATCGCTTCATGGAAAAGGTCCCGGAGCCCTCGCCCTCGAAACCGTCCAGGCAGAAAAGCAACTGCTCGTATTGGCCGGCAGCCTTGGTGAAATCGAAAACACGCCTTTCTCTCAGAATTGCCTCATTGCCATCTCTCCACCCGATATGCCCCTTGAAGACGCTCTCAAAGCAACGTCCACGAATATCTCTCTGGTGCTCCGATCTGCATTCGAATAAGTATCCAATGCGTATTCTGGAGACGGTGAATCGAGCTGCGATAGCAGCCGAATTAACAGAGAGTATAAACATTCGTTAAAAGACGCTGTCTTAAACACTTAAAGCTAGCAGACAACCGTGTCCTTATTCTAGATGCTCGCTCACGATTAATAGAGGCTTCAAATCGCCTAAACGAATCCAATGAAACTCGCCGAAACAGAAACAGGAGATGACCGGGAAACACGTGCTCGGCACCATGTTCGTATTCGCCGAGCCAAACAGTTTCTTCGTCCGCTTCCACGCAAAGCTACAATCCATCGTTGGCCCGTTTTGAAATGGTTTGCAAATACCGCCCGCAAACGGCCTTACCTGTGGTCCTTCAGGGTGCGTGAAGTGAGCATCGCGCTTTACCTCGGATTCGTGATCTCTTTCCTTCCTCTGCCAGGAATACAATTCCTAATCGCATTCGCAGCTGCATGGACCCTTCGGGCCAATTTACCCATAATCATGGGCGCTCAGCTGATAACAAACCTAGCGACCATGTGGCTGATTTACCCAGCTCTCGGAGCCTTTGGAACCCAATTGATCGACTTATTCGGACTTAAATCGCTAGACTCCAGCGTCAGCCAAGGCGTCTATTCCATCGTAGTTGGGGGATTGGTCGCTGGCATTACGGTCGCCTTCGCTCTGGATATGACCTACCGATTCATTTTCGCCCAAGCCCAAAAACGACCCGTCAATCTCAAGAGAATGTTTAAAAAATAGCATTCCGGTTTGCCCCGAGCAAAATTACTCCTCAACCTCCCGTGAATAGGCGAGGCCGTTGGCACGCTTTTTCCTTATGATACGCTCTCTCACTTTCCTAGCGATACTAACGACCCAATCAGCTGCTTTAGTCGCGGCTCAGTTCGTTCCCCAAGCTTCCATTACAGCGCTCCACGCGACGATCGCGCAGCAGCAAGAGACCTATATTCGGCCGGCCATCAAGCTCGGCATCGACGTTCTAGCTGATCAGCAATTCGCTCCTCTCGCCAACAAACGCATAGGCCTGCTTACGCATCCAGCGGGCGTCAATCGGTTCGGCGTCCCTAGTGTTCGTATCCTCAAGCAATCGAAAGCGGTCAATCTCGTCGCCCTCTTCGGCCCAGAACACGGCATCTACGGAAATGAAAAAGCGAATACTCCAGTAGACAATGCCATCGACTCAAAAACCGGTCTGCCGATCTACTCGCTCTACGGCAAGTACCGCAAGCCCACCTCGAAGATGCTCGAGAATCTCGATGTCCTCGTCATCGACCTGCAGGATATCGGCACGCGTTCATACACGTTTATCAGCTGCATGAAACTTGCCCTCGAAGCCTGCTTCGAAAACAGCGTCGAAGTCATGGTCCTCGATCGGCCAAATCCTCTCGGTGGACTCAAAGTCGATGGTCCCCCGATCGAGAAAAGCTGGCAGAGCTACGTCGGTGCCTTCCAAGTTCCCTACGTCCACGGAATGACCATTGGAGAACTCGCTCGAATGGCCGTTTCGAAACCGGGAATCCTCGAGCTCACCGACTCTCAACGTACGAACGGAAAACTCACAGTAGTCACAATGAACGGATGGCGGCGCTATATGAGCTGGCCGAAACTGGGGCTGAAATGGATCGCCCCATCGCCCAATATCCCCGATTTCCCCGCGGCCGTCGGTTACGCGATGACCGGGCTGGGAGCTCAGCTCGGCAGCTTTCAACATGGTATCGGCAGCGAATTCCCGTTTCGCGTTCTCACTCACAGAACCGCTAGCCTCGATGAACTCGAACGCGAATTGAATCGTCGCTCGATCCCAGGAATCGCCTTCAAACGGAAGTCCCTCAAAGGAGGATCCCAAACCGGCCTCTACGTTCGCATAACCGATTGGGGCGCATGGCGTCCAACCGAACTCAGCTTTCACATGATGCAGATCGCCGCTCTCTTCGAGCCGAACCCATTCGCCAAAGCAACCAGCAATCAAAGCAGCCTTTTCAATAAACATGTCGGTTCCTCTAGTTGGTGGAACGAAATCACGCAAAAAGGATCCAGCGCCAACCGAGCCGGATTCATCGGAGTCTGGGAACGGCAATCAAAACAGTTTCAGCTCCAAAGCCGCGCTTACTGGCTCTACGATTGACCGGTAAAGGCGTTTTGCCATCCGGTTCGATTCGTATTCAGAACTTGCTCACGCGAATCGCTGGATGACCAAGGCTATAGGGTTGAGGTCACCTGCGTCAAAGCTCTCAGCTAGGAAGCCTTTCGAAATTGAGATTTCTCATTGATTCCCAAGGGTAATTACGTCAGAAGGATCAACGCTATGCCTAGACCCGTCACGTTATTCACCGGCCAATGGGCCGACCTGTCAATCGCGGAACTCGCGCCTCTCGCCAAGAAAATGGGCTACGATGGAGTGGAGCTCGCCTGCTGGGGAGACCATTTCGACGTCGACCAAGCCGCTAAAAGCAAGAAGTACTGCAAAGACAAATGGGCACTACTTTCCGAAAATGGACTAACCTGCTACGCCATTTCCAACCACCTCGTAGGCCAAGCGATTTGCGACAATATCGACGACCGGCACAAAGCGATCCTCTCTCCAGAAATCTGGGGCGACGGAAAACCTGAAGGCGTTCGCCGCCGTGCAGCGAGAAACATGGCCAAAGCCGCCAAGGCTTGCCGCAATTTCATGGACCAAAAGCCAGGCCGTGGAAAAAAGGACGAATTCCCGGCTGTAGTCAATGGCTTCACCGGCTCTTCTATTTGGCATGCGCTTTACGCGTTCCCGCCAACTGACCAAGCATTCCTCGAAAAAGGCTACCAAGATTTCGCGAAACGCTTCATCCCAATCCTAGACGCTTTCGAAAAGGTAAACGTCAATTTTGGTTTGGAAGTCCACCCGACTGAAATCGCTTTCGACCTAGCAACCGCAGCACGCGCAATCGCCGCAGTCAAAGGACACAAACGCTTCGGCTTCAACTACGACCCATCGCACCTGGGCTATCAAGGGGTCGACTATGTGAAGTTTATTCGCGAATTCGGCGACCGCATCTTCCACGCCCACATGAAGGACGTTTGGTGGGGACACGGGGACGGCTCCGTAGGCGTCTTCGGCGGTCACACCGACTTCGGCGATCCACGTCGAGCATGGGACTTCCGCTCTCTCGGTCACGGAGACATCAATTTCGAAGAGATCATCGTCGCCCTTAACGACGTCGGCTACCAAGGCCCGCTTTCCGTAGAATGGGAAGACATTCGTATGGACCGCGTCCACGGAGCCACCGAAGCTTCGGCTTTCGTTAGATCCGTCGACTTCCCGCCAAGCACCGTCGCCTTCGATTCCGCGTTCGATAAAGAGAACCAATAGAACTCCTTTCTCCAATCTTACCAAATTACTATGAGCACTAAAATAGCTATCATCGGAGCGGGCGGCATGGCCCAGTACCATATTGACGGATTCCGCCAAGCTGGAGCGGAGATCATCGCCCTAGCCGACTTGAACGAAGCTGCTGCCCAGGCAACCGCTTCTCAGCATGGCATTCCCCAAACATTCGGTTCCATCGAAACGATGTTCGCAGAACTGCCGGAGATCGACGGTGTTTCGATCATCGTCCCCAACAAATTCCACGCTCCCTTGACCATCCAAGCGCTGAACGCGGGCAAGCACGTCTTCTGCGAAAAGCCGCCCGCTCTCCACGCAGCCGACGTCGAAGAGATGAAGGATACCGCGGATAAAGCAGGCAAGCGCCTCCTGTTCAACTTCAACAACCGGGCCCGCCCCGAATCCTTCGCGATGATGGAATACGTCAAGGACGGAACGATCGGTACGATCAACTCCGCGCAAGCGAAGTGGATTCGACGTACCGGTATCCCTGGGATCGGCGGCTGGTTCACCAACAAAGCTCTCTCTGGGGGCGGTCCTCTGATCGATCTGCTCCACATGGTCGATCTCGCCATGTTTCTCATGGGCTACCCCGAACCAGATCACGTGCTCGGCCAAACTTTCTCAGACTTCATCACCGACAAGAACTTCAAAGGGCCTTGGGGAATTCCAGACAATGCCGACGGAGTGACCGATGTTGAATCAGCCGCTCATGGATTCGTCACTTTCAAAAGCGGACAAGTCCTCAGCCTCCAAGTGTCATGGGCCGAAATGGTCAAGCGCGAGGAAGTGTCCGTCGCATTCCAAGGCACCCAAGCTGGTGGCAAAATCGAACGCCTCTTCGGTTCGGACGGTCTCGACGAAACCTGTATCGACAGCTGCGAACTCTACGTTCAAGAGAACGGAAACTCAGTCAACCGCGCCATCTCGGTCGAAGCCTGCGAAGATATGGGACGCTCCCGTTCCGCTGCGAACTTCATTATGGCAATCGAAGGCAAGGAAGAACCCCTCAATACGCCTGACCAAGCTGTATCGCTCATGAAGACGATCGACGCCATCTACGAATCTGCCAATACCGGAAAACCCGTCGCCTGCTAAAAGTCACCTCTACGCCATATGAATAGGAAGTTAAAAATGGGAATGGTCGGCGGTGGCCGCGGTGCTTTTATCGGCGCCGTTCATCGCATGGCAGCTAATCTGGACGGGAAAATCGAATTGGTCGCGGGAGCGTTCTCCTCCAATCCGAAGAAATCCAAGCTTTCAGGCAAAGACTTCTTCCTCGACCCGTCACGCGTTTACGGCTCTTACCAGGAAATGGCCGAAAAGGAATCCGCCCTGCCCGTTGGCGAGCGGATCGACTTCGTCAGCATCGTAGTGCAGAACCATCTTCACTACGCAGTAGCTAAACACTTCCTCGAAAGCGGCTTCAACGTCATCTGCGACAAACCGCTCGCGTTTGACCTGAAGCAAGCCAAGGACTTTCGCCGTGTCGTGCAGAAGTCCGGAAAGATTTTCGCCCTCACCCACAACTACACGGGATACCCGATGGTTAAAGAAGCGAAGGACTGGGTTAAAAAAGGAAAACTTGGCCGTATCCTAAAAGTCGTCACCGAATACCCTCAAGGATATGCGGTTGGCGATGTCGAAAAAAAGAGCCAAAGCAAAATTGCTTCCTGGAGAACCGATCCCGCCATTGCTGGCGCTTCCAATTGTATTGGCGATATCGGTACGCATGCCGAGAATTTAGGGTCGTACATCACTGGCCTTGAAATCGACGAACTCTGTGCCGAACTAACCGCCTTCATCCCGGGCCGCGAGCTCGACGACGACGGCAACATCCTCATACGCTACAAAGGCGGAGCCAAGGGAATCCTCTACGCCTCGCAAATCTCCAACGGCGACGAGAACAACCTCAACATCCGCATCTACGGCACCAAAGCATCGCTAGAGTGGCACCAAGAGCACCCCAACGAGCTCGTCGTCAAATACTCCGACAAACCACGCCAAATCCTGCGACGCGGCAACGACTACCTATGCAAGGTGGCAACCGACGCCACACGCACTCCATTCGGTCACCCGGAAGCCTTCATCGAAGCCTTCGCCAATGTCTACGCAGCGGCTGCCAAAGCGATCGAGGCAGAGGTAAACGGTAAAAAATTGCCTAAGAACCTCGATTTCCCGACCGTCGACGACGGTGTCGAAGGAATGGCATTCATCGCCACGGCGGTGAAAAGCTCCAAGAGCAAATCTAAGTGGACTAAGATGCTAAAAGCTTGATAGCGAATTGTATCCATTTTTCAAGAAAGGCCATTCGAGAAATCGAATGGTCTTTCTTTTTAGCTTCGCTCGTCCACGAATTCGCGGACCGTCTTCAAGAAAGCCTGGGCCCCAGACGTCACATAACGTCGCTCATGGGTTAACGCAAAAAGCAATCGAGTCATTCGCGATGATATCAAAGTTCTGAATACAACATTGTATGGTGAAACAGTCTCGCGAGCCATCTCCGGCAAAATCGATAACCCGACGCCACTATGTACGAGTGCCTTGGCCGTGCTTACTTGAGAACACACCGCTGCGATTTTCGGTTCGAAATTGTTTCGCCCGAAAAGCTCCAATACTTTTTCTCCCAGCACAAGCGATTCTCCGAGCAGGATAAGCGGTTCGTCCTTGAAATCCTGAATCGAAATTTCCTGCTTATTCGCCAAGGCATGATTCCGCGGCACTACCAAATTGAGAGACTCCTGAAGAATTGGCTCGGCCTCGACATTCGCCACTTCGCCGGAATACGATGAAATGACCACGTCCAATCGCCCATCAACGAGACTATCCATAAGCAAACGCCGCTGACTTTCCTCGACCCGAATTTCGAGTTCAGGATACCGTTCCCGGCAACTCGCCAATACCGGAGGCAGCAAGTACGGCCCGACTGTTGGCGTCACTCCCACACGCAAACGCCCTCTCGGCTCACCCTCCCCTTCGCTGATCTCACGTTGAGCATTCTCGGCCTCCATTAGAATCGAACGAGCCCGCTTTTCGAAAAAGGTCCCAGCCGATGTCAATTCCACGCGACGCCCCAAACGATTGAAGAGCTTCGCCCCAAGCTCCGACTCGAGTTTGATGATCTGAGCACTCAGAGAAGGCTGCGAAACAAAGCACTTCTCTGCAGCCCGCGTAAAATTCTCCTCCTCGGCCACCGCAATGAAATATCTGAGTTGATGCATTTCCATAGTTTTTTCCTATGGTTTCTATAAGTTATAAGTATTTCAAGTTATAACTGATCTGCGCTATAGTCCTCCTGTCATCAAAACTGACCAACAAAATGAACACACAAACAAAGAGTAACATAATCGCTTCAATCATCCTAGCACTTGTGCCGATCGGCATCTTCGCGCTGGTATTGCCAGTCGTCGAAGTAGCAGCGGGAGTAGCAATTGCTGCCGCGTTGATCGGACTCGGAGTGATGGACATCAACCACGTCGCCTATTCTAGCGACATTCGTGGATCGCAAAAGCCATCCGCTCGAGGCTTCCGTCTCTTCAAGTTCTAAATACCTGATAGCGAATAAGAAACAACATGGCGGAAACTCAGCATGCGAACCGCTACGGAAACGACGCCATAGGGAGGGGTCAATTTTTAATCACCAAGAGCCATCGATTCGATGGCTCTTTTTTATTATCCAATCAGCGAAATAAACGAATCGGACACTACGCCGATTCCAAATTCGCTTTAACGAGAGCTTTCTTAAAAGCGGAACGATAGAACCAAAAGTTCAACAACGCCATGAGCGGCACAGCAATAATTCCGCCGAACGATACCTGTAAAACCGCCAAGGCTGTCAATATTAGACGCAACATCCACTTGGTAACGAAGCTCTGCCCAAAAGTGAGGTATCTCCGAAATGGGGCCACTAGCCTCAGCCAATAGTAAATCACGCCAGCGATCAGTCCCAGAACCGGAACCATGCCTAGTATGGCAGAGATAATAAGAACCTTGGGAAGCTTGTCCGCGACCGAGCCAATATAGGCCTGCGTCAGGGCTGGATCCGAGAACGCCGTCGTTCCGTCTACTTCGCATTTTAGCTCTACACCTTTCCCTTCAAAGCGTTCGCCAGAGAACGTAGAACGTTTCAAACGCATCAACCGGAGTTGCTGCTCCTCAATGGACCCTGCCTTCTCCTTCTTAATACTACCCAGAAAACCCAGGATATTCGGGCTTTCCACGCCCGTCCCGCAGTGATGGCAAGCCGTGGCGAACGAGTGGATTTTTTCACTGCATTTCAAAGAACCCTAGCATGAATAACCACGCGACAAGCGGCGCGAAGAATAAGTACCACACCCCGACGACTGCAAAAAAACCTCCACCCAACTTATGAAACCGCGTATATTCACCACGTCATCCGGATCCGCTTCCGTTAAGACCCCTAAAACGCCCCCTCTTTTATTCGCTCCGAAATAAGTAGCTCCCGCCGAAACAAGCGGCGGAAGCATTTCCATGAATGCTGCTTGCTGGAACACGCTACCAGCAAGACCCGCATCCGCGGTGTTCATTACACCAAGCGTTGTCAGGCCCGAAAGGCCCGTTTTCGCGTAAACGGAAAAATCATCTATCAACTCCCGCATCTCCTGCGACTTGTCAGCCGCGAACTCGAATAGCGACAACACTCCAAGCCCCGCGACTACACCCCCGAGAGTGGACCAAGTAGGGTTATTGCTAGCCTTCTCCGCCAATTCAGCCAAGATTATCGATGCCTTTAGAAAAAGGCCAGGAATGGCCGTATTTCATAAAAAGCGCCGTAACGAAGGCCGGTAAGAAGATTCGCGAAGAAAACAGCCCGGAAAGACCTAAGGAGTATAAAAGCGTGTTAATGCTCATAAAGCGGAATTTAGTCCGATAATATGAATGCGATCTTCAAATAATCGCGAAAATGCAGATTTGATCATTTAACGTTCAATTAAGATACGCAGTCTCCCTTTCCCTGCTGTCACAGTCAATTTAGTAAAGCAACTCAACCCATCTCAATCGTTATGTGTGGAATCGTAGGTTATATCGGAAATCGAGAAGCGTCTCCCATCTTGCTTGAAGGTCTCAAGCGACTAGAATATCGCGGATATGACTCCGCAGGTATTGCCGTATTGGCGGATGATACTCTCAAGCTCAAAAAGCACAAAGGCCGCGTTACCGACCTAGCTCGCAACTTGAACAGCTCCAGTGTCTCCGGGTCTCTTGGAATCAGCCATACGCGCTGGGCGACTCACGGAAGCGTCACCGAAGCAAATGCTCACCCGCATGTGAGCCACGATGGCAAAATATCGCTCGTCCATAACGGCGTTATCGAAAACTACCTTTCCGTAAAGAAGTTCCTTGAAAGCACAGGCGTCGAATTCTATTCGGAAACCGATTCCGAAGTCTTCTGCAACCTGATCGCCTATCACTACCAAAAGGAATCCGAGGCTTCTCCAACCCGATTCCTCGACAGCGTCCGTCGCAGCCTTCGGCACATCGTCGGCACCTACGGCATTGCCGTCATCTGCACCGATTGCCCCAATGAGCTTGTCGGCGCCCGAAAAGGCTCCCCGCTCATTGTCGGAATCGGAACCGACGAATACCTCCTAGCGAGCGACGTCTCCGCCATTATCAGCAGAACCTCCAATGTCGTGTACCTAAACGACGGCGAAATCGTAAGCCTCAAGGATGGCGAACTCAATCTGCTCACGAACGACGAGGAAATCCTCACACCTGAAATCAAGCAGATCGATTGGGACATCGCCGAAAGCGAATTGGGCGACTACGAACACTTCATGCTCAAGGAAATCTTCGAGCAGTCCGGAGCATTGGAAAACGCCATGCGGGGACGGTTTTCAGACGACCAAAGCACCGCTAAATTCGGCGGCCTGAACGTAAGTGCTCAAGAACTACGTCAAATCGATCGTATCCTTCTCTGCGCCTGCGGAACCGCTTGGCACGCCTGTCTCGTAGGCGAATATCTAATCGAGCGATACGCCCGCATTCCGGTCGAAGTCGAATACGCATCCGAGTTCCGCTACCGCAACGCCCCGCTCGACAAAAACACGCTTGTAATCGTAGTTAGCCAATCTGGCGAAACGATCGATACGCTCGCCGCGCTTCGCGAGTCCAAGCGAAAGGGATACAAGACGCTCGCGATCAACAATAGCGTCGGCTCGACGATCGCTCGCGAATCCGATGGCGGAATCTATCAGCACGCGGGCCCCGAAATCGGAGTCGCATCGACCAAAGCCTTCACCTCCCAGCTCCACATTCTCTCAATGCTCGCCCTCTATTTGGGCCGATTGCGCGATATGAGCTATCAAGACGGACTCGAATACGTCGCTGCCCTAAAGAAAGCGCCTGAACTCGTCACTGAAACCGTAAAGCTCAGCGATAGAATCCTAGAGATCTCGAAGAAATACAAAGACATGCAGGACTGCCTCTTTCTCGGCCGCCAAGATATGTTCCCTATCGCTCTCGAAGGTGCCCTCAAGCTTAAGGAGATTTCCTACATCCACGCGGAAGGTTATCCCGCCGCCGAGATGAAGCACGGGCCCATCGCCCTCATCAACGAAGAGTGCCCGGTCATCGTGATCGCAGCCCAGCCAGATATCCACGAAAAGCTCCTTTCGAATATCCAAGAAGTAAAGGCGCGAGGAGCGCCGGTCATAGCCGTCACTAATGAAAGCAATCCACTTCCTCCCGAAATCGTTGACGATCAAATTATCATCCCCGATTGCCATAGAGCCCTTTTGCCAGTCATAGCGAGCATTCCTATGCAGCTCTTAAGCTACCATATTGCAAAACTTCGCGGATGCGATGTCGACAAGCCACGCAACCTGGCGAAATCGGTTAC
>JABITN010000010.1 GCA_018700525.1 Opitutales bacterium
CTGCCCAGCCCATAGCTCAACCAGGCGCCCAAACTCGGCCGCCCTGGGATCTGGCTGCCCGTCTGGATATAGGTGATTGCCGGATCGTGATTGATCGCCTCAGTGTGAACGCTGTGAATAACGCAGAGAGCAACGTGTCTCGGCGTAGCGTCGCGAAGGCGGAAGGAACGATGTCAATCTACCTCTGCAAAGAGTTTTTACATCGTTCGCTACGGTCCCTAGGTCCTCGTCATAGGTAATCACTTTAAAATACACGCCCTAGTCTCCTAACCTCCGTTGCGAATGCTGTAGAGTCGCGCCGCTGTACGGATCAGGAGGCGGTCGCCGACGAGAGCGGGGGTGGCCATGCCCATGTCTTCGTCCAAGAGTTGGTTGACGTGGAGAATTTCGAGTTCGTCTCCTGCCTTGAGGACGAATGTTTTGCCGGCCTCGTTGAGACAGAAAATCTTGCCGTCGTAGGCCCAAGGAGAGGTGGTGAAGTTCCAAATATCTTTAGGAAGACGTTCGCGTTCGATAATTGGTCTGCCCGTCTTCGCGTCGTAGCTGCCAAATTCGCCGCGATCGTAGAGCACGTAGAGCCGGTCTTTATAGGCGATGGTGGAGGGATTGTAGGGTGCGCCGAAGGGATCGCTCCAGGCGATGAATTCGTTGGCAGTTTCGCCTTCTTCGAGAGAGATATCGCCGGTGGCGCCGGGACGAATGGCGTACAGGGGACGAGCCTTGCGATCCTGAAAGTATCCGGAACTGATGTAGAGGAGGCCGTTGCTTTCGTAGGGGGTGGCGATGGTAATGGTGGACATGCCGGAGAAGGTCCAAAGCAGGTTGCCATCGAGATCGTAAGAGCGCACCAGACCAGAGCCTGGCGTTACGATTTCAGTACGGTCGCCATTCTCCCAGATATAGGGCGTGGACCAGTTCGTTTTTTCGTCACGCGCCACGTGCCAGACTTCGTCGCCCGTTTTCGCGTCCAGGGCGAGCAGGTAGGAATCTTCGTGGTTATCGTTTACGATGTAGAGGCGACCTTTATGCAGAACGGGAGAGGATGCGGTGCCCCAGCCGTTGCGAGTCATGTGGACATCGATCTTCTTCGACCACACGGGATTACCGTCGAAGTCGAAGGCGTAGAGCCCAAGATTGCCGAAATAGGCGTAGACGCGCTCGCCATCGGTGACGGGTGTTTCGGAGGCGAAGCTGTTCTTAATGTGGGTGATGCTGGCAGGCACGCCTTCGTGGACTTTCCTATTCCAATTGATGGCACCCGTTTCGAGATCAAGACAATAGACGTGCCACTGATAGACGGTTTCGACTCGAACTTGCATGCGACCGTTGTAGAGGCCTGTCTGGGGGGCGGGAGCCGGGAGCCCGAGTTCTTCGAGACTCGCCGCGGTAGTGACAAAGACTTTGTTTCCCCAAACAATGGGAGAAGACCAGCCACGTCCAGGGAGGTCGGTTTTCCACTCGATGTTTTCCGAGCTGGACCAGGTGTCTGGGAGTCCGCTGCCGTCTGCGGCGATACCGCGAGCCTCCGCTCCGCGAAATTGAGGCCAGTTATCGTCGGCCTGAGTAGCGAGCAGCGCATATGTTAACGCTAGGGCGATTAAAGGGATTCTTTTGATGAGAGTACTCTTCATTTTTTATGAGGTAATAATGTTGGCAGGTATCCAATGTTGGAGTGGGTATCGCCAATCACCGATCAATCTGACAATCTTTTCAGAAATACTCGCAAACTTTTTCCACTGGCGAAAAAAAGAAAGTCGAATCTGAACAGTAGATCACCAAAGCGAATCAAGTTCTAACATCCATCTAAATTCTTCGAACTACGCCGAGACAGGTCACTCGTTCCTCGCCTAATCGCTCCGGTTTCGATAAAACAGTGGCAGAATACTCTAAAACGAGCGATCTAGACATGATGAACCCCGAAGCCAACGAAACAGGCGGCCAACTGCTGCGACTCTTCGCCCGTCACAATCGGGAGCTGCGGGCCTACTCGCGCCTGATCCTACACTCGGTCGATTCTCTCGACGACGTCATGCAAGAGGCCAGCATGGTGATTTGGGAAAAGCAGGCCCAACTACGACACGAATCGGAATTTCTCCCCTGGGCCAAAACGATCGTGCGCAACATCAGTTTTCGCTACCGGCGATCGGCTGCCCGCGATCGGCATGTATTCAATGACGAGCTAGTGAACCGTCTGCTTTCAGAAGAAGATCTCGAATCGACAAGCGACAAACGCTCCGACCAAGAATACGCCGCCCTCATGTCCTGCCTCAATAAGTTTCCCAACGAGCGCAAACAGTTGATCCTCGCGCCCTACCGTAGTCCCGGCGCCGTCAAAGAACTCGCCGCCAAGGCCAACCGTTCCCCGAACAGTCTCTACAAGCTGCTGCAACGCCTGCGTGTCAAGTTGATGGGCTGCGTTGAGAACGAAATGAAATCCGAACCCGCCTAATCATGAAGCCGGAACGAATAGATGAATTGATTCAGAAATGCGTGCTTGGGATCCAGACGGATTCTGAAGCTCAGGAGCTATCGGACCACCTGGAACGGGACGACTCCAAAGCCGCCCGTCGCAAACTAAGACTCGCCCTCAAAGCCGATGCCTATCTCCAGGAGGCGGCCGCCGAATTAGGAGACGAATCCCATGGAAGCGAAAGCACCTTGGCCCGAAAAGTCACTTCCTTGAAGCGCCAACTATGGACCCAAGGAGGCATCGCCGCAGCCATCGCGATTGGCTTCTTCGCATGGTTTTTTCTTTCCGGAGCCCCTCGAGCCGAAAGCGAACTTGGAGTGGCCACCGTGCTCCGAATCGAAGGCCAAGGCCTTGCCAACCAAGATAGAACGCTCGCCCGTGGCGACGCCCTGCAAGCCGGTGACGAACTGAAGATGGAGCAAGGCCTCGTCGAGTTGGTTTTTACGGACACCGGTGTACACGCGATCGCTACCGCACCTCTCTTTCTCACCGCCAACAGCTCCAAGCGCATCTTCCTTCATAATGGGGACGTGAAACTAACCGTGCCGCCACAGGGAATCGGTTTCGTCGTGGAAACCGCCGAACGCGAGATCACCGACCTCGGTACCAGTTTCGTCGTGACCGCCGTAGCAGGAGGATCAAAAGTCTTCGTGCTCGATGGAGAGATTTCTCTTGGCAAGAAAAACGGGATACCCGCCCGACTCATGCGCAAAGGCGAAATCGCTCACTTTGGCCGATTAATGAAACCGCAAGAACTTATCCGAAAGGTCGAAGATCTGCCCGCGCTTTCTCTCGACACCCAGACCCCTTCGGCCGGTGATTTCAGCGGGATCGTCCTAGGTTTCGAGGAAGGAGGCCTGACGCAGGCCTTGAGCCAAAAAGAAGCCTCTCAAGCCGATTTCATGGGAAAACGAATCGCTCCGCTTCTCGTATCCAAATTTCATGACAGATCGGGTCTCGACGGACTCAGGCAAAGCAATCCCCTCCGCTTCGGTGGGATCGCGGGATCCTACCGGCAGTATCCCGAAAAAAGCGGACTGACCCCCTACTCAGCCCAAGCGGGCTGGATTACCTGGTACAACGGCAAGGTAACGCCTCCCAGTCCAGGACGCTATCGTTTCTGGGGTTACGCCGACAATCACCTCATCGTCGCCATCGACGGCAACCCCGTATTCGACGGCTCACGCTACGATTCCTCGCTTCGCCAGCTCTCCGGAATCATAAGAGAAAATCACCCCGACCTACCCTGCATCAACGCCCCCGCCGGCTTTGCCTCTGGTCCCTGGATCGAGCTCGGAGACGATTCGATCCAACTGGATATCCTCTTTGGCGAGCTCTCCGGTAACAAAAGCTTCGGCCTGCTGCTTGTCGAACGCGAAGGCGAGGCCTATGCAGAAACCTTTTGGGGCCAACCCAAATGGCCGATTTTCCTCACAGAAGCCCCCAATGCTTCCCACCGCAGCGAACTCGAAAAAATTCGCGACCATATGGAAAAAAAGCTGGCCGGATCCTTTTCCGTATCCAGCGATTCAATATGGACAGCGGCAAGTCCTTAGAAAGCGTATACAAATTTTGGAGTTTTCACTACTCTACCAAATATTTCCTCCTGCGGATCTCGCTTAGCACATACACGTCAACTTAACTCGAAATCGTCTAAAACCACGGCGCCTTGCGTCGTAGCTAAGTCGAGACTTCGGCGTGGAACTGCAGAAGATGAGTTTGAGTTGGCGTGTATGCATTAAGCAGAATCATCGCGATGCGGGGGCAGGTTAATGCAAAGCATTGAAACAGCGAATACCCCCTAGGCAAACCACCAAAAAAACGTTCTGTATCCATTTTTTAGAGGCACAAAAAAGTAGACGTAATACGCTTTCGTTACGCAAACAACTTAGAAGCTGAACATTGACCACAGACCCGTTTGAAAGACACGAAAAAAGCTTATAAATAGGTTTCCTTGTACGAATCAACGGCCTCCAAAAAGCCGACTATTTCCGCTACTAGGAGTCCGTCATGATAGTCGTCGCCAATTCGAGGAATAAACCTAAATTTCCACTCATCACTTTTGCTCGGGTCATACGTACTCACTATTGAATCCAAGAGTTCTCGATAAACAGGGAAACCGACATGCTCATTGTATGCACAAACTGAAGACGTATGGTCCGGACAATTTAAATCGTGAGCAAGCGGAGCTCTGACAAACTTGGCAACCACGGATTCCGGGCCATCAGAAGACTCATAGTTAGCCTTGAGGTAGAATCGCCAGTCGCTTGCCTGGTAGTAAATCGATTGATACACCTGATAAGTCACTTCTTCCGTCTTCTTATCTATAAACGCCCGGAGAAAATTATCGTCGAAAACAAAGTGAAGCAGGCCTTGTTTCCGTCGAAATCCATTCCTCGTCGTTATGATCGCAGTAGCTTCAGAATCGCCCTCCTCTATAATCGCCGTGCGCTTGAAATGCTCTGGAGTTAGCAACTGCGCATTCTCAGTCTGCTGCTTGCTTGTCACACACCCAGACAATCCCCAAAGCGCTACCAGAAAAACTAGAAATTTGATGCCGGCCCAGTTCACTGCTTCAAGCTATAGCCGATCCAATCTCAAGCTCTCAAGCTAAAAAAAACCATAGCAGAGACAATCTTCTTACGTTTCAGAAACGTCTCTCAATTATACTGCGGCCTATGCCCTTATTTTCGGTTTAGCTTTTCCAACAGAGACTGAGTGGCCTTCACGCCTTCTACGGGTCCGAGTTCCTTGCCCTCGTACTCGATGGATACGATACCGGTGAAGCCTGCATCGACGATGCTCTTCATCAAACGCGGGTAGTCGAATTCGCGCGACATGCCATTCGCGTCGAACTCATGGCTCTTAGCCGAAACAGACACCGAATAAGGCATCATGGCAACCGTTCCGCCATAAGGATCATCCAGCTTCATTTTGCCGAAGTCAGGTACCAAACGCAAAGCCCGGTGATCCATCCGCTTGGCAAGCGCCGCCAAATAGACGCCATCCCCCGAGTATTGATTCGGTTTAGGCTCGATAACGATCACCAAGCCTTTCGACTGGGCGTAGTCTGCGATAGGCTTCAAGGCCGCCGCTGCCCTCTTCAGCGAATCCGAACGCTTGACCGTTTTTGGGGTGTCCAGAAAAACGCGAACGAACTTCGCGTCCAGAATAGCCGCGAAATCAATCTGCTTCTTAAAGAGTGCCGTTTGCTTTTTTCGATCCTCGGCTTCGCTATTCACCGCTCCCGCCATCAGAAGAAAAATGTTCGTTCCCGCTTGGTCGGCTCGCTTCTTGAGCTCTCTATAAAAGGCTGGATCCGCGCGCTTCTCCTTGGGGAAACCGCCATTCCACACATCGATCTCGGTAATGCCGAAGGTATCCTTGGCAAAGCGCGGATAGTCCAGCGCATCCAATTCTCCCCCACGCGACTCGAACAACTGGCGGAGCGAATACATGGACAAGCCCACTTCGTAAACCTCGCCCTTTTCCCCTGCATGAACCGAGCCCAAGCACATTACTGCAATAAGAAAACTAACTATCAATTTCATAACTTATTTTTATCTAGCATAAACAAAACGTTTCATGAACCACGGAGTTCAAAATTTTCATTTCTTATAGCCCATCCACCATCTCCTGAAAACGAGTAAACGAAGTCTGAATATGACCCAATGGAGCTTCTGCGTGCCCCTACAAGACCACTCAATGCAACGAATACAAGCGAGAACGATGAAATGATAGCTTGGGAGCGTTTCATTGGTATACGACTCCTTAAAAGCCGAGGTAAAGAGATGGCAGTTACTCTATCGTAGTTCGGCGAATCTTGTAAAAGCTGCTTTCACCCTGTTCTTCCGCTTCGAACTGCAAGGACTCTCCCAACTCATTGAATACGGGAATACGAGATTGCAGTGGCGTCCAGGATTCCAGCTGGTCCAGCGTATCCGTTCCTGAGAGTTCATATTGATAGCCACGGTGCGGGGACTCTAGGGAAATGCGGTATGCGTCCGATTGCATTTGCTCGATCGTTACCGGTCCCGCGAACAAAGCATCCGCGTCATCGAAGTCCAACTGAACGAAAACGAAAGACGTATCGGGCAAAGTGATTTCCAGCGATGGGCCGGTTGGCTCGAGGGGAAACTCTTGGGCCTGGCCATGGTAGGCGGGATCGCCTTCGGTATAGGTCATGTAAGATACCTTAAGCGGGACTAGCCCGAGGTTCAGTTCTGCAGTTAAGGACTGCGCCGTTTTGTTCAGGAGATAGACCAGCAAACGATCTCTACCCTCCGCCTGCATGGCCAGACCTTGAACTTGATTGGGCTCGGATATTTCCAAGGGTGCCATTCGACCTTCGGCGGCTCGCGAAAAGGCATCGAAAATGGCTCCGGAGGCGGTGACCTGACCGGTATCGGGATCAATCAGACTGCGAAACCCGCCGGCGGCTGCGGGGTCCGGGTTATTCGAGATCCAGGTAAGGGGCCAAACGGATGCCATATGAACATCGTTTCGTATCATATGCATCATTACATCCGCCTGGACAAGCCCTTGGTAAAAAGGAGTACCTGTGGTTGCCCCAGGCGATTCTCTGGCGGGGCCGATATTCCATTCGAGGTAGGCGAACTGCAGGTGGGATTGGTTGTACTGAGTCTTCCAATTGTTAAACTGGTTGATTCGGTTGTTCTGCTCGTTGAACGAAAACTCATTGCGCCAGTCTTCGAGGTAAAATTCTCCCCAGACTCGATTGTAGTAATACCAGTGATGTTCATAGATATCCACATGATCGCCGACTTGCTCGACCAGGTTCCGGACCTGATTCCACTGGATTAGATTAGCGATGATCTTCGCGTCCGGATCGGCCTGCTTAATCGCGGCTGAATAGTCAGGAATTAAGGGAATGTAGTCCTCAATCGGGATGTGTTTGTTTTGCTCCGGCTGGTGCCCCGCTTCATTATCCAAGTAGTAGTAGCGAGGTTTCGGGTCTTGCGTCATACACCACTCGACCAGCCTGACGGCTTTATCAATGGAGTCCTGCTTTCGTCCATTGCGGTACCCCTGAAACATGTTGATGCCGATCAGCGGTTCGGCTCCGACTTGCCTGCAAATGTTCAGAAAGTCTTCCAAGCCCATGCGATTGGCACTCTCCGCTCGAAGCTCATCCTTCCGCGCTTCCGTCAATTGAGCGATATAGGATGGATCCCAGAAATTCGCATAAGCGTTGTGGTATGGAAACTCCCAGTCCCAAAAAGACACCAGATGTCCACCGGGATACCTCAGGTTGTTAATCCCGGAATCTATCAGAGCCTGGATCTTTGTCCCATCCTGCCAACTGCGAATATCCTCGTGCGAATAAACGACATTGGCCCCGACCAGCAAGGGCCCGGATTGCGCGTCTGAAGGGGTCCCCACATCGATCACCAGATCGGCAGCGGAAACGGTCACCGACGAAAGGATTCCCATGGCCAAAACTAAACCAAGATTCAGGTAGCGTTTAAGGGAATGCAGTTTCATGAAAAATCGATTCACGCTCAGGATAGCAAAACTGCTAGCTCTCGATTGTCGATAGGTTAATCGCAGAAATTTCTGCAAGGCTTCGGTTCAATTCGCACCCACCAAGAACGCCTCAGCCTAAAGATCCTAAATATCTAATCGAGTGGAAGGACCGGAGCAATCGGAAACCTCTCATTTTCCGCGGAACCGCGGTTTAGCTTTCGACTCATTTGGCAGTATCTAAGACTGCTCTGGCAAGCCCACCGAGCACTCGGCGCCTCCGCATTTCTCGTCGATTTTGTTCTTGTTGGCACCTTGGATGGCGGTGCGAAGAACGACTCCTGCATTGACGGCGGCACTGAGATCTACTGTAGCTTTCAGCGTCTCGTAAGAGATTCCATCTGTAAGCGCTTTTTCCATACGACCACCTGTACAATGTTCACAACCCCGGGTTAATACGACGGCTAGACCGATGAGATGTTTTTCGCGGGCCGTGAGCTCCTTAGAATCGCCTGTGGAGGCGAGGGATTCGGAGACTTTAAATTCTAATGCGTCCATATTGGTGATTTGGGTTGTTGATTTTGGGTTGTCAGGTTTTCTTAATCTTTATTTTTTGAATACCTTGGTCGTCTTCGCCCGCTTCACTGGGCACCACTCATTGATCTGTTTCACTATTCTGGCCACAATATTCGGGTTCTCGGCGGCAAGGTTCTTTAGTACACGCGGATTGAAAATCCTCTTTCATGGTAGATGAAGCATTGTTGACATGTAATTTCCAATTTATCCCTCGGAAATACTGTACAAATACTCGCCAGTTCTGATGAAGAGTTGGTTTCCGGATACAGCCGGCGTAGACAAGGTAAAGCTGCCATCAAGCTCGTTCTTCCCCAACAGTTTAAATTTAGGGCCTGCTTGAATAACTGCAATTTCCGAATCTTCAGACGTTATATAAATCTTTCCGTCTGCTAGCACTGGAGAGGAACTAACACGTCCCAAGCCAGTGGTCTCGGGTCCCCAAATTACGTTGCCCATTTTAGCATCAAGACAGGTCACCTGCCCGAAGTCTTCGATCATATAGAAGTACTTCCCATCGCATATGGGTGTAGGTACGTCCGGGCTGCCGGCCGGCTTTTCGTATTTCCAGACCAGATGGCTTTCGGTGACGTCGCCCTTGCCTCCAGCCCGCAAAGCGAGCAAAGGCTTTTTCCGAGTGGGCGCATAAATCATGCCATCGATCGCCACCGGCGAGGGCACGATGCGATAATTGCGCGCTTTCTGAGGATTAAGCCCTCCCGCTCTCCAAATCTCTCTACCAGTATCGGGTTCATGACCCGTTACGTAATCCCCACCCAGTATAACTAATTGGATACCATCCTTCGTTTTGGAGAGCGCCGGCGTCGTATAGGCATCCGGCGATTCATGGATCGCATCGGTTTCGCGCTCCAGGTACCAAAGTTTCTTTCCGGTCTTCTTATCCAGGGCCAGTAGATACGACGGATCATCAGTATGCATGCCGTGTAGCACCTGGATGATGAGCTTATCTTCAAACAAGATAGGCGATGACGCGTAACCAGCCTGCAGCCCTAACTTCCAATGCGATTTTTGAAGATCGTACTGCCAAAGCACTTTACCCTTCATATTCACGGACGAAACAATCCCATTTCCCGTCACTGCCCAAACGCGTTCGCCATCGGATACGGGGGATGGAGAACTCATGTTCTGCTTGAACTGAATCTCGTTGCCCTCGTCCAATTTGCTTCGCCAATTAAGGGACCCATCTTTTTTGGAAAAGCACATCAGAAAGATGTTTTGACCGCCCGGTCCCATTCCCGGAGGAGGAGCTGGCCGACGCCCTCTTCTGCCCGGAGCGGGATCCGCCGGAGGCGGCGCTTCCTGTTTGGACGGCGAGACCACAAACACCTTATCCCCGACAACGATCGGAGAAGCACCGCTCCAGGAAGGCAGTTTCACCTTCCAGGAAACATTGGAATCCACCGTCCATTCGACCGGCAGATTTTCAGCGGAACCAATGCCATTTCCATTAGGGCCACGCCAAGCGGGCCAATCAGCAAACGCGGAAACGCCAAGGGAAACCAATAAACTTAAAGCGACTAAGATTTTGAGGTAATTCATACGAACTCGTTTGGAAACTAACACGCAAAGGCGAAAACAGGGAAGCACATAATGGAAATCGTTCAGGTACAACTGGACATTTTCGCAAAATCCGCAAGCGCCAGCCACTGAAATCGACCAACGGTATTAATAGAGCCCTGTGATCCCATCGCATGTCGATTTCAGGCAGTGCGAAAGACGGAGGCTACCCACCCAACAAAATCTCTAATGTGATACCGCGGCATAACGGAGTGAAGTTGGCGAAGTAAATTAACCTTTAGCCTCCCATTCGAATTATCTCGTAACAAATATCCCTAACGTACCGAGCCGCAGGCGACATGACCACAAAAGCCGAAAGACACATTCATTTCCTATCAACAAAGAGCTTGGCGGAGAATTTCAGATCCTGCCCCACGAAGACGCAAAATTTCAGTTCCTTACAAATAATCGCGTGGTTCACTCAGCGGCACTTGCTTCATGTTTCTTTTGCAAAAATGGGGACGCGCCTAGCCACAAAAGCGTACCTAAGAGCATCACCCATTTAACGGAATCCAGCGGTAGGGTATCGAAGAGGAAGAGGATCGGCGGAAGGATGGTGAGCGCTAGCCCGAGGCGTGCCACAATAGTTAATACAAGTGTCATAGTCAAACGAGGTTAAGTGTTTTGGGGCGCGACGGTCGTTTCTTTCTTGCTGAGGATCAGGTAGAGCAGTCCGCAGCCAAGCCAACAGGGCAATGGGAAAAAGTGAGCCGCAATGCCTTTCCCATAGATAAGGTAAAGCGCGATGCCAACGGGTATAACCCAGGAAACAAGAACAGGTATGCTAAAGGAAGAGGCGGGTTGCGCATTGCGCAATTGCTCGGGATCCCCATTTCGCCTGTAATGCCAGTCAAAGAAGATAATCGCACCGATTGGAGCCAGAATCGTTCCGTAGGTTCCAACGAAAGTAAGTAGCTTCCACGCGAACGCCGGGAACGTACCGGCTATCGTGGCAACCAAGCCGGTAAACAAAGTGACCTTGAATCGAGACGCCTTGGGAACGATTGCCTGGAAGGCCAGACCCGCTCGGTAGATGGTAGGATTGGCCGTGGTCCACCCGGCTACGATCACACAAATAATACCGGCGATACCGGTGACGCTGTAGGCCATGGGACCGGGGACCGGGTTCGCATCCTTCAGCAGTTTAATCTGGGCGGCCAGCATAAAGGCTGCGGCGATCCAAGCCATGTAGTGGCCGACATACATGCCCGCCGCGGAGGCCCATCCGTAGCTGGGTTTCTTTGCAAAGCGAAAGACCGACAAGTCGGACATACCCACATGCATTGCGGCGTTGCAAAACCAGCCGAAGAAGACCACGCTCCAGAAACCCATGGTCGAGTCGCCCTGTCCTGCCTGGGCGAATACGATAGACTCGCTCCACAGGCTCTTCAGAGCCGCCCAATCGGACACCTCCAGTTGGTTAAAGGCCACAATACCACAAGCGGCAAATACGAGAATCATCCAGGGCGCTGCCACATTGGCAAACTTGGCCACGGTATCGTACCCCCTGGCTGCAACCACCGCGATGACCGAACCCACAGCAAGAACGATCACTACAAACGCGATGCTATTAGGGTAAATGCTATCGATCGTCGGCATGGGAATATTAAAGGGAATACCCACCGCCGTCGCCGATACGGTAATCATAGCCCCGGCCAGGAAACAAAACAGGATGCCATTAGCCAGGTTATAGAGTATCACCAAATGCTTCCCCGCGATTTTTTCCAAATGATAATACAGGGTGAGTCGCGCCTGAGTCGCAATAGGCGCGCACAAGTACCGCCAGCTCAACACTGCGAGCAGGTTACCCAGAAGCAGTCCGAGAAAGATATTCTGCAAACTGACTCCATTGAGCAAAAACAACGGGCCGATCATGAACTCGGTTCCCGCGCAATGCTCCCCGGCATACATGCCCCAGAACTTGTTGGCTCCCTTAAGCTCGGATTTTGGAACAGGTTCGCGTTCAAATTCGCTAGAGGAAGAGGCTTCTTGTGAGGCAGGGTTAGTTTCTGTCATTGGGAATGTTTTTATCTAGGGGCTAATTCTAATCGAACCCTTTCACAGCGATGGCCGCGCTGCAACCGATTTTAGGGGGGGTAATTGAGTCTGACAGTAAGAGACTGTCTTCTGCGGGTAGCCAATTCGACGAAATAGTCCCTGCAAGGAAGGCCAAACGATGTGCAATTAGTGCGTTTTTTTAAAAAATACCCCTAAGGCCCGCTTTCCGTCACGATCAGCCGCGCGAATTGAGGCGCGTCCTCGATTGGGGCGCTCGATCGATAGGTTCTTTCGACGAGCGAACCATCCCCGACATCGACTTCGCTTACGAGTTCGGCAGCGAGCAAGGCTTGGAAG
>JABITN010000152.1 GCA_018700525.1 Opitutales bacterium
AGCGTTCTGACCTACGTCATGAATAGCTGGGGTAACGACTTTGGCGAAGTTAGCGTCATAGAAGTGACTCAAGTGCGGAGCACTCACTAGTTTAATTGATGTTAATCGGTGAATATCCTCGGGCTAGCAATTGGCTAGCCAGTTTTTTGTCTTATATCGCAAGAGGTTCTTGACTCTCTTGTTTGTATTCAGCTTCGTCCATTTGATCATGTGTTCAGGCAAATTCAAATCTGTCGCATCTATAGCGGTCATTCTCTTAGTGGTGTCTAATGACTGGCACTTTGGAGTCATTCAGCTTTATGCGTGGACTAGCATGGCCTGGAATAATTCCGAGAGTATGGCGTATAGTGAGGCTATCGTAAAAGCACTAGACGGTTCGGAAGTCTGCGGAATCTGTAAGCTAGTGATCCGGGGAGAGGATCCCGAGGGAAACGAAAAATTTCAGGTTATTGAATTTGTAAGTAAATCGCCGCTCATTTTCCTCGCGGCTAATCCGCCAGTTCTCGGAAGCAGCGTCTGCCAAGAGCGAATTGCATTTGGAGTCCAAGAGCTAACAGCCTGGCTACCCGACGCGCAGAGTCCGCCTCCCAAAGGTTTGGTTACTATATAATCAAGTCACTGGAACGATCGTTTTTATATAGATCGGAGTAGGATTTTTATTACGTGTAATATCGGATTTAGTTATTCGATTGATTTATTGGATCGCGGACGCCCAAAGCGCGTCGCACTTTCCGCAATGCCCTCGGAGGGGCAATATACAATTTGCTATGAAACTTTCAAAATATTCGATTTCATTATTATCAATTCTCGTCTCTTTGGCGACTTATGCGCAAGAGCACGATCATGCTCAAATGCTTCGCGATCAAGCGGGACACGATCACACTAGACCTGATAGTCACGCACCCATATCGGTTATGGCCGAGCACTCGCATAGCGAAGGCGAGTGGATGCTCTCTTATCGTTTCATGAGTATGGATATGGAGGGTCTGCGTCGGGGTAGGGATGGGATTAGTCCTGCCGATGCTTTCGCTGCAAACTACACGGTAGCTCCAACGAGCATGAGCATGGATATGCATATGTTCGGTGGAATGAAAGCGATTTCGGATAAGAACACATTAATGCTGATGGTTCCTTATTTAGAGACTGAGATGGATCATGCTATATTTCCGATGGCATCTCCATTGATCGGCCTGAACGGTGGGGCGTCTAGGTTTACTACGAATAGCTCAGGATGGGGTGATTTGAAGGCAGGCATCCTGCACACGATGTGGCAGGAAGATGGTAGAAACGTATTGATTGCTGGCACAATCGGGTTGCCAACGGGATCGATCGGGGAAAAAGGAATTATTCCTGGCCCTGGCGGACTCATCGATCGTCAGCTTCCGGCTCCTATGCAGCTTGGTAGCGGTTCTTTTGAATTCCGTCCTACGGTTACTTATAATTCAAGTTACGAGGATTGGTCATGGGGAACTCAGGCTAGCGCCATCGTTAGATTGGATGACAATAATCACGGTTACCAGCTTGGTGATTCGTTTACGACTCAGGCTTGGGTGTCGAAGCCAATAAGCCATTCGTTGGCTTTGAACGGGCGTTTGGCTTATACGTATACGAATCAGCTAAGCGGCACTCAAACCGGAGTCGGGCAGCATCCTCCGTTTGCTCGTTCGCGTGACACAGTGACAACGGCGTTCTCAAAAAACTATGGAGGCGAAATGCTAAAGGCTGCGATCGGCGCGAATTTCGTATTCAACGAAGGGCGGGTAAAAGGACATCGCCTAGCCGTAGAAATAGGCCTGCCTATCCATCAAGATCTGTATGGTATTCAATTGGAAGCCGATTGGACGTTGACGATCGGCTGGCAGCTTGCCGGAAGGTAAAGTAGTTAATAGAATTGATATTTGAACAGGCCGTCCAATAGAGGGCGGCCTTTTTTATATGGCGAGACTGATTAGTGTTCCACGCGATTCGCGTAGAGCGGACTCCTTGCTTGCCATGAAATTGGGATTTGTCGAGGCAGTGGCCCCCAACGGATATAATCGTTATTGAGCTTCGTTACTCGTAAACGTTCCTTGGGCGATTGGGCGCCAGGCCGACTGTGATGTATGAGCTTATAGGTGTGTCGTCTACCGTGCTGGCGAAGGTCCAAAGTTCTTTGCAGAGATCGCTCTTTATGGTGTTGTATTCAGGATTTCGCGCCAAATTAATTAATTCGTGCGGATCGGTTTTCAGATTGTAAAGTTCGTCGAAGTCGAATCCGTTGAAAATATATTTCGATTGTTTCGTGGTGATCGCTCGCTGAGTGTAGTAGAGCTCGACGCCGTCGCATTGAAAGCAAATACTTTGGCGCCAATTGGAAGGAGTCTCTCCTCTAGCGAGAGGCATTAGACTTTTACCAGTGAAGTGGTCTGGGGCATACCTGCTGCCGCTGGTTTCAAGCATCGTAGGACTTCGCCGAAGTAGCGGTCCATTTTCGAGCAATAGGCTCTGGTGAATGCTGTAGCGTTTTTCGAAAATGCTCCAACTCGCGGCATTTTGGCCCGTCCCCAAGGGGGACAGGAGTCTGCCCGCTGTTGGTCTGTCATTACGATAAGGATGTTCGGTTTGATAAGTATGAAGGTTGAGAAGTGGGCCCGTGCTTGGCTCGTTCGGCTACGCAGGGTTCGAGCATTGCTCGATAGGGATGAGGTATAAAAGTCGATTGCGGCGACTTTCTGAATTACAACGATGTTATTAAAAAGATCGGAGTCGTCGGGCTATTTCTACACGGTTTTCCGGTATTGGGTGGGTGTCTGGCCGGAGAGTTTTTTGAACGAGCGATTGAACTGGGTGAGCGATTCGAAGCCGACTTCGTAGGCGATCTCGCTGATGCGTTTATTGGGGTTGAGCAGCAGGTTTTTCGATTTTTCGACTCTCAGTCGAGTGAGGTAGTCGACGAAGGTCATGCTGGTCGATTTCTTGAAGACTTTGCAAAAATAGCGAACGCTCGTGTTAACGGCTTTGGCGGCTTCTTCAAGGCGGAGGCGTTTGTCGAAATTATGTTCAATGTATTGCCGGGCACGTTTGACGGTTTGCGGTTCTCCTGCGTTTTCCTTGATCTTGACCGAGTTTCCGATGGTTGCCAAGTGTTGGGAGAAGACGGTCAGCATGTTGATGAATCCGTCATACTGCTGCGGGGTCAGGACCTTGGTTTGAAAGTAGGCTTCTTCGAGGCTCTTTAGGTCAACACTGGTTCCCCAGTCGAGCAGTTGGCGTGTTATTTTATCGAAGCCACCGTGGCTTGGCCGGTCGAGAAGGACCTGTCCGGTTTGGAGAAAGGCAATTAGTTTGTTGCCAACGCGAATCGGGACCATGGTGTCGCACATTCCGGCGAAGCAGTGCAATGACTTCGGCTCGAGAGTGGTGGATTTTTCCATTTTAGCCTCTACTTCGAGGCAAGCGATGCAGCTCTTGTTGGTTTTGGCCATGAGAGCGCAGAACGGGTTCTCGCTCTTTTTGCCGCGCATAGCCATTTGGAAGGATTCGATGGGACGAATAGCGAGAGGCAGGCCACTCGATTGCGAATATGCCTTTTCGTAGTCTTGGAATATCCGCGATTCGGAAAGCCGATTTACGAGTTTTCGGCTTTCTTGAAGCGAGGATTTTTGGTCGGTTGCAGTTTGTTCTTCTAGATTCATTGGTGCAATCTTGGAATGGATGAGTTTTGAGCGTAGGAGTCAATTTTAGGCTTAAAGAATCAGGTTTAAGAGTGCTTCGGTATCGAGTTCTTGGAGGGCATGGCTCCAAGACGCATTTTAGCGATAGCAATCATGAAAAATCAAGTCTGGCGTGCCGGATAAGCATAGTTCGATGCCGGATATGGAAGGCGCAAGAGCTCGAAATAGAGGAGAGTAGCTCCAGTGCACCTATCCACCGATGAAATTCGGGATCAAGACCAGAAGGAGATCCATCGCGTATGTTTTTGGGGATGAATTGAAAGAAAACTAAAGAATGAATCTAAGAATAAAAAGCATTGTGGCGATTGCAATTGGTTGGGGCTTCGTCTGCCAGGCAGCTTTGAACTCTACTGAATTGGTAAAGGCGGGCGAGACGGCGTATAACCTCTATTGCGTAGCCTGTCACCAGCAGGACGCTGCGGGGAAAGTCGGTTTTGCTCCGAATATACGCAACAAAGACTTCCTGGCTCTGGTTTCGGACGATTTTTTGAGGCAATCGATCGTAAATGGTCGGCCTGGCACGGCGATGGTCGCCTGGAGTTTCTTGCAAAAGGAGCAGATCGACGGATTGATAGCGTACTTGAGGGCCGAGGATTTGGAGTTGCCGGTCGAGCCTATTGTCGTGGATCCGGATAAGACATATCCAGGCAGCGCGATTGAGGGCGAGGGGCTTTTCGTAACTTATTGCGCTCCATGTCACGGTGAAAAGGGGATGGGGTATGCGACTGGAGGCCCTGGTCCATTCATCGGAGGAGAGGGATTCTTGTCGGTAGCTTCAGACGACTTCATCTACAAGACTCTCGAGCATGGTCGAGTCGGCACTGCGATGCGGGCGTTTCTTGGACCGAAGGCCGTAGCGAATTTGTCGCCGCACGAGGCTGGCAGTATTATCGCTTATTTGCGCAGTTTGAATGGCGCTGTTCAGCAGGTTGAGCTTGTTGTCGCCGAGAGCTCTGGCGATTCGGCGAAGGGCGAGGCAGCTTTCAATATTAACTGTGCTGCCTGCCATCAATCAGGAGGCACTGGCAAGGCGGGATTCGCTCCCAGCATTCGCAACCAGGACTTTTTGGCGATTGCTTCGGATTCATTCATCAAGGATACGATTTCGAAAGGCCGTCCAGGAACGTCTATGATTGGTCGTCCTGATATATCGGATACGGTCCTTAATGATATTATCGCCTATTTGCGATCCATACCGATGGGAGCGGTCCAAGACGTGAAAGTCGACCCTACCTTGGTTTTTCACGGGGACGCGGACAAGGGGGAGCAAACCTATTCCAACTTCTGCTCGGCCTGCCATGGTCCGAAAGGCGAGGGATACATGGCTGGTGTTGCGGGTCCGGCGATTGGCTTGTCCGGATTTTTGGAAATCGCTTCGGACGACTACATTATGCAGACCGTCAAACGCGGTCGGGTCGCTACTGCGATGAAATCGTTTATCGGGGCCGAAGGGGTGGCCAATCTATCCGAGGAGGATATCCATGATGTCATTTCGCATTTGAGGAGCCAAGCTAACTAAATTTAAAAGGAAATAGGAGAACAACGCATATGAAACGTAGAAAATTCGTTAAGGGAACTGCAGCGGCGAGTGTCGCGGTAACGGTGGGAACTTCAGGCTGGTCCGTCGAGGATAAGGAGAATTACACGCTAGAGAAGAAGGAGTGTCCGACGGATATTCTAGCTGCTTGTCCGTATTGCGGAGTTGGTTGCGGCACGATTATCAAGACTAAGAACGGACGCATTACCAACATCGTTCCAGACAAGGATCACCCCACTAATAAGGGACTTCAGTGCATCAAAGGGCTGACCTCGTCGGAGGCGATTTACGTGAATCGATTGACCAAGCCGTTGATTCGAAAGGATATGTCGGATCCAGTAACAGGTTATGTATCCAAAACTAAAGGTTCGTATGCGCCGGAATTGTTTCGGGAAGCCAGTTGGGAAGAAGTCGAGGAGTTGATCGCGGATAAGACGGTTGAGAATATCGAGCATTTCGGCGGCAATACGGTCGGTCTCTATGGTTCGGGTCAATTGACGGTAGAGGGCCAGTATCTCGAGAATCTCTTTATGAAGGGCATCATCGGATCTAACACGATCGAAGCGAATGCGCGGATGTGTATGACTTCTGCAGTTACGGGCTATTTCAAGACTTTGGGCTCCGATACGCCGCCGACTTGCTACGATGATGTCGAGATGTCGGACATGATTTGCTTTTGGGGGCATAATGCTCGCGGGGCTCATCCCATCCTCTATTGGCGTGCCGCGGATCATAAGTCCAAGGCGAACGTTCCTACTCTCTGCGTCGATCCGCGTCGCACCGGAACTGTGCAAGGCTTGGAGAATGTGAATCCGGAGAATTCGTTTCACTTCCCGACCATCAATGGCGACA
>JABITN010000134.1 GCA_018700525.1 Opitutales bacterium
ATCGGTTACGCCCGCTTTTATCCCATTGCCCACCACTAGGGCGTCTAATTCATCCTGAAGGACACTAATCGAACCCTCTGTCTCGTTAATATGCGCTATCATCTTTGTAGAGTCGATTTCACAGGCGATTTCGTTTTTCACCGCCCATCCCGGGGCGCCGACCCGAGTCACAACAAAGTTAAAGGCACCTTTCAAGGCCCCAAAAAAAAGACCTAACGGTTGCAGTTTAAGTTTCACGACGTTGGGTCGTAACCGAATATCGAAATTCGCAACTCCTAATCGAAGGTCCACGGAGATGGTCGGATAGAGATTCGTTACGTTTGGGATCTTCCCAACGGGCGGACCCTTCGCAATCATCGTAATTGGGGCCACATTGGTCGATGTCAGGGTCCCAAAGGTGGTCGCGCCAAATTCGGCACCCTGATAGGTCACGCTATCAATCGAGGTCTCGATATTCGTTGTGGAGCTTTTGGTTCCCCCCACGGTTTCTACTGCTTCATTCTTCGTAATGTAGGCAACGTGCTGTTTCAATCCTCCAGGAAATGTTTGGGTCGTAGACATTTCTTCCCGACCAACAGCCTCAGCAAAATCATCTCCCCCACCATCGTAAAGGTCCGGACCCGCCAGCCATACGCTGCGCTGATAACCCCACTGATAGGAATAGGTATCCCCGAACTGGTACGAAGTTCGATTTCCAAGCAGATCCTCCCGATACTCCCTAATGCTCGATCCGTTATAGATCTCGGCCCTCGCGCTATCTAAATCTATTTCCCAAGCGGGGTCGGGGGTCTTGGTCCATTTGGGCGCCGCTTTCTCCTCAGGCTCCTTCATCGAATACTCTACTGAGAATTGTGGCCCGAAATGGTAATCCCTGGTCCGCATGTTGAAGTTGACGTTTAGACCTTTCGCATGGGTATATGAGTGCCCAAAATTTCGTTCCGAAAACATGAAGGAGGGGTGGTAATCCATCCAAAGCTCGGGAGGCAGGATGCCATCTAAACTCGTGGGTTCCCCGCGGTACAGCGGGGTTCCAGAAAAAGCCACATCCTCAAACAAGGGGCTGCCGCGGTCTCGTTGATGAAAAAATTTAAAGGCAAGCTTCAGCTCACTAGATGTATCGCTAGCGGGAGGTGTGACAGTGACCGTATCAAAACTTGACGGAGTACTGGTCCCTTTAGACTTGTCAAAGATCGTCGGCCACTTACCCCCGTCGAAGCCCCCGAGGAAGGCAATTCTCGATTCAATGACTGGATATCCGGGGGGGAGTCTCCAGCCATTGGAGCCACTGATGTGAACTCTCGGAGGAGATGTATAACCCGAGCCCGGGTTATCAATCTTGATGGGGCCTACACCAGACCACGTCGCGGTTGGATCTTTCGGTTCTATCGTGGCGGTAGCTCGTATCCCTCCTCCGCCAGGCGGGTCTATCCATACTTTTAGCGGTCCAAAATGTTCAAGACTGCTGGTCGAAAAAATGGGTTCGTTCAACAGCGTGATCTCAACGACACCTTTCTTCGTAATATCGCTATCAAGGAACCTGTCGGGGTTATCTGCGTAGGGCGTGAGGTTCAGCTCATCCCAGTTTCCAAATGTATGAAGCTCTGTCCCTACCTCCGGAAAGTAAAATTCATCGCCATCCTCAAATTTATATCGGTTACCTGCTGTCTCAGTAACGCGAATCTCGCCCGCAAGTTGCCGTTGGAAAAACGCGTCAGTATTTGTTCCTCCCTCGCTATAGTATTCGGTCTGCAGCGCGCCCAGCCAGTCTAACGGAGCGTTATTAATTTCTCCCGAGATTCCATTTTGACCCTTTGCTGGGACTGATGCGCCGATGGGGATGAAGTTCGTACTATGACCATGAGTAAAGATCCGATAATCCCACCCCCAGCTTTCTACTAGAATGAAATTATGGTGGGGGTCCGCGAAGTCCGCAATGGTGGTTCCGTCTGCTCTCGCAGCAAGGCGAAACGCGCTCCCGCCAACCCAGTTCTGGGATTGATCATAAAACCCGCTTTCTAAAGAAAGAATCTGAACCGTCTTACTTTCGTTAGCTGCGTTCTCGATCGCAACGGACGCCACACTCGCCCCAAACTGCCGTTTTGCAACGGAGCTCCGCACTCCAGGTCGTGTAACGGATTTTCTTGCAGCAGTCGTGGATTCAGTACTATCAGACATCGGGGTATCCGTTAGTTGCGTCCGTTGGAAAGAGCGGAGGCTCCGCCATCAAACAACCCTCGCATTCGCGGATTCATTGATGCAGAATCCAAGTCACTCACGCGAGATTCGTTGCTCGTCACCGTATTTTCAAGCTGAGCCATTTTTGCCTCCAGCTCCTGAAGACCGGTATTGATTTCGTTCATCAGGGCATTATTTTCCGTGCGAGTGGCTGCCATTTCAGTGTTCAACTGTGCCAATGCTGTACTGATGTTGTTCTTGACGAGATCTGCCTTGGTTGTGAACTCATTTACTCTAGCGTCGGCCAAACGTTTGGCCGCGCCGGAAACCAGCATGTCAGTATTTGCATAACTGACCTCGGTATCGATCTCCAGAACTCCCGCAAACTGACTAATGTCGACATCGAGCTGGCTCATTTCCACCTCGATCCCAAAGGCATTCCATTCAGTTTCGATTCCACCAGCACTTGACGTCACCGACACAAAGGTCTGAGAGAAATCGGTAAGTTTGAGTGCTAACGTATGCTCTAGAACGGAATTAATTCGTTCCTCTTCAAAAACGTTATTGGTTATTGTTCGCGACTCCGATCTTTTGAATTTCTCGCTCTCGGTAATATTTGTCCCTTCCCATTTCACTTCCGAGGATACTTTTTCGTCCTCGCTCACGTAGACGTCATGATAGTCCCCAAGACGGTAGGTCAGTGTATTCCCGATTATCTTCTCTACGGCCGCGTTATCTTTCCACGCCGATGGGTACCAGTCATCGGTGGTCAGATCATAAGCAGGCAAGATGTTGTCGGCCATGCCCCACTCCCACGCTAGATGATCGCTATCCGTGTCTTCGGCTTGCCTCTGACTTGTCTTCTCTTCCTCGGCTTCTTTCTCAGCAGTCTTCCCGAAACTGTCCCAAAAGTCCTCATTGGTAATCGAGCTAATGATACGGCTCACACCAGGCATTCCCCGACCCATTCCGCGAAGAACTGCGAGTCCGATGTTATCCCAAGGTTCAATCCGAACAGGCTCCGTTGGCTCGTGGATGCTCCAGCCCTTCCAATCCCTTGAATCCGTCCCGGCCTCCTCCGATGGATCAGTTGAATCTGTTTGATGGAGAGGTTTCGGCCCTTTTTCAGTCCGGATTTGTTTGTCGTCCGCAGTATAAAAATTGGAGTAGGTGTAGGAGGGGCCAAGATTTACATCCCACCCATACTTACTGCTTAAACTAACCCCGAAGCCTCGTTCAAAATTAAATTTATGTCCATAGCGGAGGTTTTTCTGAATGTTGTTTCTATTTTGCGGCACCAGATCCGGAAACCAGATTCGCTGCGTAGACTTCGGTGAAGTCGGGTCATAGGTATCATTTTTTCCAGGGAGCTCGCTGTCCTCGGGTCGGGACCCGCTCGGAGTCATTAGCTCAGGCCACTGATGAACGTAAACCTCGGAAACCTTATCAGTCCCGATAGTCAGGCACGAGGCCTGCTTGAAAAACAACCAGCTATAACTGTCTTTCCACTTATAGGACTTGAAATCGAGCTGAGCAC
>JABITN010000009.1 GCA_018700525.1 Opitutales bacterium
CCCAGGGGAAGAGTACTTCTCTCAAACGGTTTACAAATTCGGGATTGAGTAGCTCTATAACCTCGCTTTATGGGGGTGTTTGGCTTTTGGCCCTCCCCGCTTTACTCAACCATTCTTCGGCGGAAGTCCGAGGATTAAAGTTTGGGTGAAAACCGTTTTATTTCCTACGGGTAAATACTTCGAAGCTTGCTTCGTTGCTGGCTTTGCTAGGGGCCGATCTCTCAACGACCACTGAACGACGCAGTCGTTCAGCTACTTCAACTATAATGACCGCTCGAAGATCGGTCGCTACCTTTGAAATACCTCGGGGCTTGCCCCGGAGATGCTTTGTTGAACAAAGATTTTGCTTTCCTGAAGAAAGGGAGTTCGATGTTTTAGAATTTTTCGTCCCAACATCTAAAATATTAACGCTATGGCTCAATCGACTATTATCCCGAATCGCAGACAATTTATGAAAACTATGGCAGCTGGCGGATTAGCCGCTGCGGCCAGTCCCCTAGTAGGTTTAGCTGCCCATCACGGCAGCAAGGGAGTCAAACTTGGTTATGACAATTTCGCGGTGCGCGCGATGAATTGGATGGTAGAGGACCATCTCGAATATTCCGAGAAGCTGGGAATCGACTCGTTGTTTATGTCGGATCTCGATCATTTCAAGAGCTTCGATAAGAAATACTTAGTCGACGTTCGGAAGAAAGCGTCTGACAAGGGAATTGATATTCATGTGGGAACTTGGAGCATTTGTCCGACCTCAGTCACCTTCAAAGACGATTGGGGCAACGCGGAAGAGCACCTTCGATTGGCGATTCGCGTAGCCGAAAACCTGGGGTCGCCTGTCATACGAGTTGTTCTCGGCAATCGTGACGATCGCCAAACGGAGGGCGGTATCATGGCTCGGATCGAAGATACTGCGAAAGTTTGTCGTGCCTGCCGATCCCAAGCCCTCGACGCAGGCATCAAAATAGCCGTTGAAAATCACGCGGGTGACATGCAAGCCAGCGAAGTAGTCACCCTTATCGAAGAAGCAGGTGGTTCGGAATACATGGCTGCAAATCTCGATGCAGGGAATGCCTCTTGGACGCTGGAAGATCCACTAGAAAACTTGGAGATCATGGGACCTTATGCGGCAACAACCAGCCTACGAGATTCCGCAATTTGGGTTTCTGAAAATGGAACTACCGTCCAATGGACGGCTATGGGCAAGGGCCACGTAGATTGGGTAGCATACTTCAAACGCTTTAAGGAGATTTGTCCGGGTGTTCCTGTACACATTGAAACCATTTCAGGCTTCAATCGCGAGATCCCCTTTCTTGACGATGGGTTCATGGATATGTTTCGAGACATGAAGGCTACAACGCTTGCTCGGTATTTGAAATGGGCAAGACAAGGAAAGGCTAGAGATCCCTGGAAGGCTCCAGTTGGACCGAATTCCGACCGGGCCGACCACAACAAGGACAAAGCCACTCAGAATTACCAGAAGGCGGAGATCGAAGAAAGTATCCGCTACTGTAAATCGATTGGTCTCGGCGTAAAAGGGTGAAGGTCGTTTAGTTCAAGCGTCTCGTTTTTAGTTTGCCCGCGCTTTTAAATTATCATCTCTTCTTCGTAAAGAGTCTGGCGCTCCCTGAAATAGGAAACAAGTTCCACCAGCCATTTGGACCTTATTTACTATTGTTGATAGGGATTCAAAAGCTCCGATGTCGGGTCTTCTCGCATACTCGTGAATGATTGGGGTAGAGTGAAGGCTATATACCTATTAATCCCTCTAGCCATGATCGTATCGAAAGTATCTAACCGAAGCTCACCCTTGGTTTTCCGCACGTGATGCTCTCGCCACCCCTAATGATAATGTCTTTGGCGCGTTCTGCGATGTAGAGATATCCATCTTCGCTGAGAAAGCCGAGCTCTCCGGAATAGAGTCAACCAACCCTCAGTCTCTCGGACGTTTCTTTGGGTTTATTCCAGTAGCAACGCATGTTTAAAGAGGACTTCATGTAGGTTTCACCCTCCTGGCTGGGGCCTAGAACATTGCCGCGTTTGTCGCGGATTTCTATCTGAATCAAAGATGGAGAAATCGGTCCGGTATATGTTAGGGTATCTATGTATTCAGATCCCGAATTCGTGGTACCAGCAGCGTTTTTTCCGTCATGAAGTATCCGATACCTGGCAGAAGATGGGGTAGGCTTTCCTGAGGAGCATAAGATGTTCAGTAAGTATAAAAAGACGGTGGAAGGCTTATTTGAATCAGCTTATCAGCCGCAAAGGAAAGCGCGCTTTACGCGAGCGTGGGTCCATGGTCGTTGAAATCAACTGATTTGAAGATATTGGTTCAAGTCTATATAGCCCCGCATTGAGAAGCAGATGGTGAAATAAGAATACAAAAAAGTCATTCCAAGAACCTTGAATTGAAGAATTGCCGAAGAGGAATGACTTATCGGTCAATTCCGCTCAGGTACAGGCCGGGAGTCTGACCGGTGTGTTTTTTGAATACACGGTAGAAATAGGCCAGATCGTTAAAGCCGGATTCGTAACAGGCGTAGAGAATGTGTCCCGTTTGACGCAAGCGTTGTTGCGCATACTCAATGCGGCGTTCATTGAGATAATGGCTAAAGGTTTGACCTGTCTGCGCTTTGAATAATGTTGTAAAGCGTCGCGGCGAAAGATCGCAGCGTTCCGCCATGTCTTCGATGCGCTGCGCTTCGTTGAAGTGTTGGTCCAGGTGTTCGATCGAACCGCGCACGGCTGCGACGCTATTGGATTCGAAAGCTTCACGAGTGACGCAATGCCCTCGCGCTATTCGAATGAGTAAATTTTGAGCAACCCCCGTTAATGCGATTTGCCAGCCGGCGTCGCGTTCCAATTGCTCGCGTAGGCCCCTGCGAAAATCATCCACGAATGCGTTGTGATGAAATGCCGATTTGGCACAACGCGCTTGCCCAAGCGTTCCTTTTTTCAGTGTGCTCGACCAAATCGAATTCAATGCTGAACCGGTCGCTGTTAACGCTTGATCGACACAGATCATCACTAGCGTCAGTGGCTCATTTGGATCATCGACAAAACGATGCGGCCAATCCGCTGGCAAAACCAGAAAGTCGTTGCGTTGGATATCCGTTGAGCTACCTGAAAATTCAAGTTCACCTTGCCCGACCGCGACCCAGCAAATTTTATGAAATGCCCAATGATCCAGCTCCATTTCGAAACCGGCAGCATGATGGCTTTCCAGTACACGCGTCTGCCCAATAGGAACTTCGATAGGCGCGGGAGTTTGACGGACCAGTTTTTTTGCTTCTCGATTCTCCATTGCCGGATAATACAATTAGATTGAACCGTTTCATCCAAGATAAAATGAAGCGATCTGCTATTATGCTTGTGATTCGGGACGAGCACCCGCCGAGCAGAAATGAGCATAATATTCAAGACAGAGAAATGGCTGAAGGAAAAGATGTTTGGTTGCCAAACTTGCGCCCAATGCATCTTGACTCATACTCAAATCCGCGACCTCGGCACAGAGCACCGTTCCCGAGGGGTCCGTCAATTCGAAGCCATGGCAGTCTAAGCGAACCTGAAGACTAGCTGAAACCATTTTTTGAGAAACAAACCAGCCTGATTATGTCTTATACCAATAGTCCAACAAATCACAATTGGACCGTCGAAATTGTCCCCGCTCATGCCGAACGAACCGATGTACTGGTTGGGTTGGTGCGAGAAATTTTCGTCACTATGATTCCTGGGACTGATGAACGAGACATTCTCAGCGCCCTAGCCCAATTGAAAGCTGCGGGTTTTGAGCCTGTACCCCACGTCGCCGCCCGTGGCTTCAGCGATGATCACCAACTGCGATACTTTTTCGAAGGGCTGCGTGATCATGCCATCGAGAAGGTTCTTGTCATAGCTGGAGGCCTCAGCTCGCCCAGTGGTCCCTACCAAAATAGCTTACAGGTGCTTCAATCCAAAGCCTTTCAAAAATCCGGCATTTCCACTGTGGCTATAGCTGGACACCCAGAGGGTAATCCAGTTGATGCGGAGGCCGAACAGAGTTTGCTTAAAAAGCTCGATTTATTGAGTGAACAAGGCAACGCCGCTGAGATTGTTACCCAATGGAGTTTCTTGCCCGAAAAAGTAAACGTCTACCTCAAGCAAATGGAGACTCTAGCTCCAGGCATAGCTGTGCGCGTTGGCGTTCCCGGCCCTGCTTCGCTAAAAACGCTCTTAAAGTATGCTAAAGTTTGCGGCGTCTCGGCATCAACCGCTGTGCTTAAAAAACAAGGGTTCAGCCTGGGGCGTCTGCTCTTATCGGGCGACCCATCCAAATTTATCAATAAAGTCAACCGCTCGCAGAATTTTCACCTTTACCCATTCGGTGGGCTTGAAAAAAGTGCACAATGGCTGCGCCAAAATAACTACTCCGCGTGAAAATTTATCACCACACAAATACGGATTATGAATGCAAAAAATATGAACACTCAAAATAACGCCTCCCTAGAAGCAAAACTCCAAGCACACCCCAGCCCAGTTGAAATGCTGCGCCACGCCCAGGTCGGTGGCTACGACTTCCCTTTTCCCGGTCAATATACCAATTGGCGCGACGAGCAGGAGGCATGGCAGAAGAGTGTGGTGCTCTTCGATCAATCCTTCCATATGACGGATGTCTACTTCGAAGGACCGGATGTGAAGCGCCTGCTTTCGGACATCGGGGTCAATACGCTGAAGAATTTCGGGACGAACAAGGCCAAGCAATTCGTGGCCTGCAACTATGATGGTTATGTGATCGGCGATGCGATCCTGTTCGGCCACGCCGAAGGCAGGGTAAGCGTGGTTGGCCGTCCTTCTGTGCCGAACTGGGTGCACTTCCATGCGGAGAGCGGCAATTATGACGTGAAGGTGACGCGCGACGAGCGCACTGTTAGCAATGATGACTCGCGGCTCATTTATCGTTATCAGATACAGGGACCGAACGCCTTGGACCTCATTAAGAGCGTACACGAAGGTGAGTTCCCGGATATCAAGTTTTTCAATCTGGGCGACCTCAAAATCGCAGGCAAAAAAGTGCGGGCCCTCAACCACAACATGTCGCGCATGGGCGGGCTCGAACTACACGGCCCCGTCGAAGACCGTGATATCATTCTCGAGGCGCTCTTGAAGGCTGGCCCAGAGTTTGACCTCGTCATGGGCGGCAGTCGCGCCTACTCGACCGTATCACCGGAAAGTGGCTGGATCCCGTCACCGATGCCTGCCATCTATAGCGGCGAAGCAATGAAGCCCTACCGCGAGTGGCTGAGCGCAAACGGGTTCGAGGCCAATGCATCCCTCGGCGGCAGCTTCTATTCTGACAATATCGAAGATTACTACCAGACCCCATGGGATCTTGGCTACGGCAAACACATCAACTTTGACCACGACTTCATCGGTAGAGCGGCACTGGAAAAGATGGCCGATCAGCCGCACCGACGTAAGGTTTGGCTGAAATGGAATGACGAAGATGTGCAAAAGGTTTTTGCCAGTCAGTTAGGCTCCGGCGACCGCTTCAAATATATGGAGGTTCCCAATGCTTATTATTCAATTTTACCGTTCGATAAGATCGTCGCTGATGGACGCGTCGTCGGCTTGTCTACCTATACTGTCTACACATCCAATGTTCGCAGTTGGTTCTCGCTGGCGATGGTCGATGAGGATGTTCCCGACAACACTGAAGTGAACGTGGTATGGGGCGAGGAAGACGGCGGATCCGCCAAGCCGGTCGTCGAACGTCATATCCAGACCAATATAAGAGCAACCGTATCCTTTAACCGTTTGAATGAAGATTGATAGCACGCATTTGCGTCTGGTTGGCAGCTGTCCGGATCAAGTGGGCATCATTGCCCGCGTGGCCACTTTTATTGCCGATCATGGAGGCAATATTACGGCATCCAATCAATACGAGGACGTACGCAGCAAGACGTTCTTTATGCGCTATGGTATTGAATTGTTAGATACCGAAATGTCTGCCAGCGAATTCGCGACAACTTTTCGTTCGCTCGCGGATGAACTTCAAATGGACTGGCGGCTAACCGATCTCGCCCAAAAGCCCCGCATCGTTCTGTTTGTAAGTAAATTCGATCACTGCCTCGCTTACTTGCTGCATCGCTGGAAGGGGGGCGACCTGCGGTTCGATATTCCCTGCGTGATCTCTAATCACGAAACGCTACGCGAGCTAGTCGAATGGTATGGCATCCCTTTTCATCATGTGCCGGTGCCGAAGGAATCCAAGGCTAAGCAGGCAGCCTTCGAGAAGACTGGAGAGCTCATCGAGCAGGCGAAGCCTGACACGATTGTGCTGGCTCGCTACATGCAAATCTTCCCAGCCTGGCTCTGCAGGAAATACCGGCACAATGTCATTAACATCCACCACAGCTTCCTCCCGTCATTCATCGGTGCGAAGCCCTATCATCAGGCGGATGAGCGAGGCGTGAAGCTGATCGGCGCGACCTGCCACTACGTCACGGAAAATCTCGATGCCGGCCCGATAATCGAGCAGGATGTCGTACGCGTCCGGCACAGCGACAGCATCGAAGATATGATGCGCCAGGGCAAGGATGTCGAAAACACGGTGTTAGCCCGGGGCTTGCGCTACCACCTGGAAGACCGCGTGCTAGTGCACGGCAACAAAACCATTCTGTTCAGCTAGAGCAGAATACTTGATTCGCAGTCTCTGAGCGATTTTTGCTCTTAGTCTTGTTTTCTGGGCATTGGGGAGGGAAATAAGATTCAGGTAGTTAGGTTAGACTAGGAGCTTTTACTTTAAGCACAATGAGGCTTCGAGGCGCATCAACGAGAAGTTGGGCTTCGAAACAGCTGGCATCTAATGGAGATCGCAGAGGTCTTCGAGGAGACGTGCGGGCTTGTGATTGCGATTCTGCGAATTGTTTAAGCCGTATGGATATTGGGTCGGCCGGATTCTACGGTGAACTTGGCGAGCGAGGTCGTCTTGCCGCCTGCGCTAGTGACTTTGTCGATGACCTTGTAGTCTGCGGAGTAGGTCTTGGGAGTAACGTCGCACATGATGTAGCCGCGTTGGCGGTTGTGGAATTTTGTGCAGGGATTGCGACCGAGGAATTCGTCGAGGCCTTCGAATTGCGATGATCCATTGCCGCTGCTAGAAAGGGAGGTAGTCACGAATTCGGAGGCCACAAGAGCTTGGTCGGGCTTGAAGTCGTCAACGCGGAGCTCGTTGGCCCAGTTCGAATGGATGTCGCCGGTGAGGACAACGGGGTTGTTGATTTTGTGGTCCCGTAGGTGCTTGAGGAGAACTTTTCGTTCGTGAGCGTAGCCGGGCCATTGGTCCATGGAGTAGGCGGCTGGTGAGTTGGCCTTCGAGCGATCGACGAGAGCCATCATGACTTGTTGGGCGAGGATGTTCCAGGTACCTTTGGAGCGGGAGAGGGAATCGAATAGCCACTTCCGTTGGGTTTTGCCGAGGAGGGTTTGTCGTGGGTTGGTGGCGGCGGTATTAAAGGGACTATGTCGGTCGCCGTTCGGTTGGTCGCTGCGGTATTGGCGGGTGTCGAGAATGAAGAATTCGGCGAGAGTGCCGAAGCTCCCCTTGCGATAGAGAGTCATGTTGGGGCCGACGGGAAGCGAGGAGGTGCGCAGAGGCATCATCTCATAGTAGGCTTGATAGGCGTTGGCGCGGCGGATGAGGAATTTGGCGGTATCGATTCCCTCTTGTTCGGAAATATCGTTGGCACAGTTGTTGTCGAATTCGTGATCGTCCCAGGTTACGAACCATGGACAGGCGGCGTGCATAGCCTGGAGATCCTTGTCGCCTTTGTATTGGGCGTAGCGGATGCGGTATTGGTCAAGGGATTCGATTTCGGGCCCTTGGTGGGTGCGGACTTTGCCGTTTATTCCGGCGTATTCGTAGATGTAGTCGCCAAGGTGAAAAACAAAGTCGGGCCTGTCGGCGGCCATTTGTTGGTAGGCGGTGAAGAGGCCTTGTTCGAAGTTCTGGCAGGAGGTGACGGCAAAACGGAGTTTGTCCGGTGAGGCGTCGGGTGCGGGGAGCGTGCGGGTGCGGCCGACGGGACTGATGGCGTCGCCGGACTTGAAACGATAAGAATACCAATGGTCTGGCTTGAGGTTGCGGGGTTCGATGTGGACGGAGTGACCGAGTTCCGGCGTGGCGTTGACCTTGCCGGACTGGACGATTTTTTTGAAGGAGTTGTCTTCGGCGATCTCCCAATGAACTTCGACCGGAGTCTTGGGCATGCCGCCGCCGGGTTCTAGGGGCTTGGGCGCGAGGCGGGTCCAGAGGATGACGCTTTCGTGATCGGGGTCACCGGACGCGACGCCGAAGGTGAAGGGATCGCTGGTTAATACGTGAGCCGGAGCGGCGGAGGCGTAGCGGCTTAGGAGAGGGATCGATGAGAGGGAAGCGGCGTAGGCCAGGAAGAGACGGCGGGAGAGTCCGCTTTCTTGGCGGAGTGCATTGGGAAGGTTATCGATTTTCATAGTGGATGAAATTTACCTTTGGTGCATGGTGTGGCAATCTCCGAACAGGTTTAGTTGAACGCGGGTCGAGCGGATTGTGCTGATCTATTGTTGGCTTGGTGCTTGGGAAGCACCGCCATTCCCGCCATGCTTCGCGTTACCCTATTACCGCTCATTGAGTATCTTCGTGTTGATAGGAAATGAATGTGTCTCTTCGTTCGGTACAATTGTTCCGATTTGACTCGGGGGGTGTGTTGA